>DAIOGM010000330.1:0-8324 GCA_036745215.1 Gemmataceae bacterium
CATGATTCGGCCGCGGTGCTCGACGGGATACAGATCGGCAATCATCGCGGGCGCGACCGGTCCGTAGGCGGCCTCGCCAACGCCGACGAAGCAGCGCGTCACAATCAGAATCCAATACGCTGCCGCAAGAGATACCCCCCAATTGACGCCCGAACCGCCGCTCGCCAGGCTCCATAGGACGACGCCGAATCCCACGAGCCACCAGCGTGACATTCGATCTGCAATCAGGCCGAACAACGGCGCGATCACCATATAGCTCAACAAGAACGCCGTTGCAAACCAACCGGTCCAATACTTGGCGTCTTCGATTTCGACGCCATTTTCATCCGAAAGAAGCTCTTTGCGGATTTCCGGCTCCACGGCTGCCAGCACTTGCCGATCGATGTAATTGAAGAGATTGATGAGCACCAACAGCGTCAGCGCGATGGTTGCCCGCGAAGATGTTCCGTCCGTGGCCGTCATCGGGTTGGCTCGCCGGGTGATGGAGTTGAGAACTTGGCGTAATCTAGCAGCCGCTGCGCCGTTAGGCGATTGAATTGCGGGCGACCATTGACGACGGCTTTCGTCCCTCGTAATTTAAGCGCTTACCGAAAATTCTTTCTTCCCGCGAGGTTTGTCTCAATGGTTCGCAAAAAGCTTGGCCGGGGCCGCAAGAATCGCTGCCGATTTTGCACCAAGGAAGGTTGTCCGCGACCGGCGTTCGTCGATTACAAGGACACGCAAGGCTTGAAAAAGATGTGCACGAGCCAGGGCAAGCTCTTCAGCCGCAAGCGTTCGGGCAATTGCGCGACGTTTCAGCGCGCGGTCAAAGATGCGATCAAGCGGGCGCGGTTCATGGCCCTCATGCCGTATGTTGGCGAGTAACGAGGTTTACATTTCAGTTTACGTTTAGCGCTCGCCCGGCGCCACGCGAGCGCTAAACGTAAACGGCACTAAACGTAAACACGACTAACCCTTCTTCGCCTTGATCGGCAACGCCTCCTTGACGCGTTTCACAATCGCTTCCACATCCTTTTCCTGCATCTGGCCCGCACCGAACGCCCACGAGTCCGTCATTTTCATGCGTTCGTAAAAAAGAATCGTCACATCCGCCTTTGGATTGATGTCGAACTTCTTCGGCGCTTCCGGCAAACACGCCACGATGACGTTCTTGAGCGGTTCGGCCCGTTTCTTGAGGCGTTCCACGAGCTTTTCGCGTTTGACTGCCTCGTCGATCAATTTCTTGACGTCGGTCTCGGCGTTGTTGGTCGAATCCTGCGCGTCGGGACTGAGAATGACGACGCCGACGGAGAAGCTGCGAAAATCGAACTCGGTCATCGCGTCGTCGAGGTTTTTCACGAGATCGTTGAACGCGGCGTCTTTTCCCTCGGCCGGCTCCTTGGCGAAGATAAGCACGGACGGGCTGAGACCGAACTGGCAAATCAGACAATGCGGCCGGCCCTTCGCGGGACCATTGATATTGAAGCTCTCAAACGACGACGGCAGCAGAGCGCCGACTTTCGGGCCGGATGGGAGTTTGCCTTCGTCCTGTGCGGCGAGGAGCGCAAAGGAGAAGACAACGACGATTGAGGCGATCAATTTTTTGTTGGGCAACATGAGGAATCTCCGCCACGATGGACCCATCGTCCAGCATGAGCGAGGTAAGACAACCCGTCAAGAGGGAACCCGAGCACCGATGAAAATGATGCGGAGAATTGGAACGAATGTAGCGCTTTTGCCGTCCGAGCCTGAAGCGTGAGCGAAGAGTTTTGTCGAACTCTTCGCTTACGCTTCAGGCTCGGATATTACAACCCGGCGCGGACGGCGATTTTCAATAACACCGACTTGCCGTCGCGCAACACCACGGCCGGGACCGCGACGCCAACGCGAATCTGCCCCGCCGCGAAGTAACAATCGGCTACCGTGTCGGTCCAGCGGCCGTCGAGCGTGAGCAATCGATCGCCCGCCTTGAAGCCGGCCGCGTCGGCGGCGCTATCGGGCAGCACGTCCCTCACGGTCACGCCCGCGGCCTCATCGTCCTTCGCCTTTTCAACGCGCATGCCGACCAGCCCCGCCGGCGACAGCACCTGCGGGATCTTTTTCAAATTCTCCGGCGACGTCAACTTGTCCATCATTTTCTTCATCACATCGCCCGGCTCATACGCGCCCGGCTCGAACGTCATCTCGTTCTTTTCATAATTGATCGACATCTTGTATTTCGCATAAAACGTGAAGCCAAGGATGCCTTCAATCGGCCCGACGAACGACGCGATCGCTTTCACCGTCGGATGGTCGAGCACCGTCGTCGAGATATTCTCCGCCTTCAGACCGCCCAGTTCGATGGAGCTGATTTTCGTTTGGCCCATCGCGCCGAACGGCGCGAAGAACGGCTTCTTGAAGTCCTTCGGAAACAACTCCGCTTCCTTGGCGACCTTGGTGCTGACGAGGCTGTCCGGTGCGCCGGTGTCGAAGACGAGTCGATAGGGCCCCTTGCCGTTGATCTTGACGCTGACGACCATGTGCTGCGTCTTGATCAATTCGAACGGGACGACGAACTTCTTCGGCGGATCCTTCTTGACGTCGTCCTGGGCGCGGGCGAACGACGGGATGCCGATTGCAATGGCCGCAATGAACAGAATGCTGCGTTTCATTTGTTGCCTGTCCCCAAGATTTACAAGCCGTCGCCGGCGGTGATTTTCAATTCGTGTTTTTCTTTGCCACGTTCGATGGTAAGCGACAGCGTCTTGCCCGCAGTGATCTTGCTTGCGCGTTGCATTAAATCGCTGAGGGAATTAATTTCTCGTGCTTCGACGCGCAGGACGCGATCGCCTTTCTGCAAACCCGCTTTCGCCGCCGGGCTGTCCTTGAGGACGCGCGTCACGTTGACGCCGGCACTCGCGTCTTCGAGCTCGAAGCCGAAAAAGCCGCGTGGCTGCGGCGGCGGCGCGGGGCCGGCGCCGAGAAGCCAGGTCATCGCACGCACCATGAGGACCATCATCTCCATACCGCCGCTGCCGCCCGCCTTGTCGGCGCCGGCGGTCATTTTCAGGTCCTTCTTTTCCTTGCCGCGCTCGACGGCCATCGTGATCGTCTTGCCTGGATTGGTCTGCCCGGCGACTTCCTGAACCTCGCTGATGGTGTTCACTTCTTTCGCATCGATGCTTAGAATGCGATCGCCTTTCTTGAGGCCCCCTTTCGCCGCGGGACTGTCCTCGAGCACTTTGACGATGTGCACTTCGCGATTCTTCTCTTCCATCTCGAAGCCGAAGAAGCCGCGCATCTGCGGCGGCAGCGGCTCCGTCTTGAGCGGCGTCCACAACATTTGCAGCTTCGTGTAATCGTAATCCATCTTGAACTTGGCGAGGACCGTGTAGCCCATCAGGCCGTGCAGTTCGACGCCGGCGAGGCCCATGCCGTTCATGCCTTCGATCTGGAACGGCGTCTCGACGCGGGCTTTAAGGTTGGTTACTTGCAGGCCGCCTTCGAGTTCGAGTTTGTCGAGCGTCACCCAGCCCTTGTCGAGACCGATCATCTTACCGACGGGCTCGGAGATCAGGAACACCGGACAGCCGGTATCGACGACGAAGTTGAACGGCCCCTTGCCGTTGATCTTGACGCGCACGAGCGTGTGATGCGTGTCGGTCAAGCGATAAGGCACCAGCGCGGGCTTGGCATCGAACGGCTTTTCGCCGGTTTTTTTGTCTTGAGCGCAAAGCGAAACGGGTGAAATCAACAGAACGGTAGTGAGCAGCCAGCGGAGATTCATGATTATGTTCCAATCGAACCGTTTGCATTTTTTCATTTTCGTGGCGGCAAGATTCCATCTTGCCGGGTACATTGGCAAGATTTCAATCTTGCCGCCACAATCGAACAAACGAAAACGCTACGGGGTTTTCGATTTGCCGACGCCGAACGAGACCGGCGACATCGGCAGCACCGGCAGACGCGTATCGGAGTAGCCGCCGATGAAGACGAAGCACATTTCGTTCGTCGTCTGCTCGCCGAGCGTCACGCGGCGCGGCGGATTGAACGGGTTCATCGGGTTCTTGACGCTGTTGTCGAAGTACGCGTCAACGTGAAACTTGGTGCCGGCCTTCACCTGCACCGGCTCCTTGAGGAAGTACATTTCCTGCCAGTTGTAATCCCACTTCTTGATCGCGAGCAGCATTTGCTCCTTGCCGTCCGGCGGCGTCATCGTGATGCTGATCGATTTCCCCAGCAAATGCATATGCGGCGTGACGGTAAGCATGGTGAAGTCCTTGAGGGCATAGCCGTCGCCGTCGAGCTTGTAGTTCTCATCGTCGGGCGGAATCGAGAAGAACAGGCGGAACGGTCCCGAGCCGGTGCCGCCCGCGACCGTGCCCGCCTGGTACGGGTGATCGATCTTCTTCTTGGCGAAATAGAGGCCAACCTGCGTGCGATCTTTTTCGACGCGGCCGTTGCGATGATAATGGATTTGCATCACGATATCGGCCTTCTTCGGCACCAAGAAACCGACGCCCTCCGGCATGTAGCGCGGCTGGATGCCCGGCGCCCAGCCCATCATGCCGGCGCGCGGAATGAAGCCGACGCCCATCGTGCGCGTGTAACCGGGGCCGAGGTCGTACTTCGACGGCAGGTTCGTGTGCTCATCGATGATCGGATCCGTTTTCTGCTTCTCCTGCGCGACTTTTTCGAGCGTCCTTCCATGTCCAAGAGCATCGATGAACAAGAGCAAATGATGCACGACCTGCGGATTGCCGGGCCGCATTTCGACCGCGGCAACGTAGTTGTCTTCCTCGAGATTCGTCGGCATGACGAAGCAGCGGAACACGTCCTTACCGGAGGGGCCGAGCACGAAATCGTCGCTCGGGGTCAGGATCAAATCGGGTTTGCCGAGCTGCCAGCCGGACGTGAACTTGCGCGGCGGCGGAGCGTGATTCGGTTCGCCCGCGGGAGTGCCGCCGTCGGCCCATTCGGCAAGCATCTTGATTTCTTTGTCCGTCATCCGGCGTTCGTTGTGGAATGTGAAGCCTTCGCTTACTTTCCATGGCGGCATTTCGCGGCGCTGCGTGTAATCTTTGATGTCTTGCGCCCACGTGACCGCTTGCTTGAACGTCAGCAACGAAAACGGGGCGACTTCGCCCGGCCGATGGCATTCCTGACAGTGCTTCTGCAAGATCGGCTGCACGTCGCGATGGTAGGTCACGTCGGCGACCTTGGCGACTTCCTTCTTTTCGCGATAAATCTTGCAGCCGACTGCCTGCGTCACCGGGCCCGACACGGGCCGGCCCGTCACTAATTCAGCCAGCGTTTGCCGAAGGTTGTGCTCCGTGACGCTCGCGTGCTTCTTTAATCGCTCGGAATACATGTTGTCGATGCGGCCCCGATAGCGCAACACGAAGTTGCCGTCGAGCACAAATACTTCCGGCGTAAAGTCCGCCTTGAGCGCGTCGGCGGCTTTCAGACGTTCGTCCTTGAAGACGGGAAACACGACGTTGAACGGCTTGGCGGCCGTCGCGATTTGGGCAGGCGTGTCGTCCTCGTTCGTCGTCAGGCCCCATATGGTGACGCCGAACTTGCCGAACTCTTCCGCCATTTCGTTGAGTGGCGTCATGTAACTGTTAGAAATGGGACATTCGAACGAGACGAAGACGATGGCGATCGCTTTCTTGTTTTCGAGTTCGTACAAACGATGCGACTTGCCCATCTCATCTTTGAAGGTCAGATTCTGCATCTTCGCGCCGAGCATGGCGCGCGACGGCTCGGATTGCGCCAAAACGGGCGAACACAGCAAGACAGACGCGAGCATGCTGAATGCAATTTGGCTTTTCATGTCGTTGCCTCCGACGACTCATGATCCGATTACTATTCTAGCAGGTCGGACGTCAATAATACTGGCGTCACGAAACGAGAGTTTCAATCAGATTCGAATCGTTTATTTGAGCACCGCAAGCGCACACGAACCCAGCACGCAGAATAAAACGAGCACGAGCCAAACGGCGACGATGCCGAGCACCCAGACGTGCGGCTGTATTCCTTCGGACTCCTTGAACAGAGAGCGCGACAGGAACTCCGCGGCGGCGACGCGGTCTTCCGGATCGATGCGGAAGATAATCGCGTCCTCGAACGCTTCCTCGGCTTCCTTCGCCGGCTCGGGAGCGGTCCAACTATCGATGATCTCACGCACAGCGCGTTGAAAATCCGCGTCGCCCGGTGCATCAAGCGGTTGCCCATCGTGCGCTTGCCACGCTTCGAGCGCATAGGCGACCTCAATCGCGGAAGCGTAACGATCGGCAGGCAACTTCGCGAGGAGCCGGTGCACGATGTCGGCGAACGCCTCCGGCACCTGCGGGTTTTTCGAGCGCACCGGCGCCGGCGTCTCGTGGCGATGGGCGCGCACCTTTTCGTACACCGACCCGTCCGGAAACGGCGGCTTGCCCGTCAGCGCGAAATACATGCAGCAGCCCAGGGCATAGAGGTCCGCGCGATTATCGACGCCGGTCGGATCGCGCGTCTGCTCTGGCGCCATGTAATCGATCGAGCCGACGATGTAGCCCTTGCCGCCGACGACCTCCTTGTCGTCCACCTCCTCGCCTTCCGTGAACGCCAGACCTAAATCGAGCACTTTGGCATGATCGTGCGGCGTCACCATGATGTTCGACGGCTTCAAGTCGCGATGGATCACGTTTTGGCCGTGAGCGTGCGCCAGCGCCGACGCGACTTCCGTGAACAGATGCGCCGCCCGCGCGACTGGCAGCGTCCCCTGCCCGGCGACGAGGCGATAGAGCGTCTGTCCCGGTATGTACTCCATCGCAATGTAATGGACGTTTTGAAAAACGCCGACCTCCACGGCGCGAGCCAGATGAGGATGCTTGATCTTTTGCGACAACTCCATCTCGCGCTGAAAACGCACGAGCAGTCGTTCTTCGGTTCGGGCGATCTTCGGCGGCAGTATCTTCAGGGCAACGAAAGCGCCGCTTCGCGAATCGCGCGCCAGGTACACCGTACCCATGCCGCCGCGACCGAGCGGCGTCAGTAAGTGATACGGTCCCAGCACCAGGCCGACGGTGACGCCTTGCAGAATCTTGTGCGTCTGAAAACGCGTCAGCTTGTCGGCGCGGATGAGATGATCGGCGATCGCGACGACTTCCTCACGCCGCTCGATCGGCATCGTGCGCAAGGTCGTGCGCAGCTCGTCCCGCTTGACCAGGCCGCTGCGCAAAACCTTCCGCAAAAAGTCGTCGACCGCCGACAACGCTTGGCTCCCAAAGGCAATGACGAATGTCGAAGAACGAATGACGAAAGAATGACGAAATCCGAATGCCGAAGTTATGTGATTCTAGTTGAATTCGGGATTCGTCATTAGTGCTTCTTTCGTCATTCGTGCTTCGGCATTCGTCATTTTGCGCCGCGCCAGAAGTTCATCTGTGGTTTCATTCGGGGGCGCCATTCGTTGTCGGCGGCGCTTCCGGCGCGGCAGGCGGTTCCGCAGCGCGCGTGCGAACGCCGTTGCGCGGCCGAGGACGTCTGCGGCGACGCTTGCGCAACGCCGGCAACACCGCGGCGGTCGGCTGCTGCAACTCGGCGCCAAAGCGCGTCACCACGTACGTGCGGCTGCGCTCGTCGATCGCCAATTCGAGCAGGCCTTCCTTCTGGGCGTCAAGAAGCAGTTCGCTGAAGGTGCGGTAGCCGTGGTACGTCTCGTTGAACGACGGCTTCTTGCGTTTCATCGTGTCCTTGACCATCGACGCGCCGAGCCGTTCCTTGTTTTCGCGCCGCAGGGCCAGGAGCGATTCCATCAACAAGGCAAACGCTTTCCGCTTCGTTTCCGATAACCCGCTCGGGAGGGTCGGCGTCAGTGTCGGCGATTTGCCTAGATCTTCGTAGTAAATGAACTCATCGCAATTGTCGCGTAAGAGTTCCGACGTCGAGTCCTGCATTCCCAGGCCGATGACGTGCTTGCCGTTTTCTTTGAGCTTCGAGACGAGCGGCGAGAAATCGGAGTCGCCGGAGACGATGACAAACGTGTCGATGTGCTCTTTCGAATACGCCATGTCGATCGCGTCAACGACGAGGCGAATGTCGGCGGAATTCTTGCCCGATTGCATTCGCTTGGGGATTTCGATCAGCTCGATCGCCGCCTCGTGCAGCGCCTGGGTGTATGCGCCGAAGCGGCTCCAGTCGGCGTACGCTTTCTTGACGACGATCTTCCCCTTTTCGACGAGCCGTTCCAGGACGCGGCCGATGTCGAAGCGGTCGCGGCGATTTTGAAAGCCGAGCGCGAGGTTTTCGAAATCGATGAAGACGGCGAGGGATGAGTCGTTCTCGGGCATCACCAAACCTCCTTGTCCTTGTTTAGCGCC
>DAIOGM010000331.1:0-8320 GCA_036745215.1 Gemmataceae bacterium
AGGGCAAGCTCCGCCACTTGCCCGGGTTCGTCGCGTCGTTGATTTATCAAACGCTGGCCGACTGGAATCGCCAGGGCAAGCTGCGCGAGACAACGTGGGTGCTCGACGTGCACGCCCGCGCCTTGATGGACATTTGCGGCGCCTGTGAGCGAATCCGCAACACGCCGACGCCGTCGTCGTATCGGGCGCTGTTGCGCGGCGCCATTGCGATCAACATCGCCACCGCGCCTTGGGTGACGGCGACCGAGATGGGTTGGTGGGGCCTGCCGGTGTTCGCCGTCGGCATCGGCTTCTTGTTGGGCATCGAACTGACCGCGGAGTCGATCGAAGAACCCTTCGGCGGCGAGGGCGACGATTTGCCCTTGAAGACCTATTGCCAGTCAATTGAGACATTCGTTCGGGCCGCGTTGGAAGATCCGCCGCCGAGTCAGCCGTAACGGTCTCACGCAAAGACGCAAAGGCGCCAAGAAATCGAAGAGAGATTTCGGCCTTGCCTCTTCGCGACTTGGCGTCTTTGCGTGACATATTCTCCCCGTTCCCAATTGCATGCTATGTTTGCGCATCCACCCACCGTTCCTGTCGAGGTGCGGGACCGATGCGAGACAACACCAACGCGCCGTGGATTCTGATCGCCTTCGGCGCGTTCGCTCTCCTTTGCACGCTGTATAACCTCTACACGGGCCGTATGCAAGTTTCGCGTCGCCATCGCTGGGGCTTCGTCTACTACTTCGACCTGGTACGGGATGAGAGTCCGTTTCTCTTCTGGATCCAGATCTTTATTCAAATCCTCGTCGGCGGCGGCGCGCTCGGGTACGGGATCATGTTGCTGGTTGAAGGGCCGAAAACTCTCCTCATCCTCCAGTAATGAGCACCGTGTACTCCATTGCAACTCAACTCTTGACATTCCTCTGATTTGCCTCACAATCAAGCCATCTCATCCATGGGAGCAACCGATCATGCGCACCGTGCTCGCCGGCCTGGCACTCTTTGGCTTCGCGAATTCCCTGTTGGCTCAGGAATCTTTGCAAGTCCTTTCAACCAAGGACGAGCCGCGGAAGATGCTTTACAGGTTCCTGCAAGCCGAAGCGCAGAAACATTTCGACGCGCGCCGGAAACTCGTCGCGTCGCTCGATACGCCGGCGAGAATCCACGACCGTCAGCAAGAGTTGAAGGCGAAGTTTGTCGAATCGATCGGCGGCTTTCCGCAAAAGACGCCGCTGAATGCCAAGGTCGTCGGCACTCATTACGGCCCCTTTCCCGGAGGAGGGCGAGGGGAGATTGCCGGCTTCAAGGTGCAAAACGTTATCTACGAAAGCCGGCCGAATCATCACGTGACTGCGAATTTTTACCTACCCGCCGGCAAGGGCCCGTTCCCCGGCGTGCTCGTGCCGTGCGGCCACTCGGTCAACGGCAAAGCGGCGGAGGCGTATCAACGCGCGTGCATCTTGATGGCGCAGAACGGCCTCGCAGTCCTATGCTACGATCCGATCGGACAGGGCGAGCGCCTGCAATTGCTCGCCGACAACAAGAAACCAGCAATTTCGGGAAGCACCAGCGAACACACCATGGTCGGCGTCGGCGCCTGGCTTGTCGGCCAATCGTGCGCCGGCTATCGCATCTGGGACGGCATTCGGTCCATCGATTATCTCTGTTCGCGCCCGGAAGTTGACGCCAAGCGCATCGGCTGCACCGGCAACTCCGGCGGCGGCACCCTCACCGCGTACCTCATGGCGCTCGACGAACGCATCGTTTGCGCCGCCCCGTCCTGTTACATCACATCGCTCGAACGCCTGTTCGCGACGATCGGTCCGCAAGACGCCGAGCAAAACATCGTCGGCCAGGTCGCATTCGGCATGGAACATGTCGATTACCTCACCATGCGAGCACCGCGGCCCACGTTGATGTGCATCGCGTCGCAGGATTACTTCGATCAAATCGGCTCCTGGGCTACTTTCAGAGAAGCGAGCCAGGTGTTCGCGAAACTCGGCCACGGCGAACGTGTCGCGCTGTTCGAGTACGACGACAAGCACGGCTTCTCGAAGCCGCGCCGCGAGGCCGCGATGCGCTGGATGCGCCGCTGGTTGTTGAATGTGAATGATGCACCGCAAGAGGGCGATTTCAAACATTTCACGGACGAGCAACTTCAATGCACCCGCTCGGGCCAGGTGCTCGCCGATTTCAAGGGCGTCTCCGCGTTCGGCTTGAACCTGATGGAAGCGAAGAAGCACGCGGAGCAGCGCGCGCGTTTTGTCAAGCTTGGCGAAAAAGAACGGCAAGGACTGATTCGCGGCTTGATCGGCCTGCCGACGGACATTCCGGCGGCGAACCAGATCAGCCAAAAGATTCACTACCTTGAAGATCGTTTGAGCACGCACAAAGTCGTCTACGAAACCGAGAAGGGCATTCTCGTTCCGGGCCTGCGCTTCAAGCACATCCAACCCAAGGGTAATACCGTCGTTTACCTACCCGACGCCGGCTTGCCCCAGGACGGCAAACTCCCTGCCTGGTTAGACGAGAAATACCAAAAGAATCATCAGGAAGTATGGGTCTTCGATCTCCGCGGCCTCGGCGAAACCGCGCCCGGCGTGCCCGGAAAGAAGCCGGGCTCTTTCGGCGTCGATCAAAAGGAGGCGATGCTGTCGTTGCACCTGAATCGCCCGCTCCTGGGGCAACGCGTGCTCGATGTGTTGTCGCTCGTGAAGGCGATCAAAGGGGACAATATCGAACTCGTCGGCGTTGGCGCCACCGGTCCCGTCGCCTTGCACGTCGCGGCACTTGATGATCGCTTCCGCGAAGTGACGCTCGAAAGATCGTTGAAGTCGTGGCAAGGCGTGGTCGAAACGCCAATCAGCATTAATCAATTGACAAACGTCGTGCCGGGCGTGCTCAAACATTACGATTTACCGGACCTGGAAAAAACGCTGTCGGCGAAGGTGGTGCGAAAGGCTCCGTAATTTGCTCATTCAAACCGGCGTGCTATGCTTGGGTACTGAGTACTGAGTACTGCGTACCGCAATCTCGCCGAGAATCGAGCATGAAACGGATCCCGTTCGCCGTTTTGTCCATTCTGCTTTTGACGTCAATCGCTCGCGCCCAACTTCCAGCCGCGTTCGATAAACGTGTGCCCGAAACGGTGCGCGATCTGCAAGACATCGAAAACCACGTTCAGCAAATCGTCGCGGACGTCATGCCCGCTACCGTCTGCCTGCGCATCGGCAATGCTCAAGGAAGCGGCGTCTTTATCGATCGCGATGGTCGAATCCTCACCGCGGGGCACGTCTCCGGCGAGGCGGGACGCGAGGCAATCATCATTTTCCCGGACGGCCGACGCGCTCGTGGCAAGACGCTCGGCGCCAACAATAGCATCGA
The DNA here is from genome assembly GCA_036745215.1 of Gemmataceae bacterium. Taxonomy (GTDB): domain Bacteria; phylum Planctomycetota; class Planctomycetia; order Gemmatales; family Gemmataceae; genus SIAQ01. Next base: position 3,370 of record DAIOGM010000331.1, read on the forward strand.
TAGCGGCATGGTCATCCTCACCGAACGCGTCGAATTCACGCACGTGCCGATGGCGAAGTCGTCCGAGGTGAAACGCGGGCAATGGTGTCTGTCGCTCGGCCATCCCGGTGGCTACAAGCCGAATCGGCCGCCGGTTGTGCGTCTGGGCCGCGTCCAGGTCAACGATCCGAAGGGGATCATTTCGGATTGCACGCTCGTCGGCGGCGATTCCGGCGGGCCGCTCTTCGATATGCATGGCCGCGTCATCGGCATTCACAGTCGCATCGGCGGCAAGATCAGCGCCAACGTACACGTGCCGATCGACACGTATCACGACACCTGGGGCCGCCTCGCGTCGGGCGACGTTTGGGGGACCCCGTCGCCCGTCCTTGATATTGTCAAGCCGGCGGAGCCGTACCTTGGCCTGCGTGCGTTCGAAGATCAGCGGACGCTCAAGATCGAATCAGTGACGCCCGGTTCCCCCGCGGACCGAGCGGGCCTCAAGATCAACGATGTCATCGTGAAGATCGACAACCGTCCCTTGACAAAGATCGACGACTTCACGGCCCTCCTCCGCGGCAAACGGCCCGGCAGCCAGCTCAATGTCGAAGTGCAGCGCGGCGACAACATCGTGATTACCGCAGTCACGCTTGGTAAACGCTAATTATGAGCAAAAAAATGGTGGGCAAAAAAATGAAGACGAAGAGAATGTTCGAGTCACGGCCCCTCTTGCATTTCATTTTTTTGCCCCCCATTTTTTTGCTTCTTTTTGCGTCTGTCTCGTTCGCGCAGCCCAACGATTTTCTGCGCACCAATCCGAAGTTTGTCGCCGCTTTTCGCGAAGTTGTTGACCCGCTCGCGTCCTGCGTCGTTCGCGTGCAATGCGATGGCAAAGACACCTGCCTGGGCACCATCGTCGGCGCCGACGGCTGGATTCTTGCGAAAGCGCACGATCTCCACGGCAGAATCACATGCCATCTCGGCGACGGCAACGCGTTCGAAGCACGCCTCGTCGGCGTGCATGAGCCGCACGATCTGGCGATGCTGCGGATCAACGGCCGGCTGCTCAACGTCGCCCGATTCGCGGATTCGAAGAAAGCGTTTGCGGGAAGCTGGGTCGCGTCGGTCGGCGCCAGTGCCAATGCTGCGGTGATCGGCGTCGTCAGTGTGCCGACACGAAAAGTGAACGAAGCGTACCTCGGCGTTCAGGTTGACAGCGAATTCAACGGACTCGTGGTGAAGGGAATCCTCAAAAACTCCGCCGCCTGGAAAGCGGGCCTGCAATCGAAGGACGTGCTTCTGCGCGTCAACGGCAACATCATCGCGGACGCGGACCACTTGCAGCAATTGCTCGCCGATTTGAAGCCGGGCGACGCGATTGCGCTGCGGATTCGTCGCGGCGACAATGAATATGAATTGAAGACCGTCTTGCAGAGCCGCGAACAGGCCGGCGATTTTCGCTCGGAGTTTCAAAATCGACTCGGCAGCGAGTTGTCGAATCGCCGCTCCGGCTACAGCGTCATCTTGCAGCACGACTCGGTCCTGAAGCCGACCGATTGCGGCGGACCGCTCGTCGACCTGAAAGGCCGCGTCGTCGGCGTCAACATTAGCCGCGCCGGCCGCGTCGAGACCTGGGCGATCCCCGCCGAGGTCGTGCAGCCATTGCTCGCGGATTTGCAGTCGGGTCGTTATGCCCCTAAATTGAGGGAATGACGAATCCGACCGCCGCACAAAAATGGAAAGCACTTTTTCTGCAACGATGCCCGCGCTGCTGCGAAGGCCGCATCTACGAACGCGGCATGAAAATCCATGACCGCTGTCCCGTCTGCCAGTTGCTCTTCGAACGCGAACCCGGCTACTTTCTCGGCTCGATGTACGTCAGCTACGGCTTCGCAACCGCGATTCTGCTCGTGGGTTTGCTCGTCGGCAATTGGTTGTTTCCGGAGATCGACCTCGGCTGGATGGTGCTGATATGTGCGGCCTGTTTCGCCCCGTTCGTGCCGATGGTGACGCGCTATTCGCGGGTGGTGTGGATTTACTTCGACCGCTGGGTTTGGCCGACGAAGCCGGGCGAGAACACTTGAGCTGATTTCGCAGACGAATCCGTCGGGTTGCTAATTGCAATCGCGTCGCACAAGTTTCGAGTTGCACCAAGTTGAGCACCGAAGGTGCGCAAATGTTAAAGCCCAGGGCGCAGCCCTGGGACCGACGCCAATCGCGTTCAAGCCCCGAAGGGGGCGCAACGAACCCGCGCAAAACAATAACGCCCCTTCGGGGCTTCCCATCCCGTGGGACGCGGGTCCCAGGGCTATCGCCCTGGGCTTTACCATGAGCGCACCTTCGGTGCTCATTTCTTGCGACGTAATCTTGATTTGATTTGCGTCACTTCGATCGCCAGAACGCGGTCGCGATGTGCATGATCGCCCAGTAGGGGAACCACGTCTTCGAGACGAGATCGCAGACGATGCCGGTGCGTTCCCACACATGCGAACGCATCGCAAAAAAGAAAAGTGACAACCCGATCACGACCAAATGCAACGTCAGAAACCCCGCCGGCGTGCCCCGCAGCCACGACCACACGCCGGTCGCGGGCTCATGATGCTCGTTCAGCTTGCGAAGCGTTTGCACGAGCCAGGTCATGCCGTGCAGCATGATGACAAGATTGGCGCCGACCGAGCCAAAGAGGGAGCCGACCAGCAAGATCACGATCAGGCCCGCGTAGACCGCAAAAAGCGGTTGATAGAGCAGGGCGGATTCCGATAACGAACCGTGCACAAGCGCGAGACGAATCGTGCTTACTACAAATCCCAGCGTCAACAGCGCCGCAATACACCACGCCGCGACGAGCCATTCGGTCGGCAGTTCTTGCAGCATCGCCGAGCGGCCGAGGAAGTGCCCGCGCAAGATCTGCCCCGCAGCCAACAGCGTGATCAAAAGAAACGACATCGACCACGCGAGCGAGCGCAAGAAGCGCTCGACTTCCGGCGTATTCGCGGGCAGCTCGCCCGATTGGCTGAAAAGAAACGCTTCGTCGAACGCCTCGTGAATGAAGAAGAAGCCGTAGAACGCCATCAAACAAAGCGGATTCCGATCGGCGCCGCCCCACGCGAAGAGCCCGCAAAACGCGACGCCGAAGATTGTCCAGAACGTCAAACGCCCGATCGCCGCGCGATTGCGCAGTCGGCGCGACGTGAACAGGAACAGCCAGCCTATCGAGAAATGCGCCAGGCCAATGGCGCGCGTCATCGTGTCCGCGGGGTTTTCGACAAAGCGGCGTTCGGAGTGAAAGAACAATGTCTCGACTGCGTAGATCGCGCAACCTGCCAGAATCGCCAGGCCGACGCAGCCGCACGCCCATTGAAATTGCCGCCACGTTGCGCTCGCTGCCAGAGGATTGCGGACGATGGCGATGGACATTCCGTTGTCTCGCGCGCCGTGGGGTAGGATTCCGATCCTGCCGATTAGCGGGGAAGATACCAGGAAGGTGCGGTGCAGCGGAAGGCCGAATCAAAGCCATGAATGGGACACTGACTTTGAGGCGCGCACACGTGGGTAACTGCCCCAAAAACACCAAAAAACCCAGGGTTTTTGCCAATTCCACTTACCCAACGGCAGTTGGGTAAGTGGATTGATGGGTGGGTCACGGCGTCCCCTTCTTCAACAGCCGCATCAGTTCCAGTTCCTCCTCCGCTTCATCGACGACGCGGCCGACATCGGGCAGACGCGGGTCGCCCTCGACGGTGACGATGCGCGATTGCTCGACGCCGTCCACCTCGAGGATGACGCGGTACTTGCCTGCGCCGGCGAGAGCGCCGCCGAAGCCGCCGGGGATGAAACCGCCGCCCTTGCCGCCGCCGCCAGCACCCTTGCCGCCGGCGGGGGGTTGGCCCTTACCGCCGCCTTTGCCGCCGAATGGGGCGCCGCCGCCGAAGCCTTTGCCGCCGCCTTTCTTGAGGGCGCCGGTCGAGAGGTCCCACGTCACGCGATGGACGCCGACGCCCGTTTCCTTGGCGACGTCGATTTCCTTGACCATCTTGCCGTCCACGTCCGCGATCTTCAGCGTGATTTTCTCCGCCTTCTTCGGCAACAAGAAATCGATTGCGACGGTGCGCGACGGATTCTGCCCGTTGAACGTGCGCGTGCCCGTCTTGAACATGCCTTCGCGCGTCGTGTCGAGCCGCCATAGCGTCAACGTCGATGGCGTGTAAAGCGATGCCTTGTCGGTGAAATCCGCTTTCTTCATTTGTCGCAATGATGCGACGTCGAGCACCCACACGCTTCGGCCATGCGTTGCGGCGACGATTTCACTCGCCGTGGTCGGCTGCGCGAATTCATGAACGGCGACGGTCGGCAACGTTTTGCCGTTGATCTTCATCCAGTTGTTGCCGCGATCAATTGACGCGAAGACGGCGAATTCGGTGCCGAGGTAGAGCAGTTCGGGATTGGTGCGGTCCTCACGCAAGACTCGTGTCGAGCCGATCGGCAGATTATTGCGCAGACTCCGCCACGATTTGCCGAAGTCTTCGGTGACGTAGACGTATGCTTCGTCATCGTCAGAACGATGAGCATCAAACACGACGTAGCATCGGCCCTCGATCGCTCGCGACGGTTCGATCGACGAGACCCAGCGCGGACCGGGGAGGCCGGCGAGCTTGATGTTATCAAAGACGTTGGTCCACGTCTTGCCGCCGTCCTTCGTGACCTGGACGGCGCCGTCATCGGTGCCGACCCAGAGGACGTCCGGGTTCTTGGGCGATTCCTCGATGGCGGTGCCGCTGCCGCGTTTGGTGCGCGTGATCTCCGGCGAGATCACTTGCAGATCGGCGCCTTGCTTGACGGAGCGGAAGACGACGTTGCCGGCGGCGTAGAAGATCTGCGAGTTGTGGTTCGAGAGAATGAACGGAGTATTCCAGTTGAAGCGATACTTGGGCGCGCCGCCTTTTCCGCCGCCACCACCTTTTCCACCACCGCC
>DAIOGM010000332.1:0-1823 GCA_036745215.1 Gemmataceae bacterium
CTCGGCTTCCTGCTGGGCGGCGGTGAGGCCGGATTGCAAGCTGATGTCATTGCGTGCGACGCGCATGCCGCGCCCGCCGCCGCCGGCCGCCGCCTTGATGAGGACGGGATAGCCCATTTCGTGAGCGATCTTGAGAGCCTGGTTTTCGTCGGTCACCAGGCCTTCGCTGCCGGGGACGACGGGGACGCCCGCCTTTTTGGCGAGCTTGCGCGCTTCGTTCTTGTTGCCAAGCATTCGCATCGCGTCTTCGGAAGGCCCGATGAATTCGATCTTGCACGCCCGACACACTTCGGCGAAGTGGGCGTTTTCGGAAAGGAAACCGAAGCCCGGATGGATCGCCTGCACATTCGCGACCTCGGCCGCGCTGATGATGCGTGCGATCTTGAGGTAGCTTTCCGCGGCCGGCGCGGGGCCGATGCAAATGGCCTGATCGGCGTACTGCAAATACGGCGCGCCGCGATCCGCTTCCGAGAAAACGGCGACGACCTCGATGCCGAGATCGCGGCAGGCGCGAATGACCCGGAGAGCAATTTCGCCACGGTTGGCGACCAGGATGCGTTGAAACATGAGTGGTGAGTAGTGAGTGGTGAGTGGTGAGTGGTGAGTGGTAGGTGACGACGGTTAAGGATTGTCGAGGAAAAATTTGACAGATCACTCACCACTCACCACTCACCACTCACCACTACCAGCTAGGATGGATCGACGCGGAACAGCACCTCGCCGAACTCGACGTATTTGCCGTTTTCGACGATCATTTCAACGATGACGCCGCTGCAGTTGGCGAGGATTTCGCTGTAAGTTTTCATCACTTCAACCAGGCCGATGACTTTGTTCGGCGTGACGCGGTCGCCGACCTTGACGAACGCCGGCTCGCCGGGCTTGGCCTGAGAGTAGAACGTGCCAACGGTTTCGCTTTTGATCTCGATCAGTTTGCTCTTGGCGGGCGCTGCGGTCGATGGAGCGGATGGCGGCGCTGCCGGCGCCGATGACATCGTCGGCGCGTTGGGCGCGGCGGAAACAAACGTTGCTGCGGCGCCTCGACGCAATCGCAGGTGCTGGCTGCCGTCCTTCAGATAGATTTCGCTCAGATCGTTCTCGGCCATCAGCGCTACCAGGGCTTCGACGGTCTTCACGTCGAACGGCCCCGTCTTCTTCGCGTTGCTGGACACGTGGGGACTCCTGTATCGTCAACCGGCCGCTGTCGCGGCTCGGCACGCCATTGGAAATTCAAAACTCGATGATGCACTCATCGAGTTCGCGCGGGCAATGCGTCAACACCTCGGCGCCCTCCTCCGTGATCAGCACGTCGTCCTCGATTCGCACGCCGCCCCAGTCGGGCAAGTAGATGCCGGGCTCACAGGTGACGACCATCCCGGCTTCGAGCTTCATATCGGTGCTCGGGCGGAAGAACGGCTCTTCGTGAATCTGCAAGCCGATGCCGTGCCCGAGACCGTGATTGAAGTATTCGCCGAAGCCCTGACTTTCGATATAGCTGCGAGCGATGGTGTCCACGTCCTTGCTGGAAACGCCGGGGCGCATCGCCTGGATGGCGCGGCGCTGCGCTTCTTTGACGACGGCGTGGACCGTTCGCAGCTTGTCTGACGGCGTTTTATCGCTGGAGAACGTACCATTGTTATACGTCCACAGAACACGCGTCAAGTCGCTTTTGTAGAAGCGGCCGCTCGCGCCCCAATCGACGAGCAAGAGCGGATTTTCACTTACGAGATGCGAACTCGGCGGCGCGTGCGGCAACGCGGCGCGCGGGCCGACGGCGACGATCGTATCGAACGCGGTCTGGGCGCCGCCGGCGCGGCGAACGTAAC
>DAIOGM010000332.1:1833-7376 GCA_036745215.1 Gemmataceae bacterium
CGTTGGCGCCGGGCCGCATGGCGGTGCGAAACATTGCGAACGCCTTCTCTGCGATCTTGATTGCCTCGCGGATTTGCAAGATTTCACTTTCGTCTTTCACGCGCCGAAGAGTTTCGACGCCGTTTTCAAGCGGCTTCCAGTTGGCGGTTTTGACGCCGTCCCGGAATTTGTCGAAGTCCGACACGGTCAAATGGCCGCTTTCGAAGCCGATGTTCGACAAGGACATCGCGTTGAGTTGCTCGATGGCAGCCGTCGGCGTCGTTTTCTCCGGGCCGCGAATGACAGAGCCCAGACCGGGACATTCCTCGGCGATTTGCACCTTGAATCGGCCATCGCTGACGAGCAGCGGCTTGGATCGTGCGAGCACGAGATAGCTGGCGTCGCCGGAGAAGCCCGTCAGATACGTGACGTTGACCGGATTCGTGATCAGGACGGCGTCGAGACCTTGGGCTTTCACGGCATGCCAGAGGCGGTCGCGGCGTTGTGCGAAATTCGACATGGGAACGTCCACATTGCGAGCTCGACACGATTGGAATCGTGTTCCACGACATTATCACGATTTGCCGAGCAATCGCCCATCGAACGGCAACGGCAAGAGCTGAGCGAGCCGATACGTCGCCTTCAACTCCTTGAGGTTCGCGAGGATGATTTCCAGATCGCCGCCGAATTCCCACAAGATCTGGCGACAGGCGCCGCACGGCGGCGTCGGCGCGTCGGTGTCGGCGACGATGGCGATGCGTTTGAATTTCTTGTGCCCTTCGCTGATCGCCTTGACGATGGCGACGCGTTCGGCACAGATCGTCAGGCCATACGTCGCGTTTTCAACGTTGCAGCCGGTGATGATGGCGCCCGCATCGGTTTCCAGCGCGGCGCCGACCTGGAAGCCGGAGAACGGGGCGTGAGCGCGGAGGCGGACGGCGCGGGCGGCGTCAATCAGTGCTTCGTGCATGGTACAGCTCCATGCCCCGGGATGAGCGCAGCGATTCCCGGGGTTCGACCCCCGCGAATCGCTGCGCTCATCGCGGGGCTTGGCGATCAATCATCGATCAACACGCCGGCGATGGACGAATTGAGCAACGTCGCGACAAAACCGACGAACAACGCCCGGCCGCCCAGCCGTGCCAGATCGTGGCGGCGTTCGGGCGCCAGGGCGCCGATGCCGCCCAACTGGATGCCGATCGACGCGAAGTTGGCGAACCCGGTCAAGGCAAACGCCGTCAGCTTGAACGAACGAGCGCTCATCTTGCCCGCGGTGATAATTTCCTGAGTTTGCGGATCGAGCACCGGCAGCAGTTTCTTCATTTGCAAATAGGCGTAATGCTCATTGATGGAGAGTTTCGCGCCGAGCAAGCTGCCGACCTTTTCCATGTCGCTGGCTTCGACGCCCATCAAGAACGCCGCCGGCGCGAACAGCCAGCCGAAGATCGTGCCGAGCGATAAATCATCTGGCCACGTCGTCAATGCTTCCGCCGAGACACCCAACCAGATCAGGCTCGGCTTGATTTGGCCGAGGATTCCATTAAACATCGCGACGAAGGCGATGAAGACGATCAGCATCGCCGCGACGTTGAGGGCCAATCGCAGTCCGTCGCTCGTGCCGGCGGCGGCGGCGTCGATGGCGTTGACGTACGGCGACTTGTCTTGCTTCATTTCAACGGAGCCAGCCGTCACTGGCGTGCCCGTCTCCGGCAAGAACAGCTTGGAAAGATACAGGCTGCATGGACACGCCATGACGCTCGTGGTTAACACCGCGACCGGATCAGCGCCATAGTTGATGTAGACCACCATCATGCCGCCCGAAATGTGAGCCATGCCGCTCGCCATCAGCGTGAACAACTCGGAATTCGTCATGCGCGGCACATACGGCTTGACGATGAGCGGCGCTTCGGTTTGTCCCATGAACACATTCGCGGAAACCGACAGCGTCTCCGCGCCGCTGGTTCCCATCAGATAGACCATGCCGCGCGCCATGAGCCGCACGCACCATTGCAAGACGCCGAAGTGATAAAGGACCGTGAAGAACGCGCTCACGAACAGAATCGGCGGTAGTGCTTTGAAGGCGAAGATGAACAGGAACTCGACGCCCGGATTGAGCGCGATGTCGCCCGGCACCGCCAAGTTGCCGAAGACGAACTTGGCGCCTTCGTCGGAGAAGCCGATGAACGCCTTCATCACCTCGCCGACCTTGGTCAACGCTTCGTAGATGATGGGTACCTTCAGCACGAGAACCGCGAGCACGAGTTGCAGACCGAAGCCCCAGTAGATCGTGTGCCAGTTGACCAGACGCAGATTGGTGGAGAACATCGCGACCAGGCCGAAGAAGAAAACGACTCCGGCGACCGATTGGCCGCGCACGCCGATTTGGTCGCGCAGCACGTAAGCCAAAATCAACAAGACGCTGATGGCGACGCCGATGCCGATGCGCCAAGAGAACGGCATCGGATCGGCCGGCGCGATGCTCAGCCCGCCGTTGCTGCCGTTTTCGGGCGGCGGAATGACGGGCGGCGTGAGCGGCGTCGCCGAGATTTGGCCTTGGTTGGCATCCGGTTCCGCGGGCATCATGTAACAGTCTCCAGAATCAAGGGCGTCTCCGGCGGTGGCGCATCGTCGATGCGCCATGCTTTTTGCAAAAGAACGACCGCCTCCGGCAAGCGCGTCTCGTTGCGGTAATGAACCTCGACCAGGGCGTCGCCATGGGTTACTTTTTCGCCCGGCTTTGCCAGAATACGGACGCCGACGGCATGATCGACCGCATCCTCGACGCGATCGCGGCCGGCGCCCAGCAGCATGGTGGCGAGGCCGACGTATTCGGCGTGAATCTCGCCGACGAAGCCGGAGTGTTCGGCGCGAATCAGCAGTTGCTGCGGCGCCACGGCGAGACGTGTCGGATCGTCAACCACGTGCGGATCGCCGCCTTGCAATTCGATCATCAATCGCCAGCGTTCCAACGCCGCGCCGGAGGCGAGCGTCGAACGCACCTTGGCTTCCGCTTCGCCGAGCGTTTTCGCCAATCCGCCGAGCAACACCATGCCGGATACGAGCGTAACCGTTAACGATTCCAGGTCCTTCGGGCCTTGATTGCGCAGCGTGTCCGTCGCTTCGCGGACTTCCATGGCGTTGCCGATCATTTCGCCCAGCGGCGCGTCCATCGCGGTGATGAACGCCTCGGTGCGCACGCCATTGTTGCGCCCGGTTGCGACGATGGAGTCCGCCAGGGCGCGGGCGTCGGCACGCGTTTTCATGAACGCGCCGTGGCCGCACTTGACGTCCATCACCAGAGCGTCGATCCCCTCGGCGATTTTCTTCGAGAGAATCGAAGCCGTGATGAGCGGAATACTCTCGACGGTGCCGGTGACGTCGCGCAACGCATAGAGTTTCTTGTCGGCCGGGGCGACATCGCGCGTCTGCCCGACCATGACGCAGCCGGCGGCGTGGAGGACGCTCCACATCTGCTCCTTCGCGAGGTCAACGCGGAAGCCGGGAATCGCTTCGAGCTTGTCGAGCGTGCCGCCGGTGTGTCCCAGGCCGCGGCCGGACATCATGGGCACGACGCAGCCGCACGCCGCCGCCAAGGGTGCGAGGATGAGGGAGGTTTTGTCGCCGACACCGCCGGTGGAATGCTTGTCCACTTTCGGGCCGGGAAGGTCGGACCAGTCGAGCCTGGTCCCCGATTCGACCATGGCGCGCGTCAGATGGGCCGTCTCGTGCGCATTCATGCCGCGCAGGACGATCGCCATCAAGAGCGCCGCCGCCTGGTAGTCGGGCCATTCGCCGGAGGTGACGCCGCGGACGAAGGCATCGATTTCGCTGGCATCGAGCGCATGACCATCGCGTTTGCGGCGGAGGATGTTGACGGCACGCATGGGGAGTAGGATGAACGAAGCGAAGGGGAAAGGCAAGAAGTTTTCTGGTCAAACACGACGCCGCCAGGCGCGCGGATTGCGATGGCCGTGCTGTACGGCGACAACGTTAATTCGGTCCGCGAGGATGCGATAATAAATGATGTAAAGAAATTCCTTGACTGGATACGCTCTGACCTTGCGAAAAACAACGGCCCACCCTTCGGGGTTTTCTTGAATGGCGTCCAGACCGAGGCGAACCGCCATGAGGAATTCTTCTCCCTTCCCTTCGCGTTGATTTTCGTGCCAGCGGTAAGCCTCGACGACCTCATCGTGGACGCCTGGCAGGTATTCCAATGGCAGGCTCATTTTGAACGCCTCGCGCTCTCGACGATTTGGTCCCAGGTAACGACGTCTTGTGGATTCGCGTCCGCCGCATCGAGGCGACGATCGAGTTCCGCTTTCAATTCATCGGTCAGCTCCGGTTGCCAGCCCGACTCGCGAAGGCGATCCCAGGCCTGCGACAGAAAGTCGAGTTGATCTTCGACCGGCCAACCGGCGATTACTTTCAGGGTTGCTTCGATGTGAGCTGGCATGTTCCGCCCTCATTGGAATTGCTGTATCGCCTTGAGATTGAATCGCTTTCATGATGCCTTGTTTTCGTGCCGACGGTTCGTGTGGTATTCTAGCAAAGAATCCCGGCTTGCTGCAACGATTGGGCAATCGGAAATCGAAGACGTGATTACATGGTAAGCGCCCATCGATGTATTTTCGCATTCAATTCGTCAAGGAACGCGTGTACAATGCCATCGGCCGATGATCACTGGAAATTCAATCATGCCATTGTTGCAAAAAAAACGACCCATCCAATATCCGACCACCGATGGACGTCCCATGGCCGAGACGGATCTGCATTATTTCCAGATGCGCGACGCACGCGATACATTGGACGTTTGGTTTGCACCGGATCCCGATGTTTACGTGTCAGGAAATTTGCTCGTTTTCTACGTGCCAGAGAACAAACGGCGACATGTTGCGCCGGACGTATTTGTCGTAAAAGGCGTAAGGAAGAAACTGCGCGAAAACTATCTTGTTTGGAACGAGGGCAAAGGCCCCGACGCCGTGATCGAGATCACGTCGAAGACAACGCGCAAAGAGGACCTCGTTACCAAGTTCCAACTTTACCAGGACGTATTGAAAGTGCGCGAATACTTCCTTTTCGATCCGCGTGGCGACTACCTTGAACCAAACTTGCAAGGCTATCGCCTTTCGCGCGGCGAGTACGTGGCCATCGCGCCGGTGGCAGAACGACTGCCAAGTAATGTGCTTGGCTTGCATCTTGAGCAAAACGGCCTGGAACTTCGTTTTTGGGACCCGCAAGCTCGCGTCTGGTTGCCGACGCCACAGGAATTGGCGGACCGTGAACGGGCCGACCGTCACCGTGCTGACTCGGCGGTCGATCGCTTGGAAAAGCGATTCCTTGTGATGCAGGCGGAACTGGACGCGCTGAAGAAAAAGCTCAACAAGTCATAACCGAATTACGTCAAGATCTCCCGAATCGCCCGCCCACCCTGCGCCGCCGCGATCGGCCGGCCGGCGCGATCGGGGACCATCAGGTCAGGGTCGATGCCGAGGCATTCGTAGATCGTCGCGCACACGTCGGCGGGACTGACGGGGCGATCCTTCACGTAAGCCGCCTGATTG
>DAIOGM010000332.1:7386-8285 GCA_036745215.1 Gemmataceae bacterium
ACGCGGCCTGGGCGTCGGAGGCGCCGTAGACCGAGCCGCCGCGAATGCCGCCGCCGGCGAACCACATGCCGTAGCAATACGTCCAGTGATCGCGGCCCGAGTTGCCGTTGATGCGCGGCGTGCGGCCCATCTCGCTCATCACCACGACCAGTGTTTCATCGAGCAGGCCGCGCACCTCCAGATCTTCCAGCAAGGCCGTGTACGTTTGATCGAACTCCGGCAGGTTGACATCTTTGAGGATGGAGAAATTGCGCGTGTGCGTGTCCCAGGCGTCGTAGTTGATCTGTACGCGATCCCAGAAGAGGTCCCACGTCACGTTGACGAAGCGAACGTCGCGCTCGACGAGCCGGCGCGCGATCATGGAACAGTTGCCAAAGAGCGTGCGGCCATAGCGTTCGCGCAGGCGCGGATCCTCGTGCGTGAGGTCGAACGCGGAACGCACCTCCGTTGAGGTGAGCAGATTGAAGGCGCGGCGCTGGGTGCGGTCGAACTGATCGACGGTGCGCTGGGTCTGTTCGTTGCGAAGTTGATCTTCGATTTGATTCATCAAGCTGCGGCGCGAATTGAGCCGATCGATCGTGACGCCGGGCGCGAGCGCGCTGTCGGGCAGTCGCGGTTCGCCGAGGACCGTGACAGGCCGGCCCGGGGCAGGAATCGGACCGTCGGCTGCGCGATAGGGTTGCACCTCCGTGTAGAGTGCGTCAAATCGTTGGCCGAGCGTGCCCGCGTACGGACCGGGCCGGCGAATCGCCTGGCCCCAGCCGAGGTAACAGGGCATGTAAATGTAATCGGGCAACTCTCGCCGGTCGGTCCCGCTCCCGGTTCTCAGATACTCGCACACCGAACCCATGCTCGGCGGATACGAATCCTTCGTCGTCGTGATGTCCGACAGCGCCACC
>DAIOGM010000333.1:0-8270 GCA_036745215.1 Gemmataceae bacterium
TACGCGACGACGGCGGCGGGATCGTCGAGTCCCGCTTCGAGCGCGACGTTGACGCCGGTGCGGTCGCCGTGCTTGCCGAGGGCGTCGAGGCTTTCTTTGAGCAGGTCTGCGCCGCTTTGGGGCTGAGAAGGAATCAGGATTGAGGGAGGCGGCGAAGGTGCTTCGGCCCCCTCACCCTGAGGCAGAGCGGGGAACGCGAGTTTGCCGATTGGGATGATGACCAGACGCGGCCCGAGGTCGAACGCCAATGCCATCGCCTCGCGGATTTGCTCCAGGCGCGGCTCCAGATTTTCCGCCACGTCGAGCCCGCGCCGCAAGGGACACGCGATCCCGGACACGCTCAGATCGTATGAGCGCAACAGATGCGTGATCTCACGCCGACCCGTCTGCGTCAGGCTCTGCGGGCTCAGCTCGCCGATCGCCTCCAGCTCGATTGCGCTGACGCCAAGCTTCTGCGCCATCGGCAACGAACGCCTGAAGGGCTGCCCGAGTGACTTCAGAGAGATGCCGAGCTTGATCCGGCCCATCGCTTTCCTCACTTGACGCAATGACGGGACACTCGTGGCTATAGTAGCGAAACGGGCGGGCGATTTCCTCGAACTTTCCCTTCGGCAAGTTGACGGTGCCCCACTTCGGGCTGCGCACGCGCATGTCACGCCGATATTCATCGAGCGGCACGGCGCGGAAGAGATACAGTTCATCCTTGTGCCGCCAGGCGTCCGGCGTGTCGTCGAGCGTGACCGTCGGCATCACGCGATACATGAAAACGAAGAGCGGCAGATAATCGGCGCCGAAGAGCCCCTGCCAATGGGTGAGGCCATCGACGTCTTCTTGCGTCGCCCAGCTTTCCCACACATAGCGCGGCTTCTCAGGCGGCCCGCCGGGGAAGCGTCGGCCCTTCACGTCAACGAGCAGCTTCGCCCCGGTCGGCCCCAGCACGATGAAGTCGAGGTTCTTCACCGGCACATCGCCGAGCACGGCGCGGCGCGTCTCATCGACGGCGACGTAGCACAATCCCTGTTCCTTGAGGAACACTTCGAACGCCGCTTCGTAGGGATTGCTGCGGTCCATGATTGATCTCGCAAGCCCCACCATGAGCGCAGCGATTGGTGGGGGTTCGAGCCCCAGGAATCGCTGCGCTCATCCTGGTGCTTGATCAAACTCCCAACATCGCCCGCACCACCACCGCCACCTCCGCATCCGCCACGCCCTTCTTCTCCTCGCGTTTCGCCAGGTCCTTGATGTTCCACGTCCCCGCCTTGAAATCGTCCGGCCCCGCGATCAGCGCAATCTTGTGGCCACGCTTCTCGGCGTATTGAAACTGCTGGCCAAGCTTCTTCGCATCGGGATAAACCTCCGCGCCGATGCCAGCCGCTCGCAGCGTTCGCGCCATTTTCTGATACTCGCCGATGCGTTCGGCGCTGAATTGCACGATGAACACCGGCGCCGCGCCCTCGCCGGTCCTGAGCAGCTTCAATTCTTCCAGGGCCGCGATCAGGCGATCCAGGCCCAGCGACGCGCCGACGCCCGGCAACGATTGCTTGGTGTAAAGGCCCGCGAGATCGTCATAGCGGCCGCCGGAGCAGACGCTGCCGATCTTCGGCATGTCGGTCAAGAACGTCTCGTATACGGTGCCGGTGTAATAATCTAGGCCGCGGGCTATCGACAAATCGAGCACGATCGCGCCGTCCGGAATGCCGGCCATGGCGACCGCGGCGAGCAGCTCCTGCAGGCGGCGGATGCCCTCGGCGGCCTTGGCGTTGCTGCCGAATTCGCTCTTCAATCGCGCCAGAATGTCGGCGTTCGTCCCCGTCGTTTGCACGAAATCGAGCAAGCGATTCGATTGCTGCGCCGTCGCTTGGGCCCGCTCCGCCATTTCGGCCTGCACGTCCTCTCGGCTCGCCTTGCCGAGCTTGTCGAGGCAGCGCAGCACCATTGCCGTCTGACCGGCGAGGCCGAGTTCTTCGAGCAAGCCGTTGAGAACGAGCCGATTATTGACGTGAATGACGAAGCGGCCCTCACCCCCGTCCCCTCTCCCAGGAGGAGAGGGGGGCATGACGGCGCGCATGAGATCATGGATCACAAGCGCAACCTCGATGTCCGCCGCGTTCGACGTCGTGCCAATGGTGTCGAAATCGCACTGCCAGAATTCGCGATAGCGGCCCTTCTGCGTGTTCTCGCCGCGCCAAACCGGGCCCATGTGGTAGCGCTTGAAGGGCGTGCCCAACGTGTTGATGTATTGAGCGGCGAAGCGCGCAAACGGCACCGTCAAATCGAATCGCAAAGCGATGTCGTGGCTATGGTGCTGGAATCGGTAAAGTTGCTTATCCGATTCCTCGCCTCCCTTGCCGAGCAGAATCTCCGCGTACTCGAGCGCCGGCGTGTCGATGGGCGCGAACCCGTAGCTGCGATAGACGCGCCGCGCCTGTTCGAGCATCCACTCGCGCGGGATCATCAACTCGGGGAGATAATCGCGGAAGCCCTTGAGCGTGCGTGGCTCAATCAGTTTGACAGGATCGCTCATGATTCCTCAATCAGGAGAGAACCACGGATGAACACAGATCAACACAGATAGAGACCGCAGCCAATATCCCATCTGTGCTAATCGGTGTTTATCTGTGGTTGATTCAAGGTTTCTTATATCGTTCTGCGACGCGCTTCAGGAAGCGCTGCTCTTCGTCCGTCAGCGAGCCTTTGCCGAACTTCTGGATCTTTTCTAACAACTCATCCATACGTTGATCATCCGCCTCGCGCTGCTCTTGTTCGTGTTGCAAGCGCTTGGCGGCGCGCTTGGCGAGCCAGCGCTGGATGAAGTTTTGCTTCTTCGGCTTCGGCGGCGCCGGCGTCTCGTCTTTCTCCAGGCTGGTGTAGCCTTGCGAAAAATCGTAGCCGAACAGCGAATCCTCGTGAGCACTTTCCAGCGCCATCCATTCCTGGGCGCAGGAAACGAAAACGAAGAACGTCAAAAACGCGGCGAGCGGCTCCGCGTAAATGATGGCGAACAGGCCAATCGCAACGGCAACCACGAAGCCCGCATAGATGCCAACTTTCGTCGCTTGATAATGCCCCAGGCGCGGCCACAGCGCCGCCTGCAACATGCGGCCGCTGTCAAACGGCAGGCCGACGAGCACCGTGTTGAAGAGGAAGAGCACCCAGTTGATCCAGAAGAACCGCATCAAGATGATGGTGGGCAGACTCGATTCCGCGGCGGCGTTGCCCTGCCAGGTCCATGGAATGATCGCGATCGCATCCGCCTTTTCTCGATAGGGATACCACAACGGACTCAAGGGCGGCAAGTAATCGAAGGCAATGTAAATCGCCAATCCCGACACCACGCACAACAGAAACGACGCCAGCGGCCCGCCCAGCGCGAAAACGAAATGCGCCGCCGGCGTGTGCGGCAACGACCGCGCGAACGCCAGCCCGCCAAGGGGCCACAAGAGAATCTCGTCCGACTCGCCTTCCATGTAGCGACACGCGAAACAGTGCCCGAACTCGTGAATGAGAATGCCGATGAACATCAGCACCATCAGCATCGTCGCATCGTGCCACGTCCCGGCCGGGAAGTCCTTGCTGAGCGCGGTTCGCCCGACCAGGCCGATCATGAAGAGGGGCAGGACAAAATGAATGCGAATCATGATGCCGAAGATCGGCACCGTGGGGAACGACCACGCTAACACATCACGCAGCACAGCAAGCTCCGTCTTCGGGGATCAACGCTCAAGCTATCCTATCATTGCTGGCGAAACTTCGCAATTGCCGTTAACGCCCGGCCCCGATTGCGGTTTCGCGCACCCCGGCGCCATGCGAGCGCGAAGCCGCAAGCGGCGGCTCAAGGGCGTAATTCGTTGATCAACGCTTGCACCAGGGCGATGGGTTTTTGCGCCTCCGGCGCCGCACAGTGCCGCAGCTCGGCAAAATACTGTTCCGCGCGCCGGATCGACCTGGCTTTCTTCTCCGCCGGAAGATTGCCGACATCCATCAGATTGTCGAACATATCCGCCAGCTTGCAGACCTGGACCTGCCAGGGCGCTCGTTTCAACCCGTCGATATAAGCCGCCTCGCGCGCGTCATCGGGAAGGCGCTTATCCTTGGTGAGGAAAGCGACCCACTGCGCGATCTCCGGTCCGTACCGCTCGACCACATCGTCGAAATCAGTCGTCGTGTCCTCGATCGTGTCGTGCAACAACGCAGCGATCAGCATGCGCGGATCGTTGAAGCCGAAGATATCGCGCACGACCAAACAAACACGAAACGGATGGGCGGCGTACGGCGTCTTATCATCTTTGCGATACTGGCCCTCGTGGGCACGGGCCGCGAAAGAGGCGGCTTCCAGGAGTTGACGATGGTCGGCGGTGCTCATGAGGGCTCCGAAGAATTGCGAGCCACGGGGTTTATCCCCGTGGAATGGATGTCCGTACCACGGGGATAAACCCCGTGGCTCGCCAAGAGGGATACGTATGGCATTTTCCCACGCGCCCGGCTACATCTCTCGCAATTCGGAAGCGTTCCGTGGAGCGAGCGAATGTCCGGTACATCCCATCCTACGAATAAGCCGCGGCTTGCCGAGCTTGCCCGCGTCGGCCGGCGTTGCGTGGCGTACGTCGTGTTGGGGATCGCGGTTTACACGATCATTCATTGTTCGATGGAGCCGTTTCACATCCCGTCGGGCAGCATGGCGCCGGGTCTCCTGGGAAATCATCGAACTTGTGACTGTCCGCGTTGCGGGATCAATGTTAGCGTCGGACGCGTGACCGCCGATGTCGAAGAAAAAGCGGAGCCGCGTTTTTATCGCAAGGCGTTCTGCCCGAACTGCGGATTATTTCCGCTGCCGATGGCCGACGCGCCGGTCAAGGCGGGCGACAAAATTGTCGTGAACAAGAGCGCCTTCTGGTTGCGGGCGCCCGAGCGCTGGGAGATAGTTGTTTTTCGACTGCTGGGCACGTTCTTCATCAAGCGCTTGCTTGGCTTGCCGGGCGAGGAAATCGAAATCGCGGACGGCGACGTATACGTGAACGGCGAGTTGTTGCGCAAGAATCTCGACGAATTGAAACGAATGCGCATGCTGGTGTTCGATCACGCCCATGCTCCCGCGGGAGGTTGGAAGTCGCGCTTTGAATTCCTCCCCTCTCCCCTCCGAGGAAGAGGGGCCGGCGGTGAGGGGGCAGCGAGCCGAATTGACAATTATCAATTGACAATTGACAATTGCCATTTGAAAGAAAGTGCCCGCTCTTCAATTTGCAATGGTCAATGGTCAATGGTCAATGGTCAATGCGTTGACGCCGCCGGCCCCTCACCCCCGGCCCCTCTCCCGCGGAGGGGAGAGGGGAGTACAATCGTGCTCGACGGCAGAGCCACGCCCGACACGCTCACTTATCGCAACTTTTCCCTCGACACACGTAAATGCGAACCGCTCCGCGACGAATACGCCTACAACGCCGGATTGCACGCCGACAGCGCCTGCGTGCACGATTTCTCCATCGACTCGGAGATCGAAGCAATCGACGGGCGCGGCACGCTCGCGCTGCGCCTGTGCGATGGACACGACTGGATCGAGGTCACGCTGCCCGTGGGCCAGTGCCGCCGCGTCGAAGCGTTCGCCTGGCCCGTCGATTCGCCGCAAGAAACGCGCAAGCTCGGCGAATCGGAACTTGGCCAAACGTTGCACGCGCATACACGTTATCGCGTGGAGCTGGCGTTCGTCGATCGTCGCGTCATGCTGGCCGTGGATGGGAAGAATTGGTTGAGCGTGGACTTGCCCGCCGCGAAGAATCGGCAAGGCGTGGAGCAACCGTTTCAGGTCGTCGCGGACGGCGTGCAAGCGCGGATGAACGACTTTCGCCTTTATCGCGACATTCATTACGGGCAGCAGGGCACGAACGGCGTGCGCGGGAAATCTGTGCGTTTGGACGCGAACCAATACTTTATGTTGGGGGACAACAGTCCCATGTCCGAGGACAGCCGATTTTGGCCCGACGACGGGCGCGTCGAACGCAGCGCTTTCGTCGGGTCGGTGCTTTTTGTCCACGGATCGAGCCGGTAGATTCCCTCGCCTGTATTTACGCCAAAGGCGTTGAATCTCAAAGCCCAGGGTCGCGAGCGCAGCGAGCGCACCCTGGGTGCATGGCAGCGGTCAGGAACCTACGCCGAAGGCGTTGCATCAATATTCTGGATTTCGTTGATGCGACCCCTTCGGGGTCGAAACACTGCTGCGGTCGCCACCCAGGGTGCGCTCGCTGCGCTCGCGACCCTGGGTTTTGGGATCGACCCCCGTTGGGGGTCAAATTCGCGCATCAAGGTGCCGCATGGCCGATGAAATGCCTCCCTCGCCTCCCGCCAGCGCAATCTCCGCAGAGCCGATGAACCTGCCGCCCATCCCGCTCGACGGTCCCGCGCCAGCGCCCAAGCCGGCGCCGCCGAGCAACGTCGCCAAGAAGGAAACCGAGGTCAAGGACAGCTTCCGCGATCTCATCGAGACCATCGTCTTCGTCGTCGTCCTCGTCCTCATGCTCAAGACGTTCCTCGCCGAGGCGTTCGTCATTCCCACCGGCTCGATGGCCGACACGCTCCTTGGCTACCATTACAAACGCACCTGCCGGCAGTGCGGCTACCCCAATCTGATCAACGCGCATCACGAAGCGGAGCCGCAAAATCCGCGCGAGCCGCCTCGGCTCGGCCGATACCGCTGCCAGAATTGCAACCAACTCAACGACGAACCCGAGCGAGGGCAGGCGCCATGACGCTACGCAAACTGCTTTTTTTGGCCGCGATCTTCAGCATGCTCGTCGGCTGCGGCGACAACTATTCGAGCGGCGACCGCGTGCTCGTGTCGAAATGCAGCTACGAGACCGGCATCACGCCGCCGCGCCGCTTTGACGTCGTCGTCTTCAAGTATCCGGGCCATTTCCCGCACGAAGGCCCGATGGAAAAACACTCGCCGAAGAACTACATCAAACGGCTCCTCGGTTTGCCGGGCGAGCTGCTCGCGATGTTCTTTGGCCGGCTGTATCATCGCGTGCCGGCGCCGAACGAGGCGCCGTTCTTCGACGACGTCAAGGCGGGCGTGCATCCGAACAATCTCTGGCGTCATCCCAACATTCACATGGGCGACGACCACCCGTCCGGCAAATGGTTCCAGGAAGGCAAGTTCACGATTCTCCGCAAGCCGCCGACTGTGATCATGTCGCTGCGCCGCATCGTTTACGACAACGACTTTCAGGCCAAGGACCTGAAGGACCTGAAGATTGGCGAACGCTGGAACCCCGCCGCGGACAGCACGTGGAAAAAAGATCAAGCCACGGGTTTCTTCAGCGACGGCAAGGCGGACGGCGGAGTCGATTGGCTTCGCTATCAGCACCTCGTGCGGCCCGAAGGCGGCCTTCGCGGCGGCATGGTGGTTCCGCCCATGCTGATTCTCGACGCGCTCGATTACAACACGTTCCAGATGAACAACCGCGTCAACGACGACATCAATCCGACCATCTATTCTCAGGGCCACTGGGTCGGCGACCTTATGCTGGAAGCGAACGTCGAAGTCTTGGAAACCAAGGGAGAATTCTGGTTCGAGTTGAGCAAGGGCATCAATCGCTTCCGCTGCTGCTTCGACCTCGCGACGGGGAATTGTTCGCTGTATCGCGAAGGCATGGACAAGAAGCTCGTCAAGCTCGACGAGAAACCGACGCGCGTCAAGAGCAAGGGCATGTACCTGCTCCGCTTCGCCAACATCGACGCGCGCTTGACCGTCTGGGTTGGCCCCGATCTTCCCTTTGGCGACGGCTTCGAATACGATCCGCCCGAAGTGCGCGGCAAGGACGAGAACATGAAGAACTTGAGCGACGCGGACCTGCTCGCTCGCCGCGGCCCGACCAAGAACGATCTCGAACCCGCGAGCGTCGGCAGCAAGGCGTCTTCGGTCAAGGTGACTCAACTGCACTTGTGGCGCGACATCTATTACCGCACGCGCATCGATCATCCCTACACCGACTACGATCAACGCGTGGACAAAGATCACTGGATCGATCCAGCCAAGTTCGACACATTCAAGAATCAACAATTCACGACCATGTACGTGCAACCGGGCCATTACCTTTGCCTGGGCGACAACAGCCAATCGAGTTCCGACAGCCGCGTCTGGGGCCTGGTCCCCGAACGCTTGATGCTGGGCCGGGCGCTGATGGTGTATTTCCCACTCGAACGGGTGGGGCCGATTCGCTGATGGCGAGCCACGGGGTTTATCCCCGTGGTGTTAGGCTTCATTCCACGGGGATAAA
>DAIOGM010000334.1:0-5732 GCA_036745215.1 Gemmataceae bacterium
AACGTCGGCGGCAAACCCACCGACGAGCATAAGATCTCGCTCAAAGCCGGCAAGACGTATTTCATCGACATGGCATGCACCGGCCTCGATTCGTATTTGCTGCTCGCCGATCCAAACGGCAAGATACTCGAGCACGCTTATGTAGGCGGCGGCCAGCCCATCGCGCGCATCAAATACCACTGCGAAACCAGCGGCGACTACAAGATCATCGCCACCGGCTTCGGCACGGGCAAACGCAAGTATGAAGTAACCGTGCGCGCGGTTGAACCGATGGTGAAGCTGAAAGAGGATGGAACGATTCATATCAAGGAAGGCGTTCCCGTTGAAACGAAGGTTGCCATCGTCGAAAAAGATCGCGACCTGGAGGACGGTCCGGGAAAGATCTTCGAGCTGGTGTTGCCGGCGGGGAAAATCTGTCAGATCGATCTGGCGGGCCCGAATCATTATTCCGCGCTGATCCTGGAAAGCGATGGCAAAATCCTGGCGACCTCCTTCGGCGGCGGGTCCGCGAATGCGCGGATTTTGTTCAGCACGCAGAAAGCCGTGTATCGCATTGCGGTCGCCGCCCGAATGGGGACGTTGCCCGCCGACCTGCGGTTGAGGGTGCGATTGCAGTAACCTCAGAAAGCATGAGCGGTGAGTTCGGAAAAATTCAGCGGAAACGACTACTGCGCCATCAAGGCTAATAATTGGGGTTGCGATTGGCCGGGAGGGCGAGGCTCCTGCCGAGCCGTGCACCCGCGATAAACGGATTGTGGGACGCTGACTACGATGCTTCCGGCTCGGCAGGAGCCTCGCCCTCCCAATCCGTATGCAACCCCTAAACTTAGTGTTGAAGTCGCACTACTCGGAGATTCGCCCATGAACACCTGGCAAGCCTGGTTGACGGAACGAAACCTCCACGATTTGCTGACGTTGCCGCAAAAAGTCCTGGAGCGAGAGTGGGCGCCCAGCAACGAAGACCGCGCCGCCGCATGGGACCTCTACACCGAACTGCGCACGCGCATCACGACGCAGCCGCTGCACTATCGCTCCGGCGACGAGGAGTCCGCACTGGACAGCCTGTTCAAGCTCTTCGGTCTCACTCGCGATCTGCTCCACAAGTATCAACGCAAATCATCGCATTTCGCCGTGTTGAGCGTCTTCATGCTCAACGGCATCCTGCGGCCGTTCACCGCGCGCTGGCACAAGCTCAAGTTGGCGGGGCGCTTGAGCAATGAAGATACGCGTCGCGATTTTCGCCAACGATTTCTCGATCTTCAGGTCAAACTGACGCGCTTTCAGACGTTGCTTGGCCATCTTGCGGAAGACGCGGACTTCAAGGTCGGCAGCGAATCGGGCCTGATTGTCGGCGGCGCGCCTCAATTCAATCTGGGCGGCGACATTGCCGCAGATGCCGCGCTGGCAACCCTGCACCCGGCGATCTGGGTCAGCGAGAAAGCGGAAATCATCAAACGCCGCGAAACCGTTCTCCAACATCAAAACGCGGACTCGTCGAACCTGATCGGCCTGGCGATCTCCGGCGGCGGCATCCGCTCGGCCACCTTCGCACTCGGCGTCGTGCAATACCTGGCGGAACGCGGCTTCCTCGCCGAGGTCGATTACCTTTCCACCGTCTCCGGCGGCGGCTACGTCGGCTCGTTTCTCAGCTCCTACTTGAATTCGGACAACGCCAAGGTCGGCCCGAAGTCGAGTCAATTGCCCTTCGTCAAACCGGACACGGAAAGCGAAGCGAAGCCGGTGCGACACCTGCGCAATCACAGCAAATACTTGATCGAAGGCACGTGGTTCAATCATCTGCATTCCGTCGGTCAAGCCGCGTATGGCGTGCTGACGAATTTGCTGATCCTGCTGCCCTTCATCGTGCTGCTGGCGAGCCTCACGGTCGCGCTGAGCCGTTTCAACCAGGAGCTGCACTGGTTATCCATTGGCGCGATGAGCGGCATGGCCGTCATCGTGATCGGCCTGGGATTGGTGCAGAATCTGGCGCGCAACGGACCGTGCTGGAAGGCATTTCGCGACGACTACGAATTCGGCGTCGTCTTTTGCTCGATCATGACGGCCGCGGGGATCACCTTCGCTTTTGTGCCGAACGTTATTCATGCTTATGGCGAACTCAAGTCGGGAATTCCCATGTTCCTGGAAATGGCGTTGAGCTTCGCCACGCCGACCGCGATCGGCGGCCTCGTCGTCGCGGCCAAGAAATATCCCGGCTGGAGTCGCTGGCTCATGCGGCTGTTCTGGGTGTCCGGGCCGTTGGCGCTCGTCGTACTCTACCTGAGCGTCACCGAGTTGCTGATTCGTCGCGGCCAGGAAAACCTCAATCTCTATTGGTGGCAAGCGGGCATTCCGCTCTGGGAAAACGTCGTGGTCCCGTGGTGGGTGATTGTCGCCGCCACCCTGGGCGTGATGGCTTATTGCTTCTTGTGCCTCAATGTCAACATGACGTCGCCGCACAGTTTTTATCGGCGCCAATTGGCGGGCGCCTATCTCCTGAAGCACGGCGCGAACGATCAACCCGAAGGCAATAGCGAGCTGAAGCTGTCCGAACTCTCCGCCAACTCCAAGGCGCCGTATCATCTCGTCAACGGCGCATTGAACCTGTCCAGCAGCACGAATGTCGAATTGCGCGGACGCGACAGCGATTTCTTCCTCTTCAGTAAACACTACTGCGGCAGCCCGATCCTTGGCTATCATTTGACCAAGGAATGGGAGGCGCTCGACGGGCATCTGAACCTCGGCACCGCGATGGCCATCTCCGGCGCAGCCGCGGCGCCGATCATGGGCATGGTGTCCGTCTTCGGCGCCAGTTTCATGCTGACCGTGCTCAACGTTCGCCTGAGTTACTGGCTGCGCAATCCCGGCACGAAATCCAACTTCGCGTTCATGCCGACGGCATTGACGGGCCCGGGCCCCGGCTACCTGCTCGCGGAAATGCTCGGCCGGTCCAATGAGAACTCCGCATATGTCAATGTCTCCGACGGCGGCCATCTCGAAAATCTCGCGATCTACGAACTGCTGCGCCGCCGCTGCAAGTTCATCATCGCGCTGGACGGCGAATGCGATCCGCTCATGACGTTCGGCAGCCTCATTCAGGTGATCCGTTTCGCCCAGATCGACTTCCGCATCCGCATCGACATCGACCTGAGCGATCTCCGCCTCGATCAAACCGGCTTCAGCCGAGCGCATTATGCCCTCGGCGTGATCGAGTATCCGAACGGCGATCGCGGCTACTTGCTGTACATCAAGTCATCGCTGACAGGCAACGAGCCGGAGTACGTGCTGTCGTACCGCGCCGGCCATCCGCTGTTTCCGCATGAATCGACGGCCGACCAGCTTTATAGCGAGGAACGCTTCGAGGCGTACCGCGCCCTGGGCCATCACGCGGCGAGCGATCTCTTTCGGCCGGAATTGGTGGGGCCGACCCATGCAAATGCGAAGGTGAAGGATTGGTTTCAGTCGCTTGCCGACAGCCTGCTCGCCGGCGGTTAACGAAGAACCGCGGCCAAAATCCCGAGCGTGCTCCAGTCGGCAAAAGGCGCCGCGAAAACGTCGCCCAACTTTCGCACGCGAATCGCCGTGACTTCCGTTTCGGCCGCAACGCCGTGCGTCGTGTTGGCGACTTCCTGTGCACGCAGCGCCGCCATTTCCTCTTCGGTCAGTTCGACGGAGAACACATGAGCCTTGTGCACCGACAGCGGCCCCACCAACTGGCGCGACTCATGAAAGCGAAACCTCGCGGCATCGATCGCCAGCCCGGTTTCCTCTTTCACTTCACGCACGGCCGCGTCCGCTTCTTGACCCCGGCGGCGCGGCGATCCGCTCGGGAGTTCCCAAATGTATGCGTCCGGCGTGCACGCGGGACTGCGGAATTCACGAACGAGCACGACCTCGGTGTCCAGCCAATCCGAACCGCTCCGATACAAGACAACGGTTGCAACGTCGGGCCGGCGGACAACCACTTCGTTGGACTTGCGGCGCCCCTCCTCGCGCACCTCGATATCGACACGCAGCGCCCAGAACAACACGGTCGCCGGCGCGATGCGAAAGATCCACTCGACGCGCGCGCCGTGCAACACATTGCCCGCGGATTTCTGGGCATGATGCCACGCCTGAAAGGACTCCGTCCGCCAGACATCGAGCGGCACCTGACACTCGCCGCCGCGCCGCAATTCGCCGCGTTCCTTGGCCGCGTCGCGACAAGCGTCTTCCAACGTCGAGATGCCGGGCGCGTTTGCGAGTTCGTTGGCATTATCCGCGCTCAAGATCACTTTCGCCCGATGCCAATATTTCCCAAGATCCCATCCAGACGTCATGGCGCTAGACGACGGCGCCAGAACGCAATCGGCCTGGTTGAGCGCCGATTCTTGCCACGCGAGACGAGCCGCTTCGTCGAGTTGCGAATCCGACTCCGACACCGGTACATAAACATTGCCCGCGAAGGAATGTTTCGACAGCAACCGCAAGGCATCAACGCGCCAAGTTGCGGCGCCCGGTTCCGTGCTCATCAGATAGATGCCGTAAATGGTTTCGTCTGGAATCGGATGGCCGAGAAAAACAACACGCATCGCGGACCTCGAATTCTGGGTTCCATCATTATCTGCCTTTTGCCGGTTGAAAATAGCCAAAACCGCGTCCCATTTTCTCAAGGAGTCAAACGATGGACACATTCATCAGTCACGCGTCGAAAAACGCCGCCCAGGCCATTCGCGTCCGTGAAACGCTGGAAGCGAACGGGTTGACCGTCTGGATCGATCAGGCGCAAATCGCGCTGGGCGCTCTGCTCAAAAACCAACTTCAAACGGCGATTCAGGATTGCCGCACGCTGGTGCTGCTCTGGTCCAAGGCCGCGGCAAAATCGCGCTGGGTGACTGCGGAGATCTTGGCGGCCTTTCATCGCCAGCGATTCATCGTGCCCTGCGTGCTCGACGACACGCCGTTGCCGGTGTTCCTGGCGCAGGCGCTATACTTGAAGGTAGGCCGGGGGAAAGGAGATTGGATGGAACGCCTGTGCAAGGCCGTGCGCGAATCGCCGAACGCCGCCAATCCGCTGCCGCCGCGCATGAGCAGCAAAACAGGCGAGCTTCGGCAGGCCATCAACCAGATCGCCGGTGAGCAAGCGGCCGTCACGAATGCGCTGCTGGTAAGCGATACGGCCACCGCGTCGGCGAATCAACGGGTTGCGAATCGCAAAATGGCGGACGCGGAAAAACGCTGGCCGTTCGAGATCATGGTTTTGATCCTCGGCGGCTATCACCTCAAGAACGCCTACATGGTGAAGCACTGGGCCGCCATGCAAGCCGGCCGAGCGCCGGCCGACCCGCTTTTGCTGGATGCGGAGCAGCGTTTCTTCGAGGCCTTGCTCGTCGATCCCAACGAATACTCCGCGCTCAATGGCGTCGGCAGCATCTTGATCCTGGAACGCGAACTGGAAGCCGCGGAGTTCTTTGTTCTCAGGGCGATCGCCCTGGCCAAAGTGGCGGGCATCAATTACGGGGCCGCGGATCATGACCTGAAGTTAATTCAATCCTACAAGTAACATCCGCGCCGAGTTTAACTGATCGGAAAGCGATGCGCGACCGGGAGGGCGAGGCTCCCGCCGAGCCGCGAACCTCGAACAAATGACGCCCAACACGGCTCGGCAGGAGCCTCGCCCTCCCGAAACCGCGCGCGACGCACCGGGAGGGCGAGGCTCCCGCCGAGCCGCGAACCTCGAACAAATGACGCCCAAC
>DAIOGM010000334.1:5832-8259 GCA_036745215.1 Gemmataceae bacterium
ACGGCTCGGCAGGAGCCTCGCCCTCCCGAAACCGCGCATTACTTTGCTGATGATCAAAGGCGCAATGATTGACCGTCAAAGTTCCAATTCCATTGACGCGTCGCCGACGGTTCCTGCCGCCGCGACGACGGCTCGGGAACGGCGGATTGACGTGGACGTCGAACGAAATCCAGGGAGTGGCGTTCGCCTCGCGCCGCGCAGGAGTCGCATCGCGTTGCCACCCAGCACAAGTGCTTCGTCGCGTGGCGACAGCTTCAACAGCCGGATCTTGTGCAGCTCCAGCGCGGGATGCAGCCAGGGACCGTCCGATCCGAACAGCACTTTGCGGGCGCCGGCGCGGCGAATCGCTTCCACCAGATAGTCGAAGCGACGCACGCCGGAAGTGTCCGTGAAAACATTGGGATAGCGCACCAGTTGATCGCATACGAGCTGCTGGGCGCGCCAGTCGTCGCGAAAGCTGCCCAGGTGCGGGATGAGAAAGTTCACGTCCGGATACTGCGGCGCCAGCATGTCTACAACAGCGGCCTTGCCGACGACATCCACGAGGATCGGCAACCGAAACGCCCGGGCGGCGTCGCAAAGCTCGCGCGTAGGCATCGCGTCGTAGCCGTGCACCTTGATGCCGCGAAATCGCCAGCGCGTCACGGCGTGGCGGACCATGTCGAAGATGTGTCCGCGATCGCGCGTGGCATGAATGAACGCGAAACCGATGAGCCGATCCGGATGGCGTGCGACAATTTTCGCAACCTCCGCGTTGGCGATGCCATAATCGTTGTGAAACGGTGCGAACACGACCGTCCGCGCGATGCCGGCGGCGCGGGCACGGCGCAGGTACGGCTCGATCGGCGCGTCAGTGTTCCACGGCGCCGTCATCACGTCGCCGCGGCCGGCATGGCAATGACAGTCGATGATCATGTGGCAAATTCCCTGGCGCGATCGGCCTGCATCGCGTTCATTCGCGCCGCCGCCGTCAGAAAGTAGATGCATGTGGACACGCTTTTGAAGAACGTCGGCAAGTGCAACCGTTCGTCGGGCGAGTGAATCCGCGCGTCCGGCCGGCCAAATCCCAGCAGCACGACCGGCACGCCGAGCTGTTGCTTCAACATGCTGATGACGGGAATCGTGCCGCCGCAGCGAAGAAACGCCGCCGGTTTCCCGAAGCCGCGCCGGCACGCGAACGCCGCCGCGCGAAATACGGGATGCCGGCGATCAATTAACGCCGGCCGAGCCATGAACTCCGTTTTCACCGCAACGCGTACCGTCGGCGGCGTCACCTTACGAAGATGGCGTTGAAACAGCTGTTCGATCTTGCGTGGGTCCTGATCGGGTACGAGACGAAAGCTGACCTTCGCATTGGCGACCGTCGGAATGACCGCCTTGCCCCCTGCCCCGTTGTAACCGCCCGAGATTCCGTTGATCGTGAGCGCCGGCCGAATCGTCGTGCGCTCGTAAAGCGAATAACCCGCCTCGCCCCAGCCGCATTCCGCGCCGGCCTGCTCGAGGATCGCGGCGTCGCTCGGTCCATGGCGAGCCATGAAGGCGCGTTCATTGGCGCCCCAGTCGCGAACGTCATCATAAAAACCCTCGATGGCCACGCGGCCCGAGCGATGCATTGATGCAACGATCTCGCTCAACGCTTGCAGTGGATTGTGAATCGCGCCGCCGAACAGCCCCGAATGCAGATCGCGGCTTGGCCCACGCACCGTAAGAGTCAAGCTCAAGCTGCCGCGCATCGCATAAGTGATAGCCGGGCGATCGAGCGTCGCCATCGGCGAATCGGACAGCGCCGCGACGTCCGCCGCCAGCTCGTCGCGATGCCGCTTTAGAAAGGGCAACAAGCTCGTGCTGCCGCTTTCCTCTTCGCCTTCGAACAAGCATTTCACATTGACCGGCAACGCCCGCCGCGTCCGCAACAGCGCTTCGATCGCCTTGACATGCGCGAACATCTGCCCCTTATCATCGCATGCGCCGCGGCCAAACAAGTTCTCGCCGCGAACTTCACCGCCGAACGGAGGCGTCGTCCATTTGTCGATGGGATCCGCCGGCTGCACGTCGTAATGGCCGTAGATCAAAATGGTCGGCCGACCCGGCGCCTTGAGCCAGTCCGCCCGCACAATCGGATGCCGCTCGGTCGGCATCACGCGAACGCGCGGCATGCCCAGTCCGCGCAGATGCTTCGCCAACCATTCCGCACACCGAGCCACGTCCGCGTTGTGTTTCGGCTGCGCCCCGACGCTGGGAAAACGCACGAACTCCCGCAACTGCGCAACGATCGGCGCTTGCGATCCGCGAACAAAAGACAGCGCCGGTTGAACGGCCATGGCTCACACACAAAAAAAAGAACCACAGATGAACACGGATGAACACAGATTCGAAATGACGAATGCCGAAGCACGAATGACGAAAGAATGACGAAATCCGAATGCC
>DAIOGM010000335.1:0-8228 GCA_036745215.1 Gemmataceae bacterium
ACAGCCAGCTCGTCGATGAGTGGATTCGCGTCGGCGACGCGGAGGCGTTTCACATCGCGAGGCAACTGGCGCGGCGCGAAGGCATGCTCGTCGGCGGCTCCAGCGGCACCGCCGTCGCCGCGGCATTGCGCTACGCCCGCCGGTTGAACGCGGACGACCTCGTCGTCGCTCTTTGTGCCGACACCGGACGCAACTATCTGAGCAAATTGTTCGATGATGATTGGCTCGCCGAGAACAAATTGACCCTGGCGACCGATGTGCCGCACTCCATCGGCGATCTTTTGAAGTCGCGCGGCTCACGCCAGCTCGTAACGATCTCGCCCAAGCAGACGATTTCGGAGGCCATTCGCTTTTTGCAGTCGTCGAGCTTCTCGCAACTGCCCGTGCTCGACGACGGCAAGTCGGTCGGCAGCATTCAGGAAGTGACGCTCGCGCGCATCCTGCACGATCACTCCGATCCCGACAAGGTCAAGGTCGGCGACGTCATGGCCCGACCGTTGCCGCAAATGGAAACGACTGTCCATCTCGATGAAGCGTATCGATTGTTGCTGGCAGGCAACACGGGCGTTTTGGCAATGCAGGAGGGCAACGTCGTCGATATCGTGACGCGCATCGATCTGGTGCATTACTGGAATCAGATGCGGCAGAAGAAGAAGTGAAGTGAAACGCGACGATCTGCAGTCAAAACCACAACCGCACGCCGGCCATCGGACCGTGGAGATTGGCGCTGCCGATCTGCATGAAATCAAATCCGGCGAAGATTTCCCAACCGCGATAGATGGCGCCGACCGTTCCGCGCGCATGGATGACGCCGGTGTTCCCGAGGCTGCCTGCGTCGAACACGCCGCTCACGATGAAGGGACGCATCGGAAACCAATCGCCGCCGTAGGTGAAATTGAAACCGTAATCTTCCTGTTGCCGATCGACGAGCATGCGAAAACCGACACCGGCGTACATGCTCGCGTATTCGTTTTGTGCGAAGCGGAAGATCACGTTCACGTCGCCAATCACCAGTTCGTCCGTGCAGCCGCAGCTCAGCCGTTCTTGATACCAGTTCCAGTTTGTGACGACGCCGAAGCGAGACGCGGTGTCCAATCGGAAGTGGCCGCCGAGGCGATTGAGGCCCCTGAAGTCGTTGCCGTTTTCGAGGGACAGGCGAACCGCCCATGGCTTGGTCGGCAGGCCGTCGGCGTGTTTACTGTCAAACAAATCCTGGCCCGGCATCGGCGGCACTTGATAGCCACGGTAGGAATTCGCATAGGGATGGCGGGCAAAGTCGTATTGGAAATGATATTCGTCATCCAAGGCGCGAATCGGTCCGATGAATGGCGCCAGCACGGCAAGCATGACCACGGATCCGAAAACGTCGCCGGAGCCGGTGTCGTCACAGCTGGGATTGCTTGGCGAATCGCTCGATTCCGACGAGTTGTCTGAATTCGAATTGGACGGCGAACGCACATCATCGCGCACGGCTTGAAGGCGGCCGTCCTGCGCGGTGGCGATGGCGATCAAACCAAGAGTCAACAACGTTCCAACAACCCATTTTGCGCGGATCATCTTGATCCTCCATTTTGCGAACGTCGTGTTCGCTCATCGGGCCATGGAGATCTTCGCGTTGCATAGCGGCAATGTTGTTTGGATACAAGCCAGTCGTACATTCGCTGAACGAGAAAATGCAGTCGAACTTGCGCCTTTTTTGTTTGGCGCAGCCAAATGTCGGATTTACAATTCTCTCTCAGTTCGAAAAGTGGCTTCCATGAGTCTTTACCATGGACACAGGCACGAGTCATCCACCGTCAACGAATCCGCCGCAAGCAGCGCGGCCGGAAACGACTGCGGTGCTCGCTTGGCCAGTTGCCGTGCAAATCTCGGTCGTTCTGATCGTGACCGCGTGCTTGTTTTTTCTGATCGGACGCTGGTCGCTCGGATGGTCCTCGCCGGAAAATCGCGTCGAAGCAAACGGCCCGGCGCTCGATCTCAACCGCGCGACCAAGGCGGAACTACGGCTCGTGCCAGGCCTGGGCGACACGCTCTCGCAACGCGTCCTCGACCACCGCGAACGCATCGGTCCGTTTCGCAATATCGACGACCTGCTCCAGGTGCACGGCATCGGCCCCAAAACATTGGAACGCATGCGCCCCCATGTTTTTGTCAGCGCCAACGCGCCGCCGATGGAACGCTTCCAAAGCGGCATGATGCCAAGTCAAAACATCGCGGCCGCCATGACGCGCAGCAAAAAGGAATCGCTGCTCACTTCCGCCATCAACGTCAATAGCGCCGATCAAACCGAATTACAAAAGCTGCCCGGCATTGGCCCGAAGTTGTCGCAGCGCATCCTCGATGAACGTGCCAGGGCTCGCTTCAAATCGATCGACGATCTTCGCCGCGTCTCCGGCATCGGCCCGAAGACTCTGGAAAAATTGCGCCCGCATGTCACGATCGAGTAAGGTGGCATATGAAGCGCAAGGTCGTGATCCTGTCGTCGGCGTTGGAGGCATTGATCGTCCTTGCCGTTATTTATTTCGAGCCAACCTATCAGGTCCGCGGCATTCTTTGGTCCGAGGCTACCTTCGAAGGCAAGCCGACCTCGTACTGGCGCGACGAGCTGGAACGCTGGGAAGTTAGCAACGAGCCCGGCATCCACTGGATGGGTCATCGAGGACCGTGGTTCCAGCGAAATGACACGCGCTTTGAACGTTTCCGCGACCGCTTGCGGCCGAGAGAGAAAACGCCCGATGATCATGAGGTGATGATGTTGTTGTTGATGGACCAAGTGGAAGCGCGTCAGTTCGGGCCAAGTTTGTTACGCCGCAATGACGAAGCGAAGTCGGTGCTGCAAGAGTTGCTCAACGACTCATCTCCGAAGATTCGTCTGTTCGCCCAGATCGGTCTGGGCATGAAGCCAAAAATCCCCGGCGACGATTGAGCCGACTATCCGGCCGGCTCAAGGATTTGCAGCGTCACACCGTCCACGAAGTCCTTCACGCGCACCCGATATTCGATCATGTGCGGCGCCGTCAAATGCGCCTTGAGCGCGGCGAGGCTCTCCCATTTCTCGATGATGACGGCGACATTCTCGCGCATCGGCCCCTGCACGCTGATGCCGCTCGCGACATCGACCGCCGGGCCGTACTCGATGCAACCCGTCTCGGCGTGAACCATCGGCATGATGCGCTTGAATTCCTTGAGGAACGCGTCGCGCTGTCCGGGTTTGATCGTGATCGTGGCTAGAACGTGGATAATGATATACACCCTCTTCGTTTAGCGCCCGCATGGCGCCACGCGAGCGTTTAATATCAACTCGGTTACGACGCCTGCGCCTTCGCCTCCAGGCTATCCTCCACCCAATCGTCGAAGCGGATCGTCACCTGTTTCGAAATACCCGACTCCTGCATCGTGATGCCGTACAGCACATCGGCGGCGGCCATCGTTTTCTTCGAATGCGTCACCACGATGAACTGCGACAGTTGCGTGAATTCCTTCAACACGGCGGTGAACCGGCCGATGTTCGCCTCGTCAAGCGCGGCATCCACTTCATCCAGCAAACAAAACGGGCTCGGTTTGCTTTTGAACACAGCAAGCAACAACGCGACCGCGGTGAGCGTTTTCTCGCCGCCCGACATGAGCGAGATGCTACGCAGCTCCTTGCCCGGCGGACGCGCGACGATCTCGATGCCCGATTCGAGCACGTCGTTCTCGTCCTCGAGCACGCAATCCGCCATGCCGCCGCCGAAAAGTTTGCGAAAAATTTCCTGGAAGTGCGTCCGCACGACACCGAACGTGTCGAGAAACATGCGCCGGCTGTCGAGATTGATCTTCGCGATGATTTCTTCCAGCGATTTCTTGGCATTCATCAAGTCGTCGTACTGCGTCGTCAATTCCGCGGCCCGGCGTTCAAGTTCCTGCAACTCGGCGAGCGCTTCCATGTTGACGTTGCCAAGCCGGCTCAACTTGCGGCGTAACTCATCGATCTCTTCCTGCGCCGCCTTGGGATCGAACGTGGGACGGGATTCCGATCCTGTCTCTGCACCGACAGGATCGGAATCCTGTCCCACGATAAGCTCCGCCAATTCAATCTGATAATCGTCTCGCATGCGTTGCACCAGCGAATCGCGTTGATGGCGCAGGTTCGACGCCTCCAGTTCGCGTTGATGGACGCTCTCTTGATGTGTGCGCCATTCCGCCCGCGCCGTTTGCGCTTGCTGCATGAGCCGCGCGCGATCCTGGCGTTTGCGTTCGCGTTGCTCGACCGCGTCGGCAATCTTGTACTGCGCGCTTTCCTTGTCGAGATGCGCTTGTGCCATGGACGCCGACGCGTTCAACATCGTTCGCTGGCTTTCCAAGAGACGCGCTTTGAGATTGCCCGCATTCTGCTCGTTCTGGCGCATCTCCTGCTCACGCTGCTGAAAATCGCGGGCCGCTTGATTGAATTGCGCTTGCAAGCTGCGTTGCCGTTCCTCGACCTGCGCAAACGCGACCTGTGCATGCGTGAACGCTTGCTGCGCTTCGTGGCGTTCGCGTTCGCGCTGATGCGTTTCCTCGTCAGCTTGATGTAATCGCGTATGCAACGTCTGCACAAGCGTCTCCGCTTCGGCCGCCTGCGATTCGCAATGCCGCCATTTTTCTTCGAGCGATTGTACATCCTCCTCGATACGCTGGATTTCATCGCGGCTGACGGTGACTTCCTCGTGCAATCCTTGCCGGCGTTCATGATGGCGCTGCACGCGGCCGCGCATGTCGGCACACTGCTCGCCGAGGACGTTGATCTCCTCCTGGCGTTCGCCGATCGCCGTTTCGAGCGCGTCGATCCTATCCTTGAGAGATTGCCAATCGTGCTCGGTCTCGCGAATGCGTTCGTCGAGCATCGTCAACTGTTCGCGCAGTTCGCGCAGCTCGCTCTTGCGCGACAGGATGCCCGCTTCGGCGTGATGCGTGCCGACCGTCAACGTGCCGTCTGGCTCCATCAATTCGCCTTGCAGCGTCACGAGCCGAAAACCCGGCACGCGTTCGCTGATCGCGCGCGCCGCCGCGAGATCGCGCACGATCAACGTTCGCCCGAGCAACTGCGCCGGCAGGTCCGCCATCTCCGCATGCTCGCACGACACCAGATGCTCCGCGAGCGCGACCAATCCCGGATGTTCGGCGTCGGCCAGCGCGACTGGCGGCGAGGTCGTCTTCACGCGGCTCACCAGCGACACCTGCACGAGCCGATTCGCTCGCAACGCTTGCACGATCGGATCTTGATCGCCTTCTGATTCTTGTGGCAACGCCAAGAGCGGCAAGAAGCTGACGCGACCCGATAACGGTTGCCCACGCTCGCTCAACGCCTGCATGAGCAACTTCATGTCGCGCACGACGAATCGCTGCGCCCAGTCGCCGAGGGCCAGGTCGATCAGCGGCGCGTACTCGTGCTTCACCGTCAGGAAATCGGCGATCATGCCGACCACCGTCGCCCACGGCCCCGCGTCCGGCTTTTCGATCTGCTCAATCACGTCGCGCACGCCGGCGCCGAGCCCCTCGCGGCTCCGGATCAAGCCTTCCAGCACCTCAATCCGGCTGGCGCGTGCGCTGCGTTCCTGACGCATCTCCGAAATGCGCTCCGCCGTGCGATCGCGCAATTGACGAAAACGTTCGTGCTCCTGCTTGGTTTCGAGCAACGCTTGCCGCCCTTGATGCAGCCGATCGAGCAATTGCGACTCCGCCTGCTGCAATTCTTGCAACTCCAGATCAAGCGACGCGAGATTCGTGGCAGCCAAATCCGAACGTTGCCGCAATCGATCGCGTTCGCGGCGAAGATTATCGACCTGCGCTTTCGCGGCGACCGCTTCGTTCTGTAAATGCGCCGACCTTCTCATCTCCTCCAGGTGCTGCGTCTTGTCTGCGGCGATTTGCGTGTGCAGCTCCGCGAGCCGCGACTCGGCCGACTTGAGTGCCGTCTCGTGCCGCTCGACTTCTTGCCGCTGCGTCTCGGCTTGCGTCGTCGCCTCCGCGAGCGACGTCTCGGCGGAGCGCATCGATTCCGACAGCACCCGCACGTGCACCGTCAGCTCCGTCAGCCGTTTCCGCGTCGTCTGCAACTCGACTTCGAGATCGCCCGTCAAGCTGCTCTCGTGCGCGATCGTCGTCTCGTCGCTCTTGATTTGCTGTACCCATTTCGCGAGGGCCGCCTCCTCCGCGTGCAGTTGATCGTCAAGATCCGCGAGCAGCATCTCCAGCCGCTCCGCTTCAACTTCGCACGCGCCGGCGTGGGCGGCCCGCTGGTCCAGCTCGCTCTTGAGTTGATCGAGCTCCGCCGTCTCCGCGTCGAGCTTGTCACTCAACGCGCGATAATCGACCATGCCGACTTCGAGCCGCAGCTCCTTGAGCCGATTGGTGTGCTCCTGATAACGCTGCGCCTTCGACGCTTGCAACTTGACGCTGCGAAGCTGCTTCTCGACTTCCTCGATGATGTCCTTGACGCGCGACAGATTCTGATCGACGCGTTCCAGCTTCCGCATCGTCTCGATCTTCTTCGCCTTGAATCGGCTAATGCCCGCCGCCTCCTCGAAGATGGTGCGGCGATCGCGATTGGACGCCTGCAAGAGCACATCGACCTTGCCCTGAGCGATGATGCACATGTCGTCGTTGCCGGCGCCGGAGCCGAGAAACAAATCCTTGATGTCCTTGAGCCGGCAGATTTGGCCGTTGATGAGGTACTCGCCTTCGCTGGTGCGATAAACGCGGCGAGTGATTTGCACTTCTTCCATTTCCGTCGCGAGCTGTCGTTTGCGATTATCGAAAGTCATGGTGACTTCGGCGAGCCCGAGGCTGCGTCGCGAAGCGGAGCCGTTGAAGATGACGTCGGCCATTTCGCCGCCGCGGAGGCTTTTGGCGGATTGTTCGCCGAGGATCCAGCGGACCGCGTCAACGATATTGCTCTTACCGGAGCCGTTGGGTCCAACGATGGCGGTGACGCCGTCGCCGAACTCAAAAACGGTCTTGTCGGCAAAGCTTTTGAAGCCGACGAGTTCCAGACGCTTGAGCATTTCCTTGGATCCTGATCCGTGTCAACGAGCCTCCGCTGTAGACCATGATATTGTCGTGAACTGGGGTCGAAACCACAAGCGAAAGATTGTCGGAAGGGGGCTTTTACTCAACAAGACTTGGGCAACAAGTTCGGCGACGCAAGTGCTTGAAATCATGACGGTTATGAATCGCGGAGGGGGCTTTTACTCACTTCGACGCGCAGGGGGTGGGTGCTGAACGGACCGATGGGGGGTGTGTTACCCAAGTCATGTTGGGTAGGTCGAAATGCGAAAAATGCGGGGGAAAGTGCGGTTTTTGGGGCAGTTACCCACGTGTGCGCGCGTCAGGACTGTTCATGAATTCTGAACTCGGTGATCTGCGTATGGATGAACCGCTTCAAGAGTTGGTTGCGGACGATAATATTAGTTTAAGCGACCTGCGTGAAATCGTTATTTTGCTTTATTAAGTGCAACTGGGATATGCCGCGCCATTTTGGCAAGTTGCCCTGCGAGAAACTCCGCTCGAGCAACGTCGTTCCGTGGGATGCCGGTTATGTTGGCGTGAGACTCTTCGTCTGGTACGACGTCAAGTCCGATGTCGCGGATTTTTCCGACATGCAAACTGGCGCAACCGGCATGTGTACTCAACACGGTGACACTCTGTTCGGCTGAAATCGTGCCGACCGACAATCCGTCGTCGTCTTTGGGCGACTCTCGCAACATGAATGCCGTCGCGGCAACAAACCCAGTACCGGGATTGACCCAGCTCTTACGCAGAGCCCGGAACACGATTTTTTCACAGGCGAGAGGATCCATGCACCACCTGCGGCGCAAAACGCGCCTCAGTCCTTTATTTGCTGCAACCACTCCGCAAGCGATTCAGCAGTCGGCGGCGCGGTGGCGTATGATGTCCCAATTTCGTGATAAACATATCCTTTGCGGTTATTGGACGCCGGAATTATTAGGCGAACAATTGCGTTGGGACTAGTCCAGTCGATTCGCACTCCGCCCTCGCCGTCAACCGACGCCCATCCGTTTGGGATTTGCTGGCCCTTGTATGCGCGAGCGGAAACAATTGCTGCGTCAGTTAGCAAACCCGACGCCACTTCAAAAGCATGTGCGGTAATGCGCAATTCGCCGTAACCATCAGCCCCGGTCTCGTTTTTCAGATTGATCAATTGGCGAATGATATTCGAGAGATATTTGATGTTGGCTCTTGCAACG
>DAIOGM010000336.1:0-8209 GCA_036745215.1 Gemmataceae bacterium
GTCTTTGTTTGACTTGCGACACGATCGGAATCGTATCCCACGAAAAAATCACACGCTCGGAGCGTGATGACTACCATGTCGCCGCGCCGATTGGCGTTTCCGCATCCATCGATTCCTCTTTCTTCCCGGCCCGGACGCGATTATACTTCAAATCGATCGTTATTGAATCCATCCAGGCGTTTCCTCGATCGCATTGCGAGCCATTCATGAGTGGGCGATGGTTTTACACCCGCGACGGCGCGCCGAACGGCCCATTCTCCACGGAAGAAATGAAGTCGCTCGCCGGACGCAAGATTCTTTGGCCGACCGACTGGATCTGGCAGGAAGGTCAGGAACGCAAGGATGGGTCGCTGGCGGAGTCGGAATTCGATTTTTCAGAGCAAGCCGCGACGGCCGGACTGCCCGATTGGCTGAACGACGTCGCCAACATCGGCCCCGAGCCAAAGGTCGAACTGATCGCCGAACGGCTGCCGAAATTGGACAATCCCGAATGGCTGGAAGACCTGCGGCTCTGGATCGGCCTGGAAGCGCCCGCGCCGGCAAAGAAAAGCGAACGCACGGAAGCGTTGCCGTCACGCCCCGCGCAGGAACCGCCGGCGGCGCCGCCGAAAGTGGCGCCGGTGCCGGCGAACCCGCTCGCCGAAAAGATGCGCGCCGAGAGCGGCTTCGATCCCGACACGGGTCAAATCTTCGACCCCGACAAGTTCCGTAAATGGCAGCAAAGCCAATCGCAAACACCTGTTGGTGGGCAGCCCGGCGTCAGCAACGCCGGACTGATCGACGCGTTTCGCCGCGGCCGCATCGCCATCGACGCGTGGATCGATGATGAACAAAACCGCCTGCGCGTGTTTCACGGCGAAATCGAGGAAATCAAACGCCACCCCGCGATCAAGGCGATCCTCGACGAATTCGGCAGATACGGCCAAGACATCAAGTACAAGCTCTTGCGGCACCTGGAGTTCACCATCGAAAATCGCAAGAAGTATATGAAGGCGACGGATGGACGAACCTAGGTCGCATTGAGAAGCCCCGAGGTGAGGTAATCCGAACCTCGGGGTTACTTCGCTTCCTCGACGTCGTTTTTTGGTTCCGGTTGAGGTTGAGGGTCCGGTTGAGGTTGGGGTTGAGGTAGTAGTTGTGGTTGCGGTTGAGGGACGGGTTCAACCGGGTCCCGCTTGGCAAAGGTGTATTTCGCCAGGATCACGCCGAGTACGACGGCAAAAACGACGGTGAGGCCGCCCAGACCGAACACCAACAGATCGCGACGTTTGAACTCGAACGGCTCCGGCGCCTCTTCTTCTACCTCGATTTCCACTTCTGATGTGGAAGAAGCCGCACGCACCCGCTTCGGCTTGGGCTTGTTCGAAACCGGCGGCGGCATCGATGGCCTCGAATTGGCAACATTCGGCGGCAATGGCGGCGACAACGGCTTCTTCGGACCGGTGTCCACATCGCCGAGCCAATCGGGCGCCGCCGCGGGCTCGACGGTTACCGGCGCTTCGCTATCCGGCGGAGCGGCGCCCGGCGGCGCTTCCGCAACCCAGTCGGGCGCCTCATTGGTCGCCGGCGGTTTGGGAGCAAACGACTCACTGACCGCTGCCATGACGCGTCCGAAGCAGTCAACGTCCAAAACCATCAACGCTTCGACGGCGGCAAGCGGGTCGTCCCCCTCGCGCCAGACGGGATCGTTCGCCAGCACTCCACCAATGGCAGCCAGTTCCTCGAGTTTCTTCAAGGTAACCGGGCCGCGCCGCTCGCCGGCGTGCTTGTAGTACCAACGCTCGGCCATGGAGCGTCCCCTCACTAGTGCTTTGTCACAGCTAAAATGTCGGGAGGGCGAGGCTCCTGCCGAGCCGTGAACCCCGATGGAACTCTGTCGCTCGCGGCTCGGCAGGAGCCTCGCCCTCCCGGCCTCACCCGACAAATAAGCTGTGACACAGCACTAGAATCCTTGAGCCGCATAACTCATCGCGCTTGAGTCAAGTTCTGGCGAGCCGAGCGGCGTAAGCCGCCGGTTGAGTTTGCGCATCCTCAACCGGCTCCTTACGGAGCTCGGCTCGCCGGGGCTCGTTGGTCTGACGTGTCAAGCGATCACCGCGCCGGGCTTTATTTGATCGTCAGGGTGAATTCCCCATATCTTTGGTTGCCGAGCGGCGTCGCGATGACGCGGTAACGTCCCGCCCGGTTGGGCGTGTAAAGAATGCGAGAGTTCAGGTTGCCGCCGCTGTCGTCGTCCTGGGCGAGCAGCCTGCCGTCAGGATCTTCGAGGTAAAGGTAAGCGTCGAAGGCAGTGCTATTCATTCGGAACTCATACGTCCTGCCCGCGACCAATGGCACCAGGTATTGCCGGGACGCTTTGCCCATGTAAGGGGTGTCCGTCGCATTGAGCGTGGCGGTCACGCCCGCCAGGCCTGCGTTGAATTTCAATTCGAGCCCTGCGTCGTTTTCGGCTTTCGCGCCTTTCTTGGGCATCGGCGGATCCTCGCCGCCGCCGGTCGTTCCCGCGGCCGAAAGGCTCCACACGCGAATCACGGCGTCGGCGCACGCGGAGATGACGTAGCGGTTGGCCGGAGTCGTCACCAGAGACATGACGGTTCCCGGATGCGGGAAGCGCTGCAATTCCTTGCCGGTGACGGCATCCCAGACGCGCAAATTTGGCTCGTCGCCGCCCGAGACGATCCGTTGGCCGTCCGGCGTGAAGGCGAGACAGCGGATGACGCCCTTCGTGCCCGAAAGGGCGGCGAGTTCCTTGGCCCCGCCGGTCATGCTGAAAACCTTGATGGCCCCATCCTTGGCGCCGAGGACGATCGATTTGGAGTTCTTGGAGAATGCGCCGGCGGTCGCGTCGAAATCGAAGCGAGGACCACCGCCTCGTCCGCCGCTTTCCATGATGCGGAACGTGCCGACGGGTCCGCCCTGACACAGGGCGGCGCCGAAGTCATGATCGGGCGAGACGACCATCGCGCGCGCATTCGGGCGCGTCGCATCGGCCCCCCCGAAGATCAAGGGGCCGGAGCCGCCGCCGCCGCCCTGGATCGGCTCCCAGGTATGATGATCGGACTTCCAGGCATACGCGATTCTCGTATCGGTTAGCCAATGGAGACCCGGCAGCGCGTCTCGTTCATTTTTGGCGGACTTGGGCACGGTCAACGTCGGCAAGTGGATTACCGAGAATTTTCCCGCCGTGGTGAGCATCGCGATGTGTTTTTCATCGGGCGCAATGGCAAATCCCAGCAACGGGCCTCTGCTGAGCGGCGGGCCAACCAGCACACGCGCCTTGCCGGTGACGTAGTTCCATTCGCGAACCGTGCCGTCGGCGCTGCAGGAAATCACGCGCTTGCCGTCGGCGGCTAGCGTGAGTTGATAAACCATGCCCGTGTGCCCCTTGAATCGATCCACTTCCGCGAGCATGGTCACCATGCGGAACGGCGCCGGCAGTTCATCGATCTGCTTGACGCGGCCGGCGACGCGCGTTTGCGTGAGCCCGCCGGTCAGGCTCGGCAGGGCGATGCGATACCAGTGGGCGGCCCGCCATTGCATGGCCAACTTTTGCTGCCCCGTTTTCTTTTCGCCTGCATTCCACCAGGCGTCGCCCAGTTCGATGCGCGCCTTGTTGTCGTCCGGTTCGTCCACGTCTTTCTTCGCCAGATCCTGGAACTCCGCCTGACCGGACAGCGCCAAGTGCGGCAAGCCCTTGTCGAAGTCCCCCTTGCGAAACGCCAGATAGGTCCCGGCAATCAAATTGGCGCCGGGATCCTTGGCGTCCTTCGCGAGCGTCTCCATCGCCTTCTTCATTTCGCCATGCTCCTTGGCCATCGCTTTCGCCTGGGTGTCTTGCTTCTGGATTTGCGCCAAAAGCGTCGTGTTCTTGACGCGGCGTGCGACGCTGTCGGCGGCGAGCAGGACTTTCGTGGCCACGTCAAAATTTTCGTCCATGGCCGCGGCAGCCGCGAACGTCAGGGCGGCTTCGACGAATTGCTTCGACGCATCGGTCGTCAAGGTCGTCTTGCTCAAGCTCAACAACGCTTCGACCTTGGCGGCGGTTTCATCGACATCAAAAATCGTGGTGATTTCGCCGGTCGCTTTCATGACCATATCGACCTTGCCTGCCTTGGCCGCGAGGCTGGCGGCCTCGCGCAACAACGCATAGCGGCCGGGGGGATCGTCCGCGGTTTCCTTGCTGAGCAGGAACAATTTGTCGGCGAGGGCGGCCAAATCCGCCGGCGCTTTTTTCGCGTATTCCTTCGCGAATTGCTCACGAATCGACTTCTCGGACTCCGTCACCTTCTCGGCGTCGGGCACTGCCGCGCGCATCCGCTTCGCTGGCCCCGGTTCATCCTTGGGCTTGATCGCGATCGGCACGCCGGCGTCCTTGGCTTCGAACTTCCAGGTCTGCTCAATCGCGCCGGAGTCGTTCTGTAAAAACCCCGGGTTGCCGGCAGTCATGCTAGCGTTCGGGATGCTGATGACCTTACCGCTGGCGCGATTGACAATCTTGAATGTCTTGGCGTCGTTCTTGTCGGAGCTCACCGGCTTCCACTCTTGCGATCGCTCACCCTCCTTCTTGCTCCAGATCTCCAGTGACGCTCCGACATTGGTCGAGTTGTTGCGCACGCTCAGAAAGGCGCCGCTGTCGGCATTGACGATGTGGAACCAGCCGTCCGTGCTCGGCACGAACGACCAGTACTGGTTGGGCGCATCCTTGGTCGACTGCCACTGCACG
Organism: Gemmataceae bacterium; assembly: GCA_036745215.1. GTDB lineage: Bacteria > Planctomycetota > Planctomycetia > Gemmatales > Gemmataceae > SIAQ01. The sequence continues at coordinate 4,724 of DAIOGM010000336.1, forward strand.
ACCCCGCCGCCGTTGGATTTGACGGCGCCGAATACGCCGAGGACCAGGCCGCTGTTACGGTTGACGAGTTGGCCTTCGCCTTTGAGCATGGGGGCCGCAGCAACTGCCGCATTCAGCTCCTTGACGGCAATGGACCGATATTCGACGCCCATCGCGCCGCGCAGTCCGATGCGGCCGCGGGAAAACACGGACTTGGCATCCACGGCGCCTTCCAACGTTTGGCCGTTCGCCTTGACAACCATGCGATTGCCTTCCGCGATGATCTCGAGAATCAACCAGCCGCCAGGCGTGTCATAACTCCCGCCGAGATTGCGGATGGACCGGCCATTTCCCCCTTCGGGCGAAACGGTCCGCACCGTCATTCGGCCTTTGGATTTACCGCCGAACAAGGCTTCATACCCTTGAGCATCGAGCGTATAGCGCCAGAAGACGCCGGTCGAGTTTTCGTCCAAGGTACGCACTTCGGCACGCAGGTGGAAATCGGCGAAGTCGTCTCGAGTCGTGAAAAGGAGCGAGCGGGCATTCGTGGTGAGAATGCCGTTCACGACGCGCCAGTCCGCCGCTTCACCTGGCTTCGGCATCCAGCCGGTCAGGTCTTTGCCGTTGAAGAGCGGCACGAAGCCGTCCGGCGCTGTGACGATGCCAGGCTTGGCTTCGAGTTCTTTGATTTCGATCTTGCGGACGTGCAGGATCGATTTGTCATGTTGCCGCAAGACGATTCGTCCCGTGGTCGTAAGCTCCTTGTCCTTGTCCTCGTACTCCGCGGTTTGAACTCCATTGATAAGGACTCGGATGCGATCCCCGTCCGCGAACACGTCCATGACAAACCAATCGCCGAGCGGGACGTCCAACTCCTCGCCCTTGCCAAATTTGACGAGATTCGGCGCTCGTGCAAGGAGGAAGCCGGCCCGTTTGGTCACATTGTGCAGATGGGCGAGATAGCCGTTGTCGTTCGTCGAATTGCGCACGATCACGCATCCGGCGCCGCCGGCGCCGCCGTAGGTGTCAACCCGCGCTTCCACGCGCAAATGGAAATCCTTGTAGTCGGAGCGCTTGGTCGAAATCAACCCGAGATAAGTGCCCGGGCTGACCAGTTGGCCATTCTCGACGCGCCATACGTTGTCCGGCGCCGCTGGATTCCAACCGGTCAGGTCCTTGCCATTGAAGAGTTGAACGAAGCCGGGCGTTGCCGGCGCGACGGGCGCGGGCGGATTCTTCACCAGCAACGCGCCGCTGCCGATCGGGAAGCGATAAAGCCGCACGTTGCCGCTGCCGTTTATCATGCCGACGCCATTGGCGGCGACCTGGACCTTGCTGAGAAAATGCGGAAACGGCGGAGTCACCGACAAAATTTCGCTCGTCCGCACATCGAAGAGCACGGCGCGGCCGTTCATCGGCGGCTGACCCGGAGGCGTCTCTTCGACGCTGACGACCACGTGATTGCCGTCCGGAGCGAACGCCGGATTGCGCATCATCAGCTTGGTGTCCTGGTTGGTCAACGTGGCGATGCGTCCCTTCGATTCGACGTCGAGGATTTCGAGTTGCATCGGCGTGGTCTTGGCCATTTTCGTAAAGTCATACGAAAACGCGTTCGACAGCGACGTGCCCGGTGAAAAAACAAACGAGGCGTTGGCGCCGTTGGTCACGGAGAAAGCTTCCACGGACTTGGCGGACGATTGCCAAAAGAACATTTTCGTGCTATCCGGCGAGAAGCCGACGGCGCGGAGCGTCGAGGTTTGCCAGGACTTGACCAGCCGGCTCGATTCGATCTCGAACAGAAACACCTCATGAATCGGCGGCCGACCTTTCTCCGGCGGCGGACGGAGCGTTTCGGCCGCGAGGTATTTCTGATCCGGCGAAAGCGCGACCTTTCGCGGCCTGGCGACAATCGGCATCGTCCGCTCGATTTGATTCGTCGACACGTTCCAGATCAGGATGCTTGCCTCTTTGTTGGAGGAGCTGGTGGCCAGAACGATTTTTTTTCCATCCCGGAAGGAAATGAGTGGATCAATGCCTGAGTTGACCCCCGGCGCTTCCACTTCGAATTCGGCGCCAAAGTCCGGCGCCTTGCGGTAGGCGAACGCATTGTTGCGCGGCAGACGGTAAACGAGGCGCTCGCCGTCCGCGGAAAGGCAGGCGTCGCCAAAAGTCTTGACGTCCGCGATGAAATTTGGTTCGAATTTCCCCGACAGCGCAAACTGCATCGGCGGTTTCGGCGGGGCGACGTAATCGAGCGGAAAACGATAAAGCCGCGGCAGCATGTCCGGCCCCTGCAACAGGCCGAAGCCGTTCGAGCCGAGGCTGACGTCTTGCGGCACGCCCGCGAATGGCTCCGTGACGGCGACCGTTTTGCCGTCTTTCAAATCGACCAGCATTCCTCGGACGCTTTGACCAACAATTTCGCTGCCGGCGCCAATGAGCAAGTATTTGTTGTCGCCCGAGTAGCCGGCGCCGTGGAAGACCACATTGGGAGCGGCGCTGATTTTGCCCTTTGATTGCCCGCTGTTTTTGAGGAACATTTCTATTTCATTCGGATTGACCAGGATGGCGATTTTGGAGAAATCCGGTGAATAGAAATGCTTCCTGGATGGATGCGGGACTTGCACAAATCCCCCGGACGCGCCGGGAATGTCCCACCAACTAACCATGTCCCTCGTCGCCCCCGTGTAAAAAACGGCATCCGAACTGGGTTTGAAGCCGAAGTAGCGCGGTTCGAAGGAAAGCTTCCATTGATTCACCTGCTTGGCGATGCTCAGGTCGTGCAACTCGAGGTTCGTTTCGCTTTTCGTACCCTGAGCCATCTCGCGGCGGCGCATGGATAGGAAGTACTTTCCATCCGGCGAGAAGGCACCGGTGTCGGCGAGCTGGGATGATTGCAAGGTCGTCTCGATCGTCAGTCCGTTGGAATTGAAGATGTGAATGACCGGCCCGGTGTCGGCGTCGGCGGCGATGGCGAGCTTTTTTCCATCCAATGAAAAGGCGATGGGCGCAATCGGACCGCGCGCCGGGACGACGGCCTGGAAAACGTGTTCCTGGTCAAATGCCGGCGCATCGCGATATGCAAACTGGCCGGCGTTGGGATGAGCATATGCCAGGCGGGCGCCGTCTGGGGACAGGAGGGCTCGTCCGGCGGACTTGGGCAACTCGAGCACGCGCGCCGCCATTTCTCCGACTGCGGGCGGAATGACGGGCGGTTTATCCTTGTTCGGATCTATCTTGTCCTTGTTCGGATCGATCTTGTCCTTGTTCGGATCGATGGGCGGTTTGTCGTCATTCTTGTCTTTGTCTTTGCGCCCATCCACCGGCGGATTTTGCACAATCGGCCCGCCGCCCTTGTTCTTGTTCAGGACGACGAACGCGACGCCGGCGGCGAGCAACCCGAACAGGACGAACGCGGCCACGGCGCCGCCGCCGATCAGCGCCATCATCGGCACTTTACTCTTCGGCTGGCTCGATTTCCGCTTCGGCTCAATGAACGCTGCTTCT
>DAIOGM010000337.1:0-8191 GCA_036745215.1 Gemmataceae bacterium
ACCTCGCAGTTGCAAGGGCAGGTGCGTCCGCGCGAGTACGCTTGACGCACCCTACATTTGAGTTTTACGTGAGACTCTGTTTGGAGCGTTCACTTGGCCAACTCTCGCCAACTTGCAAAAGCGGTGGAGGCGTTCGGCGAATTGCCGCCCGAGGTTGCCGCCCTCGGCAAGCCGATGTCGGTGCATCCGCCATCCGCGGCAGTCATGATGAGTGCGAAGCTGGATGCGAAGTTTCAAGCCGTTGATTGGAGCGCTCTGCCATTTCGAATCGCCTTGGCAGTCTTGACTTTCGCTTTGCCATTCGTCGGCTGCGGCTTCACGATCTTCTTTTTGCTCGACGTCCCGATGGGAAACGGGCCGCCCAGTCTCTGGTTGACCATGCCCTTGAACGGCGTGGTCTTCGGCGGCATCTCCGCCTTCTTGTGGTGGCGTTTGACCCGCAATGCCAAAACCAGTCAGCCGACGCCGAAGCAGCCGCCGAAGCCGGGCGCTTCCTTGCCCGGGGTGATCATTTACCTGGACGCCCTGGTTCACGTTTGCGACGGGAAATTCACGATGATCCGCTGGGATGACGTGCAAACCATCGATCATGCCACCGGCGGTAACTGGTGCATTACCGCCAAGGACGGTAGCAAGATCGAACTGCCGACCTGGATCGAGGACGACGCCACAGCCATTGAAAGCACCATCGATCACGTGACGGCGATGCTGTTGCCGCAATACCTGGATCGCATCGACGCCGGCAAAAAGGTCATGTTCGGGCCATTCGGCGTTAGCAAACGCTATGTGTACTACAAAGACAAAAAGGCCGACTGGAACGACGTAACCAGCATGCGAATCCTGACCGGGGTTGGGTACTCCTTGCAAATTTTTTGCGGTTGGCCGTTGCCCTGGTGCTCGGCCGACCTCCTTTCGGCGCCGAACGGGCAGATGGTTTACAAGCTGATGTGCGAGGTCGCCCCCAAACGGCTCCTGAAGCAAAGCAAGGCATAGACCATGGACATGAACCTCAAGAACCAGACCGCCGTCATCGTCGGCGCCGCCCGCGGCATCGGCTACGCAATCGCCCGTGAGTTTGCGCGCGAAGGCGCCGGCGTCGCGCTCGTCGATCGCGAAAACACGGTGACCGACGCCGCCGCCGGCCTCGCCAGGGAGTTTCGCGTCCCGGCCAGCGCCGCCATCGCGGACGTCACCGATTTCGATGCCATGAAGGCTGTCGCCGCACGTTGGCCAAGCGTCGATCACCTCGTCTTTGCCGTCGCCATCGGCTCCGGCAAGTTCGGCTTCCCGTTCTGGAATTTGACGCCGAGCGATTGGCCGCGCGTGATGAACATCAATGTGCAAGGGGTGGTCAACGTCGTGCACGCTTTTGCGCCGCAGTTTCTCCAGCGCAAGGCCGGCTCGATCTTGTTGATCGCATCGGTCGCGGGACAGATCGGCTCGCAGACCGATCCGCCGTACAGCGCATCGAAAGCGGCGCTCATCAACTTCATGCAATGTGCCGCCAAGGATTTGGCTCCGTACAATGTGCGCGTCAATGCGCTCTGCCCCGGCATGGTCAAGACCGAACTCAACAAGTCGATCTGGGCCGCATGGAACGACATGCAGCCGGCGGACAAGAAGCTGGCGTTCGAGGATTGGGCCGCGGAGAAGATTCGCAAGGTCGTGCCGCTCGGCCAATGGCAGACGCCGGAGGAGATGGCGGCGATGGTCGTGTATCTGGCGTCCTCGCACGCGCGGAACATCACGGGGCAATGCGTGAACGTGGACGGCGGGTTTGTGATGCATTCATAGCCGCTTGCGGCTTCGCGCTCTCATGGCGCCGTGCGAACGCGAAGCCGCAAGCGGCGGCAACGGAGGAATATGAAATGTTGCGCTGGTTCATCGTCGGTTGTTTGATCGCGCTTTCCCTCCCCGCCGCCGCACACGCCCAGGGCAAAAAGAAGCCCCCCAACATCATCTACATCATGAGCGACGATCACGCCATGGCCGCGATCGGCGCTTACAACTCCTGGCTCAAGCCCGTCGTCAAGACGCCGAACCTCGACAAGCTCGCCAAGAACGGCGTGCGTTTCACGAACTCGGTCGTCACCAATTCGATCTGCACGCCGAGCCGGGCCGCCATGCTGTCGGGCCAATATAGCCACAAGAACGGCGTCTACACGCTCGCCGACTCGCTCGACAAATCGCGCGTCCACCTGGCCCACCTGATGCGCACGCTCGGCTATCAAACCGCGATCATCGGCAAATGGCATCTGCAAATCGATCCGACCGGCTTCGATTACTGGAACATGCTGCCCGGCCAGGGCGTTTACATCAATCCCAAGCTCCGGGCCATCGGCACGAAACCGAAAGACCTCAAAGAATTCACCGGCGGCTATTCCGAAGACGTCATCACCGATCTTTCCATCGACTGGATGAAGAAGCGCGACAAGACGAAGCCGTTCATGCTGCTGTGCCATTTCAAGGCGCCGCATCGGCCCTGGGACCCGGCGCCGCGCTTCAAGGACCTTTACAAGGACACGAAGATTCCGGAGCCGGAGACGCTGCTCGACGATTACAAGGGCCGCGCCAAGCAGGTCAGTTTGATTCGCATGCGCGTCGGCGAGGATTTTCAGGAACGCGATCTGCAAATGCCGATCCCGAAAGACATGGGCCGCGACGAGCTAAGGAAATGGGCGTATCAACATTATCTTAAGAGATATCTCTCATGCGTCGCCGCCGTCGATGAGAACGTCGGCCGATTGCTGGCGTTTCTCGAGGAAGCCGGGCTAACCGAGGACACGATCATCGTGTACACGTCCGATCAGGGCTTCTTCCTGGGCGAGCACGGCTTTTACGACAAACGCTTGATGTACGAGCCCGCCATCACGACGCCGCTGATCATCCGCTGGCCGGGGCACACAAGGCCGGGGACGGTCAACAATGACATGATCCTCAACATCGATCATGCGCCGACCTTTTTGGAAGTCGCCGGCGGCAAGGCGGCGAAGGAAGTGGATGGCAAAAGCTACAAGTCGATCCTCCAGGGCAAGACGCCCGCCGACTGGCGAACGTCGACTTATTATCGCTACTGGATGCATCTCGACGGCGCGCACAATGTGCCCGCGCATTACGGCGTGCGCTCCAATCGCTACACATTGATCCACTACTATGGCAAGGGCCTCAACATGGCCGGCGCGAAGAACAAGGACCTCGATCCGGAGTGGGAGCTGTTCGATCGTCAAAAGGATCCGCAGCAGATGAACAATGTGTATGCGGACAAGACGTATCAGGAGACGGTTCGCGATCTTCGCTCGGAGCTGGATCGGCTGCGCAAGGAATACGGCGACGACAAATGAGTTCGTTTCGTTGGCGAGCCGAGCCCCGTAAGGGGCCGGTTGAGTGACCGGGTCTACTCAACCGGCCCCTTACGGGGCTCGGCTCGCCGATTTCGAAAGCGCCGCTGGCGCTTAAACGGGCACAACACAATGTCCCTGCCAACTATCATCGAAGGCCGACTCGCCGACATCGACGGCATACGCCGTTCGCGCATCGCCATCGAAAACGGGCTCATCACGCACGTCGGCGACAACTTCGGCCCGCCGCAGCACGTCTTTGACGACGATTGCCTTATCTTCGCCGGCATGGGGGACATCCACATCCACGCCCGCGAAGACGTCACGCAAAAAGAAACGCACAAGGAAACGTTCACCTGCGCCAGCGCAGCCGCTCTGCACGGCGGCGTCTTGCATGTCGCGGACATGCCGAACAATCCCGCGGCGCCGATCGACGACGCCAGTTATGCCGCCAAGGAAAAGCTGCTGCAAAGCCGGAACCTGCCGGTCCATTTCACGTTGTACGCGGGCATCGGCCCCGGCACGAAGCCGCTGGTACGTAATATTCCCTATAAGGCGTACATGGGGCCAAGCGTCGGCGATTTGTTTTTCTCCACGCTGGAACAACTTGAAGCGACGCTGGCCAACTACGTTGGCAAAGCGGTGAGCTTTCATTGCGAGGATCCGGTTCTGCTCGACAAACACAAGGGGGCGGCGACGCACGAACTACGCCGGCCGCCGGAATGCGAACTGAGCGCAACGCGATTTGCCGTGGCGATGATCGAAAAGTATCGACTCACCGGCAAGCTGTGCCATTACTCCGTCGGCGAGGGCTTGCCGCTCATTCGCGCAGCCAAGGCGAAGGGCCTGAGCGTGACCGCGGAGGTGACGCCGCATCACGTGTTCTTCGATACGGCTCAGATCACGCCCGCGAATCGCCAGTCGATGCAGATGAACCCGCCCTTGCGTGCACCCAGTGACCGATTGGCGATGCTCGAAGCGTTGCGCGACGGCACGGCCGATTATCTCGCGACCGATCACGCGCCGCACACGCTGGAAGAGAAAGCACGCGGCGTCTCCGGGCAGCCGCATCTGGATACGTATGGCGCGTTCGTGACGTGGCTCATCGTCGATCAAGGTTTTACGCCGGAGCGCATTGCAGCGATTTGCTCGGCCAATCCGGGGGCGTTTGTCAATCCGTATTGCACGGAGCGGTGGGGCCGATTGCAACCGGGTTTCGTCGGTTCGTTGACGGTGCTGGATTTGAAGAAGCCGACGATGATTCGGCGTGAGGATTTGCAGACGAAGTGCGGCTGGAGTCCGTTCGAAGGCGTGACGTTTCCGGGCAGCGTCGCGGCGGTGTTTGTGCGCGGCAAGCTTGTCGTTTAGCGCTCGCCGGACGCCACGCGGTTGCGCGGGATACGGCGAGCGCTAAACGTAAACGGGGATCACTTCTTGAGCATCGCCGTCAACGTCGGCGTGATCGCGTCGGCCCAAATCACATAGCCGGCTTCGCTCAGGTGCAACGCGTCCGGCATGATGTCCTTCGACAGCTTCGCATCTTTCAGGAACTTGCTGCCGATGTCGAGATACTTCACCTTCGAGCCGTCGTCGAGCTTGGCGATCATCTTGTTGATCTCGATGATCTTGTTATTTTGATCGTTGAATTCGAACGTCTTGTTGTTGCCGCGCGGGAAGACGGCGAGCAAGAGAACCTTCGTCTCCGGCGTTTTCGCATGGATGGTCTTGACGATCGTCGTGATGCCCTCGGCGATTTGCTCCGCGCTGTTGGCGCCGCTATTGTTGGTGCCGATCATGAGGACGGCGACCTTCGGCTTGATGCCGTCGAGTTCACCGTTCTGAATGCGCCAGAGGACGTGCTCGGTGCGATCGCCGCCGATGCCGAAGTTGGCGGGCTTCATGCTGCCGAACGCCTTGTCCCAGGCGCCCTTGCCGCCTTTGCCGCGCCAGCCGTCGGTAATCGAATCACCGAGGAACAGCACGTCCACATTGCCGGCCTTGGCGATTTCGACGAAGCCGTCGTGGCGTTTCATCCAGCCGGGGTCGGCTTTTGCGTCCTTGCCCATGCGCGGACTCGGCGTGGCGGCGGGATTCTTCTTGTCGCCGGACTGGGCGGACGTGCCGAGCGTCAACGCGGCCACGCAAGCGACGGTGACGCCGAAGAGGATTTTGCGCAGGTGCATGAAAAGACTCCTTGAAAGGAAGTTGAGGTTGGAGTCTTCATTGATACGGGATTGAATTTGATTTGCAACAAAAAACCATACAAGCCTGACGCGCAAGGGAAGAGTGTTTTTCCTCGTTAGCGCTTCAGGCTTGCCAATCGCGTTAGACCGACAACATCATTGACCATTGAGCATTGACCAATGTCCATTTGCCATTTGGGAAAAAATTGCCGAGGATCAAATGGCAAATGGCCAATGATCAATGGGAAATGGCCAATCGCGTTAGACAGAGAACAAATTGGCCATTGAGCAGGTTCTACTCATCCGTCTCCGGCGGGTCGGCGACCATGCGTAAATATCGCGCCAGCAGCATTTGCACGCCGAGGACGCGTTGCCAGTTGGCGTAGTCGAGCGAGACCTGCGTGCCGTCGTCCTTCGCCTGGATGGCGTCGGTCGCCTGCGTCAAACCTTGATGTAGGTAATCCAGAATCTCCGCGAGACGGGCCGCCTGCGACGGCGTGATCTTGAGCGGCAGCGGCGGCAGCGCCTTGACGCCGATGTACAACGCGTCGGGCGTCAGGCGAATCGGGTCGGTGAGATTGACGTCGAAGTCGAGATTGAGATCAAGCTGGCCGGCGAGCGTCTTCTTGTCGGAGTCCGGCTCCTGGCTGCGCTCGGTTTGACCGGCGCCGAGCGGCGCCGGCGCCTGTCCGACGCTTGCGAGATCCGCCATCCGTGCCGCGATTTCTTCGTTGGAGCCGAACAATAAAAGCGAGCGGCCGACGCCAACGCGATCGCCCATCCGCAAACGGCGAATCTGCACGCTGGTGCCGTTGACGCGCGTGCCGTTGGTGCTTTCGAGATCGGTGAGGATGTAGTCGTCGCCGTCGATTTGCACCTTGGCGTGGAATCGGCTCACGCGTTCGTCGTTGAGGCGCAGCGTGTTGCCTTCCTCGCGGCCAATGGTCACGGGGACGGGCAGCTCACGATAGACTCGCCCGCGGTCGATTCCTTCGAGCACCTGAAATGTCACCGAGGATCGCGTCATACGCGGTCGGCTCCTCTGTTCGAAAAGTCCGATTCCAAGCGCGCATGCAATGCGCGCACTCTCCTTGGAACCTTCACCCTCATTTTACCATACCTCAATTTTGAGGAATTGGCACGAATCATTTGTCCATTTTCATCTTCCAGAGCGTCCATGTCAATTCGACCGTGACGGGCCTGCATTCCGGCAGATGGCGAAACCACGAGATTTGCCGTTTCGCGAAGTTGCGACTGCGCATCTGAACCTGCACAATCGTTTCGGCCAGCGTGGCTTTCCCATCCAGCAAGTCGAACACCTCTTTGTAACCGAGCGCCTGCCTCGCTTCGTGCGACAGCGGCGGCTGCATCGCTCGCAACTCGCGAACCTCGTCTACCAGCCCGCTCGCGAACATCTCTTCGACGCGGCGATTGATGCGTTCGTAGAGCTGTTCGCGCGGCAAATCGAGCGAGAGTACAGTCGACGATTCTTGATCCCTAACCCCTGACCCCTGACCCCTAACCCCTATCCACTGCGTTTGCCAATCGCTCATGCGTTTGCCGGTCAATTCGAATACCTCCAGAGCGCGGACCATGCGGCGGATGTCGTTGGGATGGATGCGCTCGGCACTGATTGGATCGACGGCGGCCAGTTGTTGGTGCAATGATGCGGGGCCGAGCGTTTGCGCTTGCTCAATCCAGCGGCGGCGTATCGATTCGTCGGCGGCGGGGCCGTCGAACAAACCGCAGATTAACGCCTTGAGGTAAAGCGGAGTGCCGCCCACGAAGAGGACTTGCTTGCCGCGCGCTTCGATTTCTTGCGCACAGCGTTTCGCTTCATCGAGCCACCAGGCGACGCTGGCGGATTGCCAGGGTTCGCGAACGTCGATCAGATGATGCGGCACGAGTTCGCGCTGCGCCGGCGTCGGCTTGGCCGTACCGATGTCCATGCGGCGATAGAGCGCCATCGAATCCATCGAGATAATCTCGGCATCGAGCGCCTGCGCCAGCTCGAGGCCGAGTTGCGTCTTGCCGCAACCGGTCGGCCCCGTCAGCACCAGGGCGTTTGCAAATGGAAGAGGCAACATGAAGGATGCAATTCAGTCCGCGTCGAATACCATGTTCTTTGACAAAATCGGGAGAGCCAACATGCCTCATTATACCACCACGCTCGAAATCGCCCGGCCGGTCGCGGACATGTTCGCGTTCTTTACCCGGCCCAGGAATCTTGTGCAGTTTACGCCGCCCGATTGGAACCTGGAGCTGGTGAGTGCGCCGGAAATCCTGGCGCTCAGTTCCCGTCTCACCTGGCAAGGCCGCCGCTGGGGCGTTTCACAAAAGGTGATCCAGGAAGTTTCCGCGTTTGACGCGGATAAGCTCATCGTTGTCGAGCAAAAGCAAGGCCCTCTCAAACTCTGGGTGCAGACGCACCATTTTGAAGTTTCGATCGCCGGCACGCGCATCATCGAGAAGATCGACTATGACCCGCCCGGCGGCATGCTCGGATTCATGATCACCGCGAACGCGATTCGTAAGGAACTGGATAACGTCTCAGCTTTTCGCGAAAAGATACTGCAAGAAATGTTCGGCCGCGAGCCACAGGGTTAGGGAGCGCGCCGTAGCGACAAGCTGCCAGCTTGTCTGCTTTCGCGTCAGCACGCAAGCTGGCAG
>DAIOGM010000338.1:0-8169 GCA_036745215.1 Gemmataceae bacterium
TGACAACAAAAAAACCCACGTGTTCAACGTGGGGTTTATTCTTGGACAAGCTCTTTAATGTAGTCATCACGCTGGAGCGTGATGACTACATTACACGGATCGGCTCCGGCGTTAGCTCGGTGGGATCCGGCACAGGTACGGCCTTCGGCTTCGGATACAGAATCCGCTCAGGCACGCTTTTCAAATCCCATACCAGACCCAGCATGCCCATGAAGCTAAGAGTGTAGTAGGTGATGTCAATCTCCCACCAGAAGAATCCCTGACGCGTCGAGTTCGGATAGTAATGGTGGTTATTGTGCCAGCCTTCGCCGAACGTCAAGAGCGCGACAACCATGCTGTTCTTGCTGTCGTCCTTCGTCTCGTAGCGGCGCGTGCCGACCAGGTGCGTGGCGCTGTTGACGAGGTACGTCACGTGATAGACGGCGACCGTCGAAACGAGCATGCCCCACACCACGAGTTGCCAGCCGGTGACGCCTGCCTCGGGAGCGCCCCATTCGATCAACGCGCCGAACAGGTAGAGCCCGACTGCCAAGATCGCCGGCGGCAGCAGGTCGAAGCGATCCAGGAAACGCAGTTCCGGATATTTGGCAAAGTCCGGGATCAGTTTGAGATTGGTCGGCTCGGCACGCGGCGACAAGAACCAGCCCATGTGGCTCCAGAAAATGCCCTTCTGCCGCGGCGAATGCAAGTCGTCGGGATCATCGGAGTGCACATGATGATGCCGATGATGCGCCGCCCACCAGAGCGGGCCGCGCTGCACCGACGTGCAACCGATCCAGGCGAAGATGAACTGAATCAGCCGCCACGTCTTGAACGAGCGGTGCGAGAAATAGCGATGGTAAAACCCGGTAAGCGTGAAAACGCGGAGAGCATAGAGAAACGCGGCAATGCACACCGCCAGCCAGCTCCAGCCGACGAATATCACCAGCAAGACGCCCAGATGCATGCCCAGGAACGGCAACGAACGGGCCCAATCAAATCGCTCGCTCATGTCTTGCGGACCGGGCGGTTGTTCAAGGGGAGGACAAATCCAGTCGGTGAAGCGTTGACGAGCGGTTCGTATTCGGGGTATTTCGGACATTGAATTTCTTTCGCAGGAGGAAATACTTCTGACAAGCTAATTTTACTCATAATCGGACTTTAAGCAACCCGAATATCGCCTTAATGTCAATGGAATCAGGGCGTTCCCGTGCAGAATCTCGTGATCGCCTCGACAAACTCAGCCTCCTTTTCGAACATCGGCATGTGGCCGCAATCTTTGAGCAACTTCAACTCGGCGCCCGCGATGTGCTTCTTGTACGCTTCGCCACACGCGGACGGCACTAGCCGATCGTGGTCGCCCCAAAGCAACAACGTCGGGCAGGCAATGCGACGCAATCGCCCGGCGAGTTTCGGATCGTACGGCCTCGTCCAGACCATGCGTGCCAGCACCGTCATCGCTTGATAGGCGTTGAGCATCATGGTTTCGTCCGGCTGATCCTTGATGACGAGCGTCGCCATCGGCCCGTTCGGATCGTGAAAGAGCATCTCGCGAAGTTTTTGGCGATCTTGCATCACGCGAAAAAGGTCACCGAGCGGCGTGCCCTCGACCCAAAGGCCCGGCGCGTCGGCGAGCCACAACGTCTTGACGCGCTCCGGCCAGCGCACGGCGAACTCCGCCGCGATCCAGCCGCCGAGACTGACGCCGCCGAGGTGGACCTGTTCGAGGCCGAGCGCGTCGAACATGTCGAGATAATGGAACGCCATGTCTTCGATGTCGTTGATTTGATCGAACCCGCCGGAGTGCCCGAAGCCCGGATGCAGCGGCGAATAGACGCGGAACTTCTTGGCGAACGCTTGATGAAACGGCAGCCACATCATCGATTCGCCGAGCGAGCTGTGCAGGTAAACGAACGGTTCGCCGTCGCTTGGACCGCCGTGCATAAGGACGGTCGATTTGCCCGCGACGTCGATGGTTTCGGGCTCGCCGCCGCCTTTGTTGAGAAGGACGCGGGCGCCGTACGAGATTTTTTTTAGGAAGTTGAGCATAATTCAAGTGCTGAGTGCTGAGTGCTGAGTGCTGAGTGTTTTATTTGTCGCGTCGTTTTTCGACTGCTGCGCGTAAACCACCAATGATCTTGCCGACTTCAACAGCCATTGCGAGAAGTTCGTCGAAACGCGATTGGTCCAAATAACAGGCGTCGTAAGCAATGTACAATTGGGATCGCTATTCGGCACACGAAGCCTTTGCAACGGAAAGAAATTGATGAAACTCCGCAGGTCGGTTTCTCTCGAATCCTTCTGCGATGTTCGACATGATCGAGATTGCCGCTCGCCGAATCTGATCCTTGAGACCGAAATCACGGGAAAAGGGCACCTCAGATGTCAGTTGATAGATTTGGCGCGTAAGCACACGCGCCTTTTGCCACGCAATCAGGTCCTCAAACCTTTCGATCGAACCAGACATATTTCACTCCTTCGTCGCAGGACTCAGCACTCAGCACTCAGCACTCAGCACTCAGCACTCAGCACTCAGCACTCAGCACTCTAGTTTTCGGCAACACCTCGCGTCCCAAAAGTTCCATGCTCTTGCGCGTCAAATGATGCGGCGACGTCCCCGTCTGACAGCCCGTCAAGACAACACCGACGCCCAACTCTTTCTGATAGTGCGCCAGCTTTTGCCGCACCGTCTCCGGACTGCCGACGATGGCGAAGACGCCATCCTCGATGTCGGCCCACGTTTTCTGCTGATATAAGAAGTATTTCTGATTCTTCAAAATCGCCGCCGCCGACTTGGGGCTCGTGTATCCCGGCGGCGAATGGTTGATGCCCTTGAGGAGATTCTTGATGAAGTACCAGAACCCCGGCTCAAATTCCTCGCGCGCCTGCTTGTCCGTTTCCGCGACATAGATCGGCACACCCCAGCCCATCTGCTCCGGCTGCGCTTCGTAGCCTGCCTTTTGACACGCTTCGCGAAACTGGGCGAACACCTTGCGAAAGACATCGATGTGAAAGTACGGAATCCCCATGTACGAATAGCGCCGCTGGGCGACGAAGTCGATCGTCTCCGCGCTGCCGACGCCGGGAATCCAGATCGGCGGGTGCGGCTTCTGCAACGGCGTCGGCCAGGGATTGACGTAGTTGAAATAGTAATGCTTCGAGTTCCACAGAAACGGCCCCGGCGTCGTCCATGCCTTGATGATCAAATCGAGCGCCTCGCGGAACTTCTCGCGCGCCATCGTCGGCTCGACTTGATACGAGAAATACTCTGGCCCGCCGCCGATGACCATGCCCGTGATGAGCCGGCCGTTCGACATCACGTCGAGCATCGCGAACTCTTCGGCGACGCGCAGCGGCGGATTGTAGAGCGGCAACGCATTGCCGATGACGGCGATCTTGATCTTCTGCGTCCGCTGCGTCAGCGCTCCCGCGATCACGTTGGGCGATGGCATCAGCCCGTAGGCGTTTTGATGGTGCTCGTTGACACAGATGCCGTCGAAGCCGACTTCCTCCGCATAGGCGAGTGTGTTGATGTACTCGCGATAAAGCTCGTGCCCCTTGACGGGATCGTAATTCGAGTTTGACAGCCAGATCCATGCGGAGTCGTTTTTCGCGTCGAAGTCCGCGGGCAAGTGCGGCCAGGACATGAGGTGGAAGAAGAAATATTTCATTTGATAGTTCCGGGCCGCTTGCGGCTTCGCGCTCGCCTCGCGCCTTGGTGAATCGTGGCGCCGCACGAGCGCGACGAGCGCGAAGCCGCAAGCAGCTTGACCCTTGCAACTCGGTGCGGCCAGGGTAGTCTATGGGGAACGCTGAACCCACTCAACAAGGACCCGTACATGTCCACCGCAACTCCGCTGCCAGCTGCCGCTCCGGAACCCGAGCCAACGCCCGATCTGAAGATTCTTTGGCTGCGCCTGGCGACCTTCATCGCCGTCGTCGGCGTCCTCGGCAGCTTGCACTTGAGCATCAACATGGGGCTGCAGGCGTGTCCCCTTTGCTATTATCAACGCGCCTTCATCATGGCGGCGGCGGGCATTCTCGCGTTTGGCATGTTCCTGGATGGCGTCCCGCCCGGCGCGGTCAGCGTGCTCGCGCTCGCGCCATCGGTCGCGGGGCTTTGCATCGCGGGGCAGCACGTGCGACTCGAATGGGCCGGCGATCTGGAATGTCCCAAGGGCATCAGCGGCGTTCTCGTCGCGCCGCAGGAGAGCTTGATCGTCTTTGTCTTGCTTGTGGCAGCGCTCCTTGGCGATCTTCTGCATCGAAAGAACTACACCGTGCAAGGCTTCGGCGCCGTCTTGCTCGGCGTCGTCTTTTGCACGACGAGCATGCGCAGCGTGCAACGCATGGACCCGCCGACCAGGGCGTACGAAAAGACGGAGCCCGACGGCTGCCGCAAGCCATATAAAAAAGCCGAAGCGAACTGACGATTGCATCAGCGCGATTTTGCGTTGTATAATAGTGAAAACCCGCAACCGTCCCGCAGCCATCTTCGAATAGGGGAAAACGCAGATGGGACTGTTCGATTGGCTAAAATTCAAGAAGTTCACCGCACCGAAGGCCAATCCATGGCGCCTGGGCGATCGCGTTCTGGCCAAGTGGAGCGATTCCTATTTCTACCCCGGCCAGGTGCGCGACCTTCAAGGGGATGGCTGCCTCGTCGTGTTCGACAACGGCGAAGCGCTGTGGGTGCATTTTGCGCATGTCCTGCAAGCCGACATCAGCGTTGGCAGCCGCGTCTTTTGTCGGCCACGCAACGGGCCGAACTTCTTCCCCGGCACCGTCAATCAAAAGCAAGGCGAGACACTATTAGTACGCTACGATCACGGCGAAGAGGAGTGGACGTCCGTCAGCAACGTGCGGGTGCAGCGGCCCATCGCTCCCGTCGATCCGAGCACCGCGACCGGCCCGATCAATACGCCGCCGAAGCAAACGGTCGATCTCGGCGAGCCGGTCAAGGATTCCAACTGGCGCGTCGGCGATCGCGTCCTCGCCCGCTGGATGGACTTCTACTGGTACCCCGGCACCATCCTCGGCATGGGCACGCGCGGCCTGCACATCCTCTACGACGACGGCGATCAGCACATTGTCCCGGAAAGCGCGATCATGCCGCTCGCCGTCGAGGAGGGCGAACAGATTTTCATCCGCGCCAAGAGCGAGCCGCAAAAAATCTACACGCCGGCCACGGTCACGCGCGTCCATGGCGAAACGCTCGACGTCGATCTCGAAGACGGCGGTCAGGAAACGAACACGCGCGTCAGCCGCGCTCGGCTCTGGCGCTGCCCGGTCGGCGTTCCCGCGTTTCCATTCGAGGAAGGCGACCGCGTGCTGGCGCTCGATTGCGATCTTTGCGTCTATCCCGCGGAGATTGTCGCCATCCAGGACGAAACGCGCGTTGTCGTCCAATATCTTGATGGGCCGGAACGCATGTTGACGCCGGAGTTGATCAAGCGCTTTGAGGTGAAGCCGGGCTTGAAGATCGAAAGCCGCTGGTCGGGCGGCCCGCATTTTTTCCCGGGCACGCTCAACAAG
Source organism: Gemmataceae bacterium (assembly GCA_036745215.1). Taxonomy (GTDB): domain Bacteria; phylum Planctomycetota; class Planctomycetia; order Gemmatales; family Gemmataceae; genus SIAQ01. Next base: position 5,515 of record DAIOGM010000338.1, read on the forward strand.
GTGGACGGCGAACGCATCTTCGTCAAGTACGACGACGGCGACGAAGAGTGGACCAGCATCCGTTTGTTCCGCATCCCGCCGAAGAAGCCGAAGTAACCCGGTCTTCGTTTAGCGCCCGCGTGGCGCCACGCGAGCGCGAAGCCGCAAGCGGCGAAATTGCATAACATTCCCTTCATGACACCCCCCGCCGTCCAACCAACTCGCGTCCGCTATCTCGTCCTTGCGCTAACCGTCGTGGTCGCCGTACTCCTTTACCTCGATCGCTACTGCCTCGGCTACGTCACGCCGTACGTCCGCGAAGACTTCCAGCTCTCCAGCGGCCAAACCGGCTTCATGCTGAGCGCGTTTTTCCTGACCTACGCATTCGGCCAACTGCCGGGCGGCTGGCTCGCGGATCGCTTCGGCACGCGCTGGATGCTGTCGATTTACCTCGCCGTCTGGTCCGTGTTGACGGGCCTCACCGGCTTCGCGGATACGTTCGCATTATTATTGCTCCTGCGTTTCGGCTGCGGCCTGTTCGAAGCCGGCGCCTATCCCGCGTGCGCCGGCTTGATTCGCCGCTGGTTTCCGTATCATCAACGCGGTCTGGCGAGCGGCATCGTGTCGCTGGGCGGCCGAATCGGCGGGGCGATCACGCCGGTCGTCACGGGCTACATGATCATCGCCTTCATGCCAGTTACGACTCCGTCGGACTTGACCAACCCCCAGCGCGACCTGGTTGATGCGCGCGGTCTGGCTCGGGACATCATGCTGGTCGATCCTCCGGAGAAGAATCAAACTCCCGAATTGCAAACGCGACGCCAGATATCATTGCGGCTTCAGGAAAGCATGTCTGTCGAGACGCGAAAGCTCTTTGATCACCTTGCCAGTCTTCCCGAGGGCACGTCCCCGACGGCGGATCAATTGCAACGCCTCGCGGATGTCGTAAATGAATGGATCAACGCTGCTGGCCGGTTCAACTTGCTCGACCTGGCCCCCTTGCGGCCGAAAATGACGAGGCAAGCACGCGAGCTTCTGGACGAGTTGCCTCAAATCGCCTCGAAACTGCCCGACCCTGATGACACGGCTCGTCTTCATCGCAACATACTCGAAGTCACCTATCCCGGCCGCATACGCCAGGTGCTCGGCGACGGTTGGCCGCCCGTGTTGATGATCTACGGCGTCATCGGCGTCATTGTCGCGGTCATCTTTTTCCTGTTCCATCGCAACACGCCACGACAGCATTTTCTCACGAACGAAGCCGAAGCCGAACTTGCGGAGGCACACGAAAAAACGAACGAAGACGCGGCGCCGCCCATGCCTGCCGGCGTCTTGTGGTCATCCATCCTGACCGACCGCAGCTTGTGGGCCAGCTCCATCGTGCAGTTCGGCACCAACTTCGGCTGGATCATCCTGGGCAATCAACTCGCCCTTTATTTGTTCGAAGTCCATCGCCAGCCGGAAGGGTTTGAGAAGTTCCTCATGGTCAGCCTGCCGTTCTGGGTCGCGTTGCCGACGTTGATCATCGGCGGCTGGTGGACGGACTGGATGACGAAGAAGTACGGCCCCCGCCTCGGCCGCTGCTTCCCGATCGCGTCCACGCGCTTCGCGACGGCGGCGGCGTTCGGCGTCTGCTTTTTTCTCGACGGCGCCTGGCCCGTCGTGATCACATTGAGCGTCATGTCAATCGTGCACGACCTGGGACTGCCGGCGATCTGGGGCTACAACCTTGACGTCGGCAAACGCAACGTCGGCCTCGTTCTGGGCTGGGGCAACATGTGGGGCAACCTCGGCGCCTTCGTGTCGCCCATCGTGCTGTTGCCGCTCACCGGCGCGTTTGACACCAAAAAAGCCGGCTACGACGCGCTCTTTCTTGTCTGCTGTGCCGTCTTTATTGTGATCGGCTTTCTGTCGCTTCTCATCGACGCCAGCAAGCCGGTCGGCCCGCCCTCGCCCCCGCCCTCGCCCCCGGCCGCCGAACCGTCCACCGGCATCCGCGAAGGCGAACCGCCGTTTCGGCCAACAGGAGATTCGCAAGCCGCAGATGACCGCGGATAAACACAACCGGGAACTCTCTGCGTCCTCTGCGCCTCTGCGTTTCTAAAAGGCCTAGCGCCGCCCATTTTGAAACGCAGAGGCGCAGAGGACGCAGAGAGGGAAATTCGGCCTACGCTAATCTGCATCGTTGCGGCCACTTTTCTGCGAGGACCACTCATGCGCCGTTGCCTTTGGACCTTGTTGTTCATTCTGAATCTCGCAAACACCGCGAACGCGCAAGAACAACCCGAACCGAAAGATCCGGGTCCGCTCATCAAGAGCCTCGAAAGCGCCGATCGCGAAACGCGGCTCGACGCGATCAACGACCTTGCGGAAATCGGCCCGTCGGCAAGCAAGGCGGTGCCGGGCCTGATCAAGATCGTGCAAGAGAACGACGAGGAGCTGCGCCTGAGCGCCGCACTCGCGCTCGGCAAAATGGGCAAAGACGCCGTCGCGCCGCTCCGAAAGCTGCTTGCACAGAAGGAAACCGACACGCGTTATTATGCAATCTGGTCGCTCGGCCTGATCGGCAAGGACGCCAAGGATTCCGCGCCGCAAATCCTGCAAGCGCTCACCGACAAGAACGACGGCATCCGCGGCAAGGCGGCGTTCGCGGTGGGCCGCGTCGGCGCCGATCCG
>DAIOGM010000339.1:0-8168 GCA_036745215.1 Gemmataceae bacterium
CCCTTTCGGTTGCGGCTGTGCCGCGCTATGTTTATCCGTGTTCATCTGTGGTTAAATTGATGCGGGTTAATTCGGCGACGCCATGACTTGCCAATCGCGATAGTCGATGCGTTTCTGAAACTCGATGCCGGCGCAGAACAGGCCGTTCTCGAGCTTCAGCTGCCAGCGGACGTAACCGAGACGTTTGATCGTGTCGCGGACGCCGTGCGCCACGATCATGATTTCGACCTCGTCGCGCGTCGTGAGTTCCTGTTTGAGGACTACGCGAATGCCCGAATCGGAGATATCCAAAAGCGACACCGCGACGTTCGGGCCAAGGCCGTGCGTGCCCTTGCGGCACTGCACCTTGACGGACGTGCGCGGCCTGCGCCGTTGCGAACGGCGACGGTTTTTTTGCTTGGCTTCAACGGCGGGATCCAGGATTTCTGGCATGGTAAACCTCCATGCAAACATATGTCGTAAATGCCAATAATGCAAACGAGTTAAGATTCCCGAGCCGTTGAAACGCGAGAATGCGAATCTGGGCGAAATCTGCGGCCAATCGACATTGGTGAAAGTCGCGAAGATGATTAAATCCCGGTGAGAACAGGATTTAGCGCGTGACAAACTCGAAACCATGGCGTTATATTACTGTCAGAAGTGCGGATACTCTACGCAAAGGATTCAAACCATGCGCGCCGCAAACATCATTGGATTCGTCATTATCGGCATCGCCGTGATTGTGATGGCGCCAGCCATTACCACGGGCCAACCAGGCGGATTCGGCAAAGGCAAAACCAAGGGGCAACCCGGCGGCGCCTTCCCCGGCGGCGGCGGCGGCACGCAAGATCCGAATGCCATGTTCGACTATCTCGCCAAGGACCGGCAGTTCTTCTTGATCTCCGAAACCACCCGCTCCAACGCAACCCTCACCGCATTCGCGCAAGAGCGCGGCATCGCGGGCGGCAAGATCACCCGCCAGCAGTACCAGGAATACTCGGATTGGATGGCGAAGAAACGCGCGGCCGGCGCGAATCCCGGCGGCGGACAACCGGGCGTTATCTCCCTCAATCCTGGCGGCGGCGGTTTCGACTTTGGCAAGAAAAAAGGCTTTGACAAGGGTGGCTTGCCCCCCGTCAACCCGCAAGCGAGCCCGGACCAGATTGACGCGCTTGCCGAAGCCGAGTTCAAGAAAGCCGATTCCAACTCCGATGGCCGACTCAATCAAGAAGAAATGCCGCGGCCCCTACGCTTCAGTCTGGTCAAGTTCGACACGAATGCCGACAACCTGATCGACTTGCAAGAGTTCAAGCTTTACTTCAACGCCCGCATGCAAGGCAACGACAATTCGGGCAATGGCGGCGGTGTCGCGTCGATCATCATTCAGGACGCGGACCTCGACGCCAAGCCGGTCGTGTTCCGCGCGGGCGGCAAAATGCCCACCGGCCTGCCGCGCTGGTTCATGGAACTTGACACCGATCACGACGGCCAGGTGGCGCCCTATGAATGGCGCCGCGCCAACAAATCCATGGACGAATTCGCCAACTGGGACCTGAACGGCGACATGTTCATCACGCCGGACGAAGCCCTCCATCAGCAAACCGCCCTCGCCAAGACCAGCAAGAGTCAGGGGTCCATGGCTGGCTTCGGCGGCGGCGACGAGGGCGACGGCCCGCGGCCCTTCAGCTTCGGCAAAAAAGGCGAAGGCGGCGGATACGGCCCATTCGGCGGCGGAAAAGACGGAGGCAAAAAAGGCTTCGGTGGTTTCGGCGGCGGCGAGGGTGGCGAACGCCCCTCCATCGGCGGAATGTTCGGCAAAAAAGGCGGCGATAGCAGCAGCGAACCCAAGAAGGGCAGCAGCAAGAAAAAGGGCGGCAATTAACGCCTCGAAATGATCAAAACGAAATCTCGCAGCCCGCGGGCAAAAGCCGCGGGCTTTTTTCATTCTCGCGCATACGCCGGTTCCAAATGTCGCCACATCGTTTTCGCCATCAATTCCTGGCCGTTCGGCGTCAAGTGGATGCCATCCACGGTCGCTCCCGATGTGGTCAACAAATCAATGAAAATGCGCTTTGGAATCAAGTACACGTCATGGTTTTGCGCCAGCGTTCTTTGAATCATGCCAAATCGATTGGCGAACGGCGGCAGCGGCAATTCCAACATGACGACCACACGATCCCGGCCGCATACATCGGCTAACAAACGGTCGAGACGTTCCTCAAATTGATCGGGGGATGTCGAGCCCAAAAGATCGTTGCCGCCAATCTCGAGCAAGACGAGACCGGCATCATCGTTCATGAGTTCGGCTTGCTTTCGCGCCGATCCGACGGTTGCGCCCATGCGTGAAAAATCGCGAACGCGGATGCCCGAGTCCCGAGCGAGTAACTTGGGCCATGTGCCTTCGTCGTTCTCGCGCATGCCGGCGCTGACGGAATCACCGATGACGAAGAGCGTTGGATTATTGAGTGCGGGCAACGTCGGTGAAAAATGATACGGCAGCTCCATGCCGATGGCGAGCAACCAGACCGTCATCGTTGTGCCGCGCGCGAAATATCGAACCTTACCAATTGAGAACCACTCCAGGGTCAACCAAACGCAAGTGACCACCGCCAGGAGAGCGTAAAGCCACCAATCAAGCGGCGCCGCCGACACAACTACCAGCGTTCCACCAAGCAGCACGGTCAAATTACGCGTGAGCAACAACGGCCTTCGTTCCGCCAAACACGACAGCGCCAATCCAGCAAGGATCAACGCGACGCCGGCGAAGAACGCATCGCCGCTGCCGATGAAATAGATGACATGATCCAGTGCGGTGTTCATCTTGACCCCAGATCCCAGGCGTTCGGAGTACCTCACGCCTGGGCTTGCGGTTTCACCATCATCGATTGAGCGGCAACGTCTTCTCAAACCAACGCACCATCTCGACGCGCATCTCCGGCAAATACTCGTGCCCCGTCTTTTCGTATATGATGCTCTTGAAATTGCTCTCTTTTCCATAAAGCCGATATACCTGGCCGAGCTTCTTTTCCAGCGTGATCACGCCATCGACGGGCGCCCCTTGGTCCTCGTCGCCGGACAGCTCCAGGTGCGGCCGCGGCGCGATGAGCGCGTGAATCGCTTCGGTGTCGAAGTGGCCCCAGACGCCGGGGACGAAATAATACATGCCGTGCGAACGCAGATTGCCGTGCGCGAATAGCTCGGTGTAGCGCGTGAAGCAGGCGACGCCGACGGTCGATTGAATGCGTTCATCGACGGCCGCAACCCACCAGCTGGTGGTGCAGCCCATGCTCATGCCGCTGATGCCGATCTGCTTCGCGTTGACTTCCGGCCGCGTTTCGAGATAGTCGATCAAGCACTGCTGATCGCGCACCATCATGCCCCACAGGCATCGGCCCATCAACAAATGGTATTTGAAAAGGGAATGCTCTTCGCTGGGCGGCTTCGTTTCACGCGATCCCGCTGGGCCCTTGCCGACGCGCTGGCCGCAGAAGTAGGAATCGATTGCGGCGACGACGTAGCCCTTCCGCGCCAGCGTCGGCCCGCCCCCCTGGCCGCCTTTTTCGTTGACCATGAGCACATCGGTCGACCCGCTGTGCCCGTGCGCCAGGATGATCGCCGGCGTCGGTTTCTTCTGGCCCTTGGGAATCAAGAGCACGCCGGTGACGATCTGATCGACGCCGTTGTGAAACTCGATGCGTTCGTAGATGTATTCCCCTTTGTCCTCCGATGAAACCACCTTGACGTTTTTCGGATTGGGCCGCGGCGGCAAATCGCCCATGCACTTGAGCAACGTCTTGCGAACTTCGAGCCGATCCTTTTCCCATGCCTTGAGGTCGGTCGGCACCGGCCAGTCGGGCATCCGCAGGTCCTTGTACAACTTCGGCACCTCGGCCCACGGTTCGCCGAAGCCCTTGCCGCCGCCCTTGGCGTTGGCGGGCTTGACGCGCTCTTGCGCCGAGATTGACGTGACAAGAAACATGACTGCAATTGCAATGAATAAAAGACGCATTAAATTCCTCTTTTCCATGGCCCTTTTGATGATTGAACTCGCTTCGACAGTCGTCTCATTCGCTTGCGGTTTCGCGACCGCTAGTCTCGCCCGAGCGCCGCGCCCCAGATGTTGATCGTCGTCGTGAAGTCGCCCGGCTCCCACGCCCTGATCTTCAGCGCGATCGGCACAAAGCTGTCCCCTTGATACTCGGGCTCCACGTTGTATTGCGTGACCTTGCCATCCGCGACGAGCGGGCCGATGACGTTCTGATCGATCCCCGCCTTGATGTCGGCGACGCCGACCGGCACGTAGAGAAAATTCGTTTCATCGTCCGGGCCGCCGAAGTCTAGCGGAATGAGGTACACCTTTTCGAGGTCGCCCTTGCGGAACGCCGCTTCGACTTTGGCTTGCGAATCCAGATGCGCAAAATCGGGACCGTGCGCTGGCTTCATGACTTGATCTCCGTAAGTTTGTTGGTGGCGAGGTTATCGTAGCCGCGGCGGCTCAGGGAACGCAAGAAAAATTCGCGACGTTCATCGCGCGTCAAAATCGTCCGCATAAATCCTAACAAGTCGCCTGAAACTTCGTTTTACACGTAACCGAAGGTGTGAGCGCTGTTCATCCATGCCACGAATCGTCGTTGACTGAGGTTGCGATTGTGGTATTCTGAGTCGAAAAATCACGGCAATGCTTGCGACACGCGACAACTGAACTGAGCCAAACGTTTCCTTCAAGAGTCAACCATGGCCCGCCGACCTCATTTTCGGCCGCAAGTGGAAGCGTTGGAGGATCGCCTTGCGCCCAGCACCGTGCCGTTGACGACTTTCACCACTTTCCCGCCAACCCCTACCCAGACTGAAACCGAGCCCAACGATTCGCCTGGCCAGGCCAATCCCATTGATTTGCGTCAGGTTTTCCCGCTATATATAACCGGCGTATATCCGAACGTCTTTCAAAGTGCTTTTGCCGGCGGCATCGCGGGCAACCTCGATAATAGCACGGCGGATACCGATTATTTCCGTTTCGACAGTGCAGCGCACATGATGATTACGCTGAACTTCAGCGGCGACGCCGTGTCGAACGGCGGCGTGCTGCAATTGCTCGACGCGGACGGCAACGTCATCGCCGTCGGCAGCCTGACAGCAACATCGATGCTGCCGAACGCGGATGCGATTCCGACCAAGACGTTGAGCTTTTTCACGGCCAGGGGCGGCACGTTTTATGTGCGCATCGGCTCCGCCGTGGACGCCACCGGCCCCGCGGTCGGCGCCTACCAGCTTGGCGTCAACGTGCGTCAGGATTCTTTTGTCGAGCATGAGCCAAACGACAAGCCGGCGGACGCCAATCCGATCTTGATGACACCCGTCGATTTCAGCTATCCCTTGCGGCAGGAAGCCATCGGCTCCATCCGGGGCCGTCTCGCCGGCAGCGACGTCGATTATTTCAGCCTTCACCGCGAAGCGCACCGGTCGATCTTTTTGTCTTTCTTTGGCACGGCCAAGAATTCCGGCGCGTCGATGCAACTCTTGGATGCCGACGGACGAGTGCTCGCCACCACTCACGGACCCCAGTTCACTTATTTCACGCGCACCGGCGGCACGTTTTACGTCCGCATCGCCGGCGCCGATGCCTCGGTAAGCGGCGACTACAGCGTGAGTGCGGGCATCCTGATCGATCCGAACCAAGAACGAGAGCCGAACGATACGTTTGACGAGGCCAATCCGATCGAACTCTCGTATCCGTTCGGGCGTCCCTATTTCTTTGTCACGAACGCGCCGATCGACCCACTGGTCGGGATCCCGGAAGTGTCTTGGTTTGGCCCAACTGACTTGACCCTGCGCGGCTTCATCAACGGCGATCTCGCGCAACACGACGACGGCGGCCTGGACAGCGATTCCTTCACTTTCACCCTCCCGGGCAGCCGCGACATCCATCTGGACCTGATCGGCAACCTGACCGGCAAGGGCGGCCACATCACGTTGTTTGACAGCGAACACAAGCAACTTGCCACCGGCAAGGACAGCTTGATTTGGTCCACGAAACTCGCCGGCACGTTCTTCATCCGCATCGATCGCACGACCAGTGACGACGCCGACGCCGCGACGACCGACTATCGGCTCAGCGTGAATGCGAAGGTCCCGGCCACCCAGGGGCGCGACGAGCAAGAACCCAACGACACCAGGGAGCAGGCCAATCCGATCTTCTTGTATCCTACTTCGCTGGAAGTCTATACCGGCCTGACCCGGCGCACCGGCGCCGCGCAAGGCGTCGCCGGCGGGCCGACCAAGGACCAGGACTTCTTCCAGTTCGACATCAAGGCAGGAGAACGCGTGCACGTCGGTGTGGACGGCTTCGTGCGCGGCCCCGCGGGCGAACTTTATGCGTCCATCAGCGAATGGCTCAAGGCGAACCAGCTTCGCGCCGCCAGCCTTTCGTTGCCCGCACTGTTGAAAGCGTTTCCCGGCTTGCAAGTGGGCCAGGTGCACTTCACCGTCTTCAATAGCGCCGGCCGCGTCATCGGCTCCAGCGGCGACAGCGGCTCAGGACCGGGGGGCGTCACGTTCGTCGCGCCCGCCGACGGCACGTACTATGTTCGCGTCACCGCCAGCGCCGCCAGTCTGGTGCCTTACCGCCTGAGTGTGCACGCTGGTGCGAGTCCGGCCGTTCAAGCCTTTGTCAAGGTGCTCCGCGCGGGGCAGACGTTTGAATTCACCGACGCCGGCGGAAACCAGGTGCTCGTCACGTATCAGGGCAACCCCAGCAACCTCCTGCGCCGCTTCGGCGTTCCCGATACGAGCAGCGTCACCATTACCTTCACCGGCACACAGGCGAATGGCTCCCACATCGCCTCCATCGTCGTCAACAACGCCGACGGCGGCAATCTCCTCATCCAATCCGCGGGCGCCGCCCAGGTCGGCACGATCACCATCCACGGCAAGCGAATACTTGGACGCGTTATCGGGACCTTTGGCAATGTCACCATCGACGGCAATCTCGGCGCCTTGATCAGCGACGCCAACATTCACTCGGTGTCCGTGACCGGCACGCTCGGTTCCATCTCCGCGCCGGCGCGCAAGATCGGCCTCGTCAAGGCGATGAGCCTCGACACCGCCCTGGTCCACGCCGTCGTTACGAAGCTGCAGGTGCAATTCGATCCGAACGCGGAGGCCCGGCATACCCTCTTCGAGTTCTACCCCGTCTTCTTCACCAACTGAACTTCAGCGAGCCACGGGGTTCATCCCCGTGGTATGGGCGCGATGTACCACGGGGATAAACCCCGTGGCTCGCTGTCGGAATCGAATCCGACAACCGACTTTGCATTCCCCTCCGGCGTTTTGCTACGGTGGCGCGGTGTTTACGCCAACCGTTCCCACCATCAACCGGAGGCATGTCATGTCCACATCATCCACCAACGGCCATCCAGGCGAACCGCAAGCCGCCAGCAATGGCTGCAAGGCCAACGGCCGATTCGCTGTCGGCAATCCCGGCGGGCCGGGCAATCCGTTCGCCCGCCAGGTCGCGGGACTGCGGCAAGCGCTGCTCAACGGCGTCACCGCGGACGATCTTCAATGCGTGGCTCGAAAGCTCGTTGAATTGGCCAAGGACGGAAACGTCCAGGCCGCCAAGCTCTTGCTCTCCTACACCATCGGCAAGCCGCAACCGGCGCCGGAGCCCGATCGCATGGACGTCGATGAATGGGAAGGCTATCGAGAAACGGCCGGGATGAAAACCGAGACGGCAGAGATGGCCGCCGCCGGCGCTCCGGAGCATCACTTGAGCCACGTTCGCATACTCCGGCCGCTGATCAGTTCGCTGAACCATGAGCAACTGATGAACGAAGTCGTCAATCCCAAGCCGGCGCCGGTTGAAAAGCACGACGCGTTCGACGAGGCCGACTTTGAAAAAACGATGGCGGAGATATTGAACGGCGCCACCGTTTGGCATCCACCGTCAACAAACGGCAAAAACACACCCCGGCGTTCGCGGCCTACCGACGTCGATTCGGACCATCCGACGCCGCAGCCGCCGACGAACGGACGAATGCACGTCGATTGATTGGCGGATTTGAGAAAAAAGGTGCGATGACAATGATGCGAGCAATCGTTTGGCGTACGCGGTGCGCGCTGGGCCGAAAAAAAAATCAGAACCACAGATGAACACGGCGCGGCCAAGCCGCAGTCATTTCCAATTCGAAGCG
>DAIOGM010000340.1:0-8160 GCA_036745215.1 Gemmataceae bacterium
GAACCTGCGTCCCGGTATGGCGGGCGGTTTGCGCGTGCGCGACGATGGCCTCGTCTATCCCCCGTGCGCGGCCCGTTGGTTCATCGAAAAAGCACAAGAATTCGGCGCAACGCTTCGGCTCAATGCGGATGTCGTTGGCATCGACAACAACGCCATTCAACTCGCCGACGGCAGCCGCGTCGTCTGCGACAAAATCGTTCACGCAACGGGGACGTGGACGCGGCACTTGTTCCCGCAATTGCCGATGCGTCCAAAGAAAGGGCACCTTGTCATCACGGATCGCTATCCGGGTTTCATCACGCATCCGATCGTCGAACTGGGTTATCTGAAAAGCGCACACGGCGGCCAGCGCGCGTCGGTCGCGTTCAACTTGCAGCCGCGCAAGACGGGGCAAATGCTGCTCGGCTCGTCGCGGCAAATCGATACGGAAACCAGGGCAATCGAGCCGCACATGCTCGGCCGCATGATCGCGCGAGCGCTCGAATTCATGCCGACCTTGAGTCGATTGTCGGCAATACGCACCTGGACCGGCTTTCGCGCCGCGACGCCCGATTCGTTGCCGCTCATCGGTCCAGCCACGGACCGGCCGGGGCAAGTTCTCGCCACAGGGCACGAAGGCCTCGGCATCACGACTTCACTCGCCACCGCGGAGTTAATCGTCGCGCACTTGACGGGACGCACGCCGCCGATTCCACTGGCGCCGTACTTGCCGAGCCGCTTTGCGGAAGGCGGCGCGCATGGCTGACCGAATCGCTCTCACGATCAATGGTCACCCGATGGAAACGACGGCCGAGACCAGCGTGGCGTCCGCCGTCATGCAAGCGTCGGGCGGCGTGACGCGGCGTTCGGTGACGGGCGAGCCGCGCGGCCCGTTGTGCGGCATGGGCGTGTGCTTCGAGTGCCGCGTGACGATTGATGGCGTGCCCCATCAACGGTCGTGTCAGACGTCGTGCCAACCTGGAATGCGAGTTGATTCCAATCCAAACTTCAACGCCAGCGAAGCAAGCGTTACGACTCTGCGTTCGGGTTCAGAAATGAACGCGGATGTGCTCGTCGTCGGCGCCGGCCCCGCCGGTATGGCGGCGGCGTGTTGCGCAGCGGAGGCGGGCAAACGTGTCGTGCTCATCGACGACAATCCGCATGCCGGCGGACAAATCTGGCGACACGATCCAGCCAAGGCGCCTTCGAAACACGCCGCGACGTGGATCGAGCGAATGCGGCGACATCCAATCGAGTTCATGACGACAGCGCAAATCATCGCCGCGCCGGCCGAAGGCAAAATGCTCGCCGAGACGGCGGGCGGGCTTGTGACGCTTCGATTCGCGCGAATGATCCTGGCATGCGGCGCGCGCGAGCGATTCCTGCCGTTCCCTGGTTGGACGCTGCCAGGCATCTTCGGCGCCGGTGGTTTGCAGGCGCTCGTGAAATCGGGCTTTTCAGTGAACGAGCGCAAAGTCGTCGTCGCCGGCTCCGGGCCGTTGTTGCTCGCCGTCGCAGCCTATCTTCGCAAGCGCGGCGCCGACGTGCGGCTGATCGCGGAACAAACCCGCGCGAGTTTGCTGCGGTTCGGCGCGTCATTGGTCTGGAATCAGCCGAGCAAGCTAACCGAAGCGATCAGCCTTCGCTGGCAGCTTCGCGGCATCTCCTATCGCACCGCGTGGCCGATTCGAGCCAATGGCGCCAATTGTCTGGAATCCGTGACCTTGACCGACGGCTCGCGATCGTGGACCGAGCCGTGCGACGCCCTCGCATGCGGCTTCGGCCTGGTTGCCAATCTTGAATTGCCGACGCTGTTGGGATGTGCGATCTCGAATGGCGCTGTGCAAGTGGATCGTTGGCAACAGACGTCGAAGCCCGGAATCTACGCGATCGGCGAATTGACCGGCGTTGGCGGCATCGATAAGGCGCTCGTCGAAGGTCAAATCGCTGGCTGGGCGGCGGCCGATCAACCGAATCAAGCGGCGGCTTTCCTCTCCGAACGCGATCAGGCTGCGCGTTTCGTGCATTTGCTTGACGATACATTTGCGTTGCGTCAAGAACTGCGAAGTCTTCCCGATGCGGAAACGATCGTGTGCCGCTGCGAGGACGTGCGATTCGGCCGGCTCAGCCATTTTACGAGTTTCCGTGACGCCAAATTGCAAACGCGCTGCGGCATGGGGTCGTGTCAGGGTCGCATCTGCGGGCCGGCGGTGCAATTTCTCTTCGGCTGGTCCAGCGACACGATCCGGCCGCCCATCTTGCCCACGGCGCTGGCGAACCTGGCGGATTCGTGAACTTTTCCTTGAAATCTCTGGCGAAATCGAATCTACTCGGGGGCGTCGTGCGCGAAACCGCAAGCGCGTGGAAGGCAACATCTCTTAACCAGGAGTACTCCGATGCGCATCTCTTCTCTCATTGGATGGACGCTCGCGCTCTTCGTTGGACTCATCGGAACGCCGGCGCATGCTCAGGAAAAGTCCCGTAAGATGAATGTCTTAGTCATCTCCGTGGACGACTTGAACACGTCGCTCGGCTGCTATGGCCATCCCATCGTCAAGACGCCGAACATCGATCGGCTGGCGAAGCGCGGCGTCAAGTTCGAGCGCGCTTATTGCCAGTATCCATTGTGCAATCCGTCGCGCACCTCGTTCATGAGCGGCAAGCGGCCCGACACCACGAAGATCTTCGACAACACCACGCCGCCGCGCACGACGCTGGGCGATGTCGCGTTTCTCAACGAGTACTTCGCCCGCAACGGCTATTACACGGCGCGGATCGGCAAGATTTTCCACGGCGCGTTCGCCGACACGTCGAAGTGGGACGTCAACGAGGAGCCGAACAAGAACAAGAAAAAAGCTGCCAAGGACGCAGCGCCGCCCGCGGTCGAGCAAAAGAAGAAAAAGGACAAGGACCAGAAGGTGGGCGGCATCCCGATCACGTGGAAAGCGACCGATAACAAGGACGAGGACGAAATCGACGGCATGACCGCGCGGCGCATCGTGCAGCTATTGGAGAAAAACAAGGACGGGCCATTCTTCATCGCCGCGGGATTCCACAAGCCGCATTTACCGTTCGTCGCGCCGAAGAAGTACTTCGATATGTATCCGCCGGAGAAGATTCCGTTGCCAAAGGAGCCGGCCGATGTGCAAAAGAACGCGCCGGCGAAAGCGTTCACGAAAAACACCGGCGACGACATGATGACCGACATGGAGAAGAAACAAGCCATCGCGGCATATTTTGCATGCGTCAGCTTCATGGACGCGCAGGTCGGCGTCATCCTCGAAGCGATGGATCGGCTCAACTTGTGGGAGAACACGATCGTCATTTTTGTCAGCGATCATGGCTTCCACCTGAGCGAGCACGGCGGCTTGTGGCGCAAGATGACGCTGTTCGAGGAATCGGCGCGTGTGCCGCTGATCGTCGCGGCGCCGGGGACGAAGGGCGGGCAAAGCTGTCCCCGGCTCGTCGAGCTGGTCGATCTGTATCCGACGCTCACCGACGCGTGCAAGTTGACGACGCCGAAGGACCTCGAAGGCACGAGCATCATGCCGCTCTTGAGCGATCCGAATCAAGCGTGGAAGAAGGCGGCCTTCACCGTGGTCCAGCGCGGCAAGACTTTAGGCCGAACCGTCTGTACCGAGCGTTATCGTTACACCGAATGGGGCGATGCCGATCAAGCGGAGCTTTACGATCATCAAACCGATCCGCGCGAGCTGACCAATCTTGCATCGTCGGCTCCGCATCGCCAATCGATGGCGGATATGCGCAAGCTTCTCGGCGACGGCTGGCGTGCGGCGCTGCCCAAATAATCCTGAAGCCCCGGTGAGGTACTCCGAACCCCGGGGTTCGGAGTACCTCACCCCCGGGCTTGCCAGTAAGAAAGATGCATGCGCTCGTTTCTCGCCAAGCATTGGTTCTTGATTGTTCTCATCTTGACCGTCGGCTCGGCCCTGTTGTTGCCGGATGTAATGCGTCACGTCACCGATCCGTGGCAGCCGGGCCGCACGGTGGCGATCTCGCTTTTTTTGATGGCCTGGACGATGCCGACGCGTTCGCTGGTCGAAGAGATACGCAGGCCGCTGGCATCGCTGTGGGCCATTCTTTTGAGCTACGGTCTCGTGCCGTTTTGCGCCTGGCTCATCGGTTTTTTGGGGCCGATCCCGGATGTGCAGGTCGGGCTTATTCTCGTCGCCAGCGTGCCGTGCACGCTGTCGTCGGCGATCCTGTGGACGCGCATGGCGGGCGGCAATGAGGCGACCGCCTTGATGACGACCATGGGCACCACGTTCTTGAGCTGGGGCCTGACGACGTTTTGGCTTTACTGGCTCACCGGCGCCGAGATCGAGATCGACGTATCGCAAATGATGCAGGACCTCGTCCTCACGTTGATCTTGCCGGTGATCGTCGGCCAACTGCTCCGCCGCATCCCGCCATGCAAGGCGTTTGCCGAGCGTTACAAAATTCCCATCAGCATCTTCTCGCAATTCTTCGTGTTGGCGATCGTGCTCAAGGCGGGCGTCGGCGTGGGCGATAAGTTGCACGAGGCAAACACCTGGGACACGCCGATGGTATTCCTGTCGAGCGTCGTCCTCGCGGTCTCGCTGCACCTGTTCGCGCTCGCAAGCGGCTGGTTCAGTTGCGGTTGGCTCGGTTTCGATCGCGGCCGGCAGATTGCCGTCGCCTTTTCCGCGAGCCAGAAGACGCTGCAGATTTCCGTCCTTTTGTTTGATCGATTTTACAGTGAGAAGTATCCCTACGCGATCATGCCGTTGCTGTTTTACCACGTCGGCCAACTTCTGCTCGACACCGCGATCGCCAAGCGCATCGCGAAAAACGGCGCCGCCGCGCCGGCGCCGGACGATCTCGAAGCCAGCGCGTGAGTCTGTCATTTCCATATGTTAACGATAACCGCATTCGCCAGAATGCGGGCTTTTTCAGGCAAATCCACCGCGTTCTGGCGAATGCGGCCATGAACTGAGGACGGGGCAATCGATGGATCCCTACGCATCCTGCACGTGCGGCAGCGGCAAGAAGTTCAAGTGGTGCTGCCAGCCGATTCAGGCGGAAATCAGCCAGGTGTTCGCTCTTTTAGAGCAAGGTCAGGCCGAGGCGGCGACGCGGGCCATGGATGAAGTCACGCAGCGACATCCGGACAATCCGCAGGTGTGGGGCCAAAAGGCGCAGGTGCAATACCTCATCGGCCAGCACGCGGAAGCGGAGACGACGCTCGACAAGGCATTCGAATTGTTCCCGAACTATCCGTTCGGTTACTTTCTCAAGGCGACGTTCCGTTTGAACGAAGGCGAGATTCCCGGGGCCTTGCTGCTCTTGCGCAAGGCCGCCGAGATGTACGATCCGAACGCGGTCGAGCTGCTCGCCCAAATCCATGTGGACATCTTCAACGCGGAGATGAAGCTCAATCATCCGGTAGCGGCCCGCGCGGCGCTGGAGCTGGCGGGACGCTTTCAGCCGGCGAACGAAGAAATCCGAAAGGGCTTGCAATCGATTTTCGAAGTGGACAATCCCAATTTACCCGCGAGTGCGCGCCGCGCCTATCGCTTCAAGGCGCCGCCGAACGCGACGCCGGAACAACGGCACGCCTGGGAAAACGTGCTCAAGACGCCCGGGGCGGCAAAGCTGTCGCAGGCAGCGCAGCGCTTCGAGCAATTGACGCAGGCCAACGATGCCGACGTCGCCGCGTGGTACAACCTCGCGCTTTGTCTAGCTTGGCTCGGCAACAACGTTAAAGCGGTCGCGGCGCTGGAGCGTTACGTGTCGCTGGAGACTGATGAGGCGCAGGCCGCTCAAGCGTGGGCGCTCGCGGAAGTTTTGCGACTCGGGCACGGCATGGAAGAGCACGCGGACATCGTCGTCCATTCCGTCGCGTTCGGTCTCGCCGATCCGAAGGCGTTCGTCGCCGCGCTGGGCGAACTGGAGCAAGCAGGCCTGTTGACGGGCGCTCGCGTCGATGAAGAGCAGGGGGTCCTTTCCGCGATGCTCCTCGAGACGCCGCCGCAGGCGCTGACGCCGGAGTTGCAGGCGAAACAATCGCTCCGCCCGGCTGCTTACTTGATCATGATGGGCAACGTCGTCCGCTTGTGGAACACGAATCAAGAGCTGGTGCAATCCATCTTCCAGCAACTCCAGCAAAAGCTCGGCGGCGTCATCGCGCAGCCGCAAGCTCAGCGCGAGCCGGCGAAGTTCGTCGATGTGCTGACCGAGGCGCTGCGCATTCCACGCAACGCCGTCACGCAGGAGGAAGTGCACACGCGCATGCGTGAAGGGTTCGAGAAGCACTTTGAAGAACAGTGGATTCAGCGCCCCATGAAGAGCCTTTCCGGTAGTCCGCCGATCGACGCGACGGGTCATACGAACTTGCGCAAGAAGCTGCGCGGCATCGTGCAGTTCATTCGCGAATGCGCGGAGATGACCAAGCATCCGTACGATTTCACGCGATTGGAACGCAAGCTGGGCTTGCTCGACGCGGCACCGGCCGCGGATGCGCCGGAGAGCAGGCCGACGACCGACATCGCCGCTCTCGGCGCCGCGGAACTCGCGAGCCTCAACGCGGACTCTCTTGGCGCGGCGGAACTCGATCTGGCCTATCAGACCGCATTGAAGCTCGACGCGCGCGACCTGGCCGCCAAGTTCGCGGGCATCCTTGTCGAGAAGCCGCCGTTTCCGGAACGGCCGGATCGATTCCCGCTGTTTCAACTGCTCATTCAGCAGGCGACCGGCGACGGCAAGCTCGACGACGCGCTCGAATACGTCAACGATGGCGAGCGCGACGACTGCGAGCACAACGAGG
Source organism: Gemmataceae bacterium (assembly GCA_036745215.1). Lineage (GTDB taxonomy): Bacteria > Planctomycetota > Planctomycetia > Gemmatales > Gemmataceae > SIAQ01. The sequence goes on from DAIOGM010000340.1 coordinate 6,788, forward strand.
GCAAACGCCGCAACGAGTACGAACTGCGCCGCGCTCAATTACACGCCAAGCGCGGCGAGTTCGATAACGCCGAGCGCGTCTATGACGCGCTGATTGCACGCGTGCCGACGCAGCTCGAGTATCGCGTCAACGCTGCCGAGACGATGCTATCGGGTCGGCAAGGGCCGAAGGCGCTCAAGTTCGCGAAGGATGGCCAGGCGGCCGCGGTGAAGGCACAGAACCGCGATCTGGAAGGGCATTTCAAGGAATTGATGGAGGCGGCGCAGCGCAAATGACAGACGACCGCGAATCGGCGAGCCGAGCCCCGTAAGGGGCCGGTTGAGTTAGAATCGTCTTACTCAACCGGCCCCTTACGGGGCTCGGCTCGCCAAGCAACAAATTGCATTACCACCGCCGATTGCCCGCCACCTCTGGATTTACCCACGCCGGCAGCGCTCGGCCCGTGACTCCTGCAACCAAATTTCGTGCGCAAATCTCCGCCATCTGGTTTCGCGTTTGCACCGTCGCGCTGGCGATGTGCGGCGCCACGATCACATTCGGCAACGCGAGCAACGGATCGTTCGCCAGCGGCGGCTCTGGGTCAGTCACGTCGAGCCCGGCGGCAAAGATCGTGCCATCTTTGAGCGCCGCGGCCAACGCCTTTTGATCGACCAAAGGGCCGCGCGCCGTGTTGATGAGCACCGCGGAGCGTTTCATTTTCTTGAGCGTCTCGGCATTGATGATGCCGCGCGTCGTGGCGTTGAGATCGGCATGCAGCGAGATGAAATCCGATTCGCAAAGGAGCGTGTCGAGATCGACCTTTCTCGCCTGCAACTCGGATTCCGCCTGCTTGTTCGAATAGACGTCGAAATAGAGCACGTTCATGTCCCAGCCGCCGCGACAGCGCTTGGCCATCGCATGGCCGATGCGGCCCATGCCGATGATGCCGAGCGTACGGCCGACCAGGTCCTGGCCGAGATGGCCGAGCGGCTCCCATGTTTGCCAGAGGCCTGATTGGGAATACTGGTGTCCCTCGACGACGCGGCGGGCGGCGGCGATCAAGAGACAGAACGCCATGTCCGCGGTCGCGTCGGTCAGGACGCCCGGCGTGTTGCCGACGGCGATGCCGCGCTCGGTGCAGGCTTTGACGTCGATGTTGTTGAAGCCGACGGCGAAGTTGCTGATGACCTTGAGCCGCGGCGCTTTATTGAGAACGGGGCTGTCGAGTTTGTCCGTCAACAACGATACCAGGCCGTCCGCGTCGGCGATTTTCGCGGCGAGCACGTCGGGCGGCGGCGGCAGCGGGTCGGGCCACACGTCGGCGTCGCAGACTTCGTGAATTAAATGAAGACCCGCGTCGGGAATGACGCGGGTGACGAAGACTTTCGGTTTGG
>DAIOGM010000341.1:0-8099 GCA_036745215.1 Gemmataceae bacterium
ACGATTTTTCGGGGTTCGCGGCTCGGCGGGAGCCTCGCCCTCCCGTCGCGTCGCGCTTTCCTTTCCTGATGATCAGCGGCGCCATACACGGCGCCAAAACAGTCGTAAATTGGGAACTTCCTGCAAAGGGAATGTCACTTTTTCTGCTCGCCATCGTTGTTGGGCCCCGTTTGACGCGAAATAGGGGCCATCTCCCCCGAGCCTCCGACACCCTGCGAATCACCGATATCGGCCAGCGCGCGATCCTCGGGCTCATGGAAAAAACGCTCCGCGGATTTTGTGAGCAGTTTCAATTCCTGGCGCAGGGGTTCAGCCCGCTCCCTGGGAAGCGTTTCGATCAGTTCTTTCAACATGGCCCGCAAACGGCGCGTCACCTGGATGCTCGAACCGCCAAAATGGCGAATCTCGGTCACGGCCAGCGTTACGAAATCTTGCCAGCCGGGCGTGCGATACAGGAGGCGGATTCGCCCCTTCGAATCGCGAACTCTTTCATCATCGAGTCGCCGGCTGCCGACGTGCTTGAGCAAGTGCTGAATCCGATCGATGGCGAGGACAGCCGTGGTTGGATCATTAATTGCCGGCGAAAGGGCCTTGGAAGCAATATCGACGATCAGGCGAAACGCCAGCGCCGGATCTTGCTCCATGGTCCGCTCCACACCCAGCGCAATGCACTGCCGCAGGGCATCGTCGGGCAGGCTCGCGCCGCCGTAAACGCGGAACAAGGGATAGGCCGTGGCCATGAAATTACCTACCTGCGGGATTAGCTCGATGACGCAATCATGGCGCTCGGCCAGTGCGACGAGCCCCCGAACGTCGAACGCCAGGATGACGCCGTCCCTCGGACAGCCAATCGTGCGTGAAGTTCCCTGGTTCATCGTGCGTGAAGGTTCGCCTGGCGTTTCCGGTGAATTGCTCAGATTATCTGGATAAACTTCGTCAATGATCTTGTGTGCGTGTGCGGCCACGGTATGAAGGGCGCCGCTCGGGCGGAGCATCTTGCCAACGTGGTCGATCAGATAAAGGAAGACGGCGATGCTGGCCGCGCAACCGTATGCGGAGATATAGGTGACCAGGAACGGCACGGTGGTTCCGATGCGAATCATGGCCGACAATCCAAACGTGAACGTGAAGACCAGCACAACCAGCGTGAGCTTGGTGACCGAATCGCGAAACATCGTGGCGATCACCCGCGGCGAGAGTTGAGCGCTCGCGAGCTGGACGACGAGCAGGAGCGACGAACAGATGAATACGACGATCGTGAACATCGCGCTCGACAGGGCGCCGAGCACGGCTCGCGCCGTCTCCGGATTGACGCTCGCCTCCCACCCCAGCGAATCTTCGAGCCAATGCAACAGGCGTGCGACAATCAGCGCCAACACGATCGAGCCGGCGGGAAAGACCCAGATTGAATTACGCAGGTAATGACGAATCCGATATCGTTGCAGCCAGGTCACGATGTTCGTTCCTTTGCGCTTGGGCCATCGAACCACTAATTGTCGCTAGTGCCTCGTCAACGCTACATTTTGGGGTTCAACAGCACGTAGGACGGACATTCCTGTCCGTCCCTTGGCGAGAGGACGGACAGGAATGTCCGTCCTACAACCCAAATATCAAGGCTTGCACTGACACTAGGTCAAGTCTCGTATTACGTCGCTGATTATATCAACTAATTTCGGACGTTTCGCGCCGTTGCATCGACAAAGCCGCGGCCCTGCTATAAAAAACGACATGGCCTGCCACGCATCAGGAGTCTCTCCATGACCTCTCGCGCGTTCTGGATCGTAGTCGTGTTCGCCGCCGCGTCGGCCGCTCGTGCTGGCGAACTCGAAGTCACGGCCATCCAGCCCGTCCGCAGCCTGTCGGCCTGGAAAGCAAACGTCAAGGTCGCTGCCGTGTCGCCCAGCGATCATCATTCGATGCACGCCTACTTCAACACGTCGCCCGAAAGCCCCGATGGCCGCTGGATTCTCTACTACGCGTCAACAACGGCCGACAGTCACGACGGCGAGATTCGCATCCGCGAGCGCGCCACCGGCAAGGAAACCGTTTTAGCTCGCGACGTTTCCTGCGAGGACGCCCACCGTGCCGCGTGTCAGCAATGGGTTTCCGGCGGCCGGCGCGTCGTCTTTCACAACGTTCTCAAAAGCGGCGAATGGGTGGTGACGTGCGTGGACGTGGCCACCGGCAAGGATCGGCTCCTCGCCAGGGGCCGGCAACTCGGCTTCGGCCAGCCGACCGGCGACCTCGTGCCAATCTACGGACCGCACTGGAAGCCGGGCGATCATCGCGGCCTCGAATTGCTCAATGTCGCGACCGGGAAGATCGAGCCAACCGGCTTGACGCCGGAAGTGGTGCGGAAAGCGTATCCCGACTGGGTGAACAAAACCGTCGGCGAGAAACCGTTCTCGCTCTTCTTTCCGCTCTTGAGCCCGGACCGGAGCCGAATCATTTTCAAGATCGCCACCCCCGCCGGCGGCGATTTTCGCAGCAAGCTCGCCAGCGTTCGGACCGGCCTGTTCATTTATGATTTGCAGAATGCCAAGTTCCTGCACCAGCATGACAAATGGGGACATCCGGCCTGGCACCCCAACTCACGCGACTTCATCAATGCGGGGGGCGTGTTGACGAATACCGACACGGAAAAGGCGACGCGGATTCCCAACTATCGAATTTACTCCGGAGATCATCCCTCCTACAGCCCGGATGGCAAGCTTTACACGACCGATACCACGGCGGATCGCGAGCCATTCAACGGCGTCAAGGGAATCTGGGCCGTGGTCGTCGGCGAAATTGACACGGGCGAAAGCGTGGTGATCAAGAAGTTCGACAACTCGAAGGGCGCTCGCTCATGGCGTGTCAGCCATCCGCACCCATCGTTCAGCCCCGATGGGAGACGGCTGTATTTCAACGTCAGCGATGGGCCGTGGACGAGATTGTATGTGGCGGAGGTTTCCAGGTGATGTGTGCGGGATATCGGTCGGCGATTCAGCCGAGGACTGCGTTCACTTGGTTGATTTCGACTTGGAGTCTTACTCCTTGGGCACTGCTTTTTTCGGCTCGGTCTCGGAAATGGTCCAGATGCGAATGGAGTCGTCGCACCGCGCGGCCAACATGTTGCCTTTGGGGCTGAAAGCCAAACAGTAGGCGCGGTGGTTCAGTTGATGCAACTTGGTGCCGGTCTTCAAATCCCAAATCACAATTTCGCCGCCTTTTTCCTTTCCACGCGCCGATGTCGTTGCCAACCATTGGCTGTTGGCGCTGATCGCAATGTTGGTCACGCGGTCTTTGTAGTCAAGAAACTTCAATTCCGTGCCTTTTTCAACATTCCAAATGCGCGTGCCTTGAAGACCGAAAAAAACTACTAAGTACTTGCCACACGGGCTGAACCGCGCCATCAAGCTGCCGCTTTCATCCTTCGCCGGCATTTGATGAATAACTGCTTTTTTTCCAATATCCCAGACATTGACTGAATCTGGTCGAGTAGCGTGCCTTGTTGCCATTTGCTTGAGATCCGGGCTAATTGCGACAATTCCATCGCTTCGAAAATCACCTTTGAACGGCCATTTCTCAGTCTTTGAGCGATAAGGCTTTCCGTTTGCTGGTATCGTGAAAAACACTAGTTGTCCAGAATTATAAACAACGAGTGTTTTTCCGTCCGTGTGAATAGCCAATTTTGAAAATGAGAAATCAATGTCTATCTTGGAAATCACGTCGCCGGAATCTACATCAAATATCGATACCAGCCTTTGGGAGTTCATACAGAACCCTGACTTGCCGTTCGGGCTGATCACTAAATCCGTGACGCTCCCAATCTTTTTGTCAATAGACCAAAACACTTTCCCAGTGGCAATCTCCCACGCTCGCAAGGTTTCCTTGTCTGCGCTGGCAACAATTTTGCTTCCATCGGCGGCGAAAGCCAAGTCGAATGTGAAGTTGGTTGCATCTCGTGCAAAGGGAATCTTCCCGATTTCTTTTACTCGAATGATCGCGTTCATCTCCTTGTCGCCTGGAGCTTGGTTCGTTTGCTTATCCTGAGCGCTCGACGCCCTCATGCAAATGCCTAGCAGGAAAACAGTGTAAATGTACTTCATCGCTATTCTCGGGTTAAACCGTAATAAACATTCAGCCGTAATCGCGTCACGGGTCAATAATTAGGAGCATGTCATCTAAGAATTCTATGGCTTCATCAATGTTTTCAATTTCACTGTCTTCCTCTACATACCCATGCGGAAAACCCATTAAAACAATTCGTAAATCTTGTAGGGTTTGCTTTTCGGCTTCTAAAACCTCAACGAATAGCATTCGCGCTCGTTGAACGCCCAAGTAGGCGTAATAGTCATTTTCCTCGACGTTAGGGCCAAGTATTCCGAACGCGTCTAAGAACCTCGTCATCGCAGAAACATTGGGCGCAGTATTAGCCGAAAGTAAGCCATTTGATTCAACGCAGCTACACATTCCCGAAATAAGATCATAAACATCGTCATAATCTTGAATCGCGAGATCATCGGAAAGTTGCGCGTCAGCCGCCTCGAAATCACTATGGTCCGCAGAAACGACGGCAAATATACTTTGCATATCGACGAAAATGGTGTTTAGGTTGTCGATGTCCGCATGATCCGGCGGAACGACATAATTGTCAGGGTTTTGATAGATTTGCGCTGCGTTCTCAATTCGGTCCGAAAGCTGGTTTTTCAGGGACTGCAGCTGGAAGATAAGGCTTCCGCAGTTGTCCAATTCCTCCAGCGCCTCCATTTCCCAGTTCAAGCCATCAATCAGTTGGCCCAAGTAACCGGCGAGTTCGTACATCTGAGTGTTGACGCCCAGCACTCTGAACTTCATGCCTTGGCATTTCGAAGCAGCCTCCTCTCCCCTCGTAATGATTTCATTGGCCTTAGCGAAAACACTTTCAAAAGCGTTATTGAGACTTCCATTTAGAGTGTTTTGGTAATCGAGCCAGTAATCCATTTGTCGATAAAAATCCATATCTTGCAATGTCGCGTCAATCTGATCCACGAGCTCTTCTACGCCGCCAGTGTCGTACAGGCGATCGTCGATTTCTTCCCACAGTTCATCCCGCCGATCGCTAAGTTCTTCATCGTCATCCGCGCCCAGCGTAGCGTAAATGACGAAATTCAACTCCGACGCTTCGCCGAGCTCCGCATTGGCTGGGTCGCTCATCGATATAGTGAAGTTCTTCGCAACTTCGGCGTCGATCTGAGCGGATAAGTTGATTTCAAATGTCGCGAAGAGATTTCCAGCGAGAATTGTAACGTAATCGCCGAACTCCTCAAAATCCACGCCCGCCTCTGCTGTGCCGTCGACGGTCTCACAATACACGGTCACGTCCTCAGTCGAAGTCTCAGATAACAAAATCGTGATTTCGACGGTTTCGCCTTGATTGTCGCCCAATTCGTAACTTGCGAAGTATACAAACGGATCCACACCAACAACGTTAATCGTCATGGATTGAGTTGCGCTGGTATCGTTGGTGCTACTATTATCTACGACTGCAAAACTCCAGGTTGCATACGCAGTCCCCGACTCATTGAGGTCGGGGACAAAGCTAAGCAGATCTGCTTCGATGTCCTCCACATCGATTTCTTGGTCTAACACAATTTCGTCGTGACACAAAAACAACGTGCCATGCACCGGCAAACTGATAACCTTCACGGCAGCGAATTCGTCTTCCGGATCGTCGTTTGGATCGCTGAAATCGAAGTCTGCGAGTTGAAACGTGTATGGCGAATCTTCCGATGTACCAACCGTATTGTCGATCGTCACCGGCGCATGGGTTCCCGCGCTGCCGCCGCTGCCGCCTGGGTTGATTCGGTGCTCCAAGGTTTCAACGCGTGGGCGACAAAATGTCGTCCTCGTCCTTTTCGTTTGATGATTGGTCGTGAACAAACCGCGAATCCAGCTGGGGAGAGGCATGGTGGGCTCCTTGGTCGTGAGGTGTGATTCAATTGACCAGCACCCACTGTACCGCCCCCCATTACGATTTTGCAAGCGCCGTTGCAGGATCTTTGATGAAAATAACGATTCTAATCTCCAAATCCCACACTGAATTATTGCGAGAAACGAAAATTCACTTTCAGGCGCGAATCAGCTTGCGAACAACCGATCCTCGCATTCACGATTTCGCTCAACAGCTGGGGTTCACCCTAGGGCACCCGCGAAACCCAGGCCCGGCAGGGACAAAACCCGGCATCTTGGGAGAAGGCGTCGCCGTAAGTCCTTTGGCAGAGAAAGAAAATGGGTCGGAGAAAGAAAATGGAAAGAAAATAGGTCGGGAGTCATTATTTTTGCGTAGTTTTTCGGCGTTCGCCGGATGCCCCACCGGTTTCATCGTCGATTCCAGCCCTAGGGTACGCGAGCGCAATGAATTCGCTGAGCAGTCCATGCCACACAAATACTTCACGTGAAAGCCCGTGATCACTGCGACCTACGATCTCCCCAGTATTCTCGAGTTGGCTAAATTTCCCAGGGTATTCACGAACACGTATCTGCGGCACTTTTTTTGTCAGGTTGGTTTGACCAAGGATAGTAACACGAAAATCGCCCTCGTCGATTGTGGCGTTCCAAGCTGGTCTCGACATCACAATTGGAGATGGGATCTTGTCCCGTGTCGCTGCCAAATAAGCATCCAATGCGATGAGCGCCTCAGGGCTGAGGCCATCACGAGGGTGCTCTAGCGCCAGTACATGCATGGAATAGTAAACAAACAACCGCGAGATCGGGAAACGCGGACTTTGACGCTCGAATGTTCTTGACATCACGGGCAAGGACTCGAAACACTCATATTCAGCGAGCAAATAGGTTGATACGTTTGCATTCACAGTTCGCCGGAAGTATTCCATCTGCTTCGGCGGATTGAACGGCACTTCTTCAGGTTTCTGACAGCGTTGAAAATGCTCCTTGTCGTACTCTTTGTAAAAACGGAAATAATCGTGCACCGCATCCGTGAGCATTTTCTCAAGTTTGGGCCGAAGTGTTTTCCGGTCTTGTCGCGGAACTTCTTGAAGGAGGCGGCGAACACGGACCAGTCTTGGCACAACGACACATCCGTAGAGATAACACCCAGGCTGACCGTCTCCCATTGACAAATTCGCACCGATTTCCGCACTAGCAATGTCATCCAAATGACTGGTGAGATTATCCAATAAACTATCCACCGGTTCGGCCGCGACCTGATCCACCAGCTGCTTGCGCATCCTGAGCGGAGGAGGAAGCTCCTTTTCCTTTGCCTTGGCGTCTGCCTTGGCGTCGTGGCCGCGATTGACAAACAAAGCAAATGCAACAGTACCCACAAGGGCGCCAATGCAGAAAACTAGCTTCCCATTGTGTGAAAGCCAACGTGCAACCGAACGAACAATGATGAACATCGCAAGAACTCCTCATTGGGGCAGAAAAGGGGTCGGGAGTCGTTTTTCACGCCTCCTCCGCCTTTCGCGGGCAATCCTACCCTATGGCATTGCCGTTTCCAATACTTACTTATGACATCGTTATACTCGGCTAGAGCCAAACCCAAGCCCGGCACGGACAAAACCCGGCATCATGGGTGAACGCGTCGCCGTAAGTCCTTTGGTAGATTTAGGTTGATTATCGTTGCCATGATTTGCCGGACCCTCTTGTTTCCGGCGAATCATGGGAGGTTTCGAGGTGACGCGTCTGATCTTGGTTGGCGCCTCAGCCGACTTGTTCCATGAATCCTCGATCCTTCGGAAAATCCCCAGGCAGAGTCGCGAAAAACCAATCGACGCCGCCTTCGCCCAGAAGGTAATCCGCATTGACGTCGTTATGCACCGTGCTCGAATTGAGTGCGGGAAGGCCGTTTTGTCCCGTGCGGAGGTTGGCGGTTCGCTCGGCGTACGTTCGATTCGAGGTCCACTCCAGCACGATTTGCCGAAGCGCGGCCAGGTCGTCGTCGTAGGAGGTCGGATTGGCGATCAGGAGATCACCGCCCAGCCCGCCGTAGAGCAGATCGCCGCCGGCGCCGCCGAAGAGCAGGTCGTTGCCGGCGCCGCCCCGCAGCGTATCGCGGCCAGCGCCGCCGAGGAGCAGATCGTTGCCGCTGCCCCCGTGCAGCACATCATCGCCGG
>DAIOGM010000342.1:0-4897 GCA_036745215.1 Gemmataceae bacterium
AGGAGACAAGGAGACAAGGAGACAAGGAGACAAGGAGACAAGGAGACAAGGAGATGGCCTAGCTTTCCTTCTCCTTGTCTCCTTGTCTCCTTGTCTCCTTGTCTTTTCCTTCCAGCGCCCGAATCCGTTCCTTCAACTCATCCGGCACCGGCACCTTCTTGCCGCTTGCGTAATGAAATGTGACAATCACGCCTTCGCCGACCGTGGCGACTTCGTCGAGCGCCTCGCTCACGAGGTTGTGTTCAATGACAAAGCGATCGTCCTGAATCTCTTTGAGCCGGGTGCCGATGTGGATCGTGTCGGGATACGTGAGCGGCCGGCGAAAACGCGCGTTCGTCGCTTGCAAGATGGGGCCGACGCCGGTCGTCTCCTCGAGTTCGAACCAGCGGAGGCGGCGGAAGTACTCGAGTCGGCCGTTCTCGAAATAGCGGAAGTAAACAACGTTGTTGACGTGCTGATAGGAATCCATGTCACCCCACACGACGGCCTGCGTCACGATGACGGGGAACGTGCGGAAGAGTTCGTCTTTCGCGGACATCGTCAACTCCCGCCGCTTGCGGCTTCGCGTTCGCGCGGCGCCACGCGTTCGCTACGCGCAATGGACTAATGCGCGTCGCCCCAAATCTGCGCCAGCTCCACCAGCACGCGCGCCGCGATCTCCATCTCCTCAACGCACGTCCATTCCAAAGGCGAGTGCAGGTTGTGCTCGCCGCACGACAAATTCGGCGTCGGCAATCCCAGCTCCGTGAGCCGCGACCCATCCGTGCCGCCGCGAACGATGGTGCGCTTCGGACTCAAGCCGACGCGTTTCATCGCTACTTCCGCGAAATCAAGCGCCCGCGGCTCCTTGACGAGCCCCTCGGCCATGTTGCGATATTGCGGCGTCACCTTCACATCGATCTTCGCGCCGGGATGTTCGGCCATCAGTAATTCAGCGATGCCTTGCAACAGCTTCGCTTTCTCGGCGAGCTTCGGCGTATCGAAATCGCGCAAAAGAACACGAATGCTCGTTGATGCGACGCCGCCGTCGATCTTATAGGGATGCAAAAACCTGGCGCGGTCGCACGTCGTTTCCGGCGACAGCGCTTGCCACGGCATGCGTTCCACGAAGGCAGCGGCGATGCGGACGGCGTTGATCATGCGTCCCCTGGCGATGGCGGGATGAATGTTGACGCCGGTGATCGTGACGACGGCGAGGTCCGCGGAAAACGTTTCGCCGTCGATCTCGCCCGTGCCGCCGCCGTCGAGGGTGTAGCCGACGTGGGCGCCGAGCGTCTTGAGATCGACATGATCGACGCCGTGGCCGATCTCCTCATCGCAGGTGAAGCAGATGCGGACCGGCCCGTGCGGAATCTCCGGGTGCGCCATCAGTTGCGCGGCCGCCGACATGATGCAGGCGATGCCCGCCTTGTCGTCGGCGCCGAGTAATGTAGTGCCATCGGTCGTGACGAGCATTTTTCCGACGAGCGACGCCAGCTCCGGATTGTCGGCGACGCGGATGACCTTCGACGGATCGCCGGGCAAAACGATGTCATTGCCGGCGTAGTTGCGATGCACGATCGGCTTGACGCCATGGCCGCTGGTTTCCGGCGACGTATCGACATGGGCGATCCACGCGATGACGGGGCATTTTTTCTTGTGCGTGGCCGGGAGCGTGGCGAGAACGATGCCGTGCTCGTCCTGGCTGGCGTCGCGTACGCCGAGCGCGAGCAGTTCATCCTTCAACCGCCGGCCAAGCACGAGCTGCCCCGGCGTGCTGGGATACGTCGCGGAGGATTCGTCGGCCTGCGTGTCGATCTGGACGTAGCGGAGAAAGCGATTTAGTACATCGTCTGATGTCATGAACAATCGGCGCAAGCCCCAGGATGAGCGCAGCGATTCCTGGGGGTTGTCCCCGGGTGCACCCCCCGCGAATCGCTGCGCTCATCGCGGGGCTTGCCATTCAACTCATGACGTCAATCTTCGTATGCTCATCCACCGTCACGCTCGACATTTCCTTGTTGTCCTTGGTGAAATGAATCACCGGGATGACGATATCGTCCTCGCGCAGCCGATCGGTCGCCAGCCCCGTGGCGAGCGAATCGACGTGGCGAAACGTTCCCTCGACGACGAACGTCCACGTCCTCGTGCTGCCGACCTTGACGAGCTGCGTGACACGAATCCGCTGCCCGGACTGAAGCGTGGTCAGTTGCGACAAAACGTCTTGCGGAATCGGCCGCGTGGTATAGGTAAATTTACTTGTTACCGTCATGATATGGGTCCTTGTCCGGCCGTGCCGTTGTGATTCAACCGGCCGCGAACGAGTGCGATTCGGCCCGTCCGCGCCAGCTCGATGATGCCGAATGGCCGCATCAGGTCGATGAAGGCTTCGATCTTTTGCTCCTGGCCGGAGATTTCGATCATCAAATTATCGTGATCGATATCGACCACGCGGCCACGGAACATTTCAACCAAGAGCACGATTTCGGTTCGTTTATCGGAGGGAGCGCCGACCTTGATCAACATCAAGTCGCGTTCGACATAGTTCTCGCTGGAGATGTCATCGACGCGGACGATGGAGACGATCTTGTCGAGCTGTTTGCGGACCTGATCGAGGACGTTGTCGTCGCCGTGGACGACGAACGTCATGCGCGATAGTTGCGCATCCTCGGTTTCGCCGACCGCGAGGCTGTCGATGTTGAACCCGCGCGACGCCAGCATCCCCGACACCTGCGCGAGCACGCCGGGTTGATTTTGCACGAGGGCGGAGAGCACGTGACGCATGACGAGATTCCTTGCAAGCCGCGAGCAACCAAGTTGTCTTATGACCGCGGCATCGGGATTGCCAGTTTACGCTGCGCAATTGCCCTGGAAATTGCTTGCTCTGGTGACGAATTCAGAGTAATTCAAAGCCAAGCGAACAACCCATCACGATCGGGAGAGTCCATCATGTCGAACCAAACTCGCCGCCAGTTCCTTCAAGCCGGCGCCGCCGCGCTGGGCGCCGCGGCCATTCCCGCGCTGACGCAAGCCGCTGCCGTACAGGACAACGATCCCTTCGGAGGGTTCACGGTCGCCATTCAAAGTTACAGCTATCGCAACTTTCAGCCGCTCGAAAAGGCACTCGAGCAGATTCAGATGCTCGGCATTCGCAACGTCGAACTTTATAGGCAACATTTGATGCCGACGACCGAAGAGGCGCCCATCAAGGCGGCCCGGAGCTTGCTGGAGAAGTACCGCGTCACGCCGGTCTCGTTCGGCGTCGAGCGATTCACCAAGGACCACGACGCCAATCGCCGGCTGTTCACGTTCGCGCGCGCCATGGGCATGCGCTATCTCAGCGCCGACCCCGATCCGGACAGCTTCGATAGCCTCGACAAGCTCGTCGCCGAGTTCAATATCGGCATCGCGATTCATCCGCACGGGCCGGTCGGCAAGCAACTGCATCGCTGGTACTCGGCCGAGTCGATCATGGACGGCGTGCGCAATCGCCATCGCCTGATCGGCTCGTGCCTCGACACGGGGCACCTCATCCGCAGCGCTCAGGACCCGTTCAATCGCAAGCTCGATCCGGCCCAGCAGGTGCGCCACATGGGCGCCCGCAACTTCGGCCTGCATCTGAAAGATCACGACAACAAGCAGCGCACCGACGTCGTCTTTGGCCGCGGCGTTCTCGATGTGCCGGGCATCCTGCGGGCGCTTCGCGAGGTGAAGTTCGGCGGCTATATTGCAATCGAGTATGAGGCGAACCCGAACAATCCGACGGCGGACATTCGCGCTTGTTTGGACGTGTTCCGAGAATCGGTGCGGAAGTTGAGTTGAGCACGCGCGCTTTCTCCCCTCTCCCCCGGTAATCCGGGGGAGAGGGGCCGGGGGTGAGGGGGACGGCATCCTTTGCAAGTGAATCATCCCATTGCAAGGGACACTCTTCCCCCTCACCCCCAACCCCTCTCCCCCGGAGTACCGGTGGAGAGGGGAGAAGAGCATCGCTTGCGGTTTCGCGCCATGACGCTAAAATACACCATGCGCCCATCGGGTTGATTTCGCATCCCATCTTGGTTCACCTAATGACTTCGCACGAAATCGCAGAGCTGCGGAAAAAGACCTACAACGCGACGGTCACTCAATTGCGGCTCGCCAATCCCGATCTCGCGATTTTGCGCGTTCGTCCAGACGCCGGCGTGGCGCCCCATCGTCCCGGTCAATACTCCACGCTCGGCCTCGGTCACTGGGAGCCGCGCGCTCCCGGCTGCCAGGAGGAGATCCCCAAGCCGGGCGAGGAAAAGAAGCTTATTCGACGCGCGTATTCCATCAGTTGCTCCGTTCTCGATGACCAGGGAGAATTGCTCAATCGCGAACGCCAGGATTATCTGGAGTTCTACATCGTCCTGGTGCGGCAAGCGGAAAAAGCCCCCCCTGCCCTGACGCCGCGCTTGTTCATGCTGAAAGAGGGCGATCGCATCTTCCTTGGCGAAAAGATCGCCGGGCACTTCACGCTTGAGCCCGTCCAGCCGACGGACAACGTGATCTTCCTCTCCACCGGCACCGGCGAAGCTCCGCACAACTACATGCTCTGGGAATTGCTCGGCAAGGATCATCAAGGCCGCATCCTCGCCGCGTGCTGCGTGCGTTACAAACAAGACCTCGGCTACCTGGCGCTGCAAGAAGAATTGATGCGCCGTTATCCGCATTACACCTACCTGAGCCTGACGACACGCGAGGTGACCAACGCGGGACAAAAGGTGTACATCCAGGATCTCATCACCAGCGGCCAGCTCGAAGAACGCATGGGCGAGGTGCTCGATCCGGCACGCGCGCACGTCTATTTGTGCGGCAATCCGAAAATGATCGGCGCGCCGAGCATCGACAAATCGACGGGCCTGTCGATCTTTCCGCAACCGCTTGGCGTCATCGAGAT
>DAIOGM010000342.1:4907-8073 GCA_036745215.1 Gemmataceae bacterium
GAGATTTTGAGCAAACGCGGCTTCCACCAGGATCAGCCGAGCGCCAAGGTGAAGGGCAACATTCACATTGAGGAATATTGGTAAGCGCTGCTTGCGTTTAGCGCTCGCCGGGCGCCTGGCGAGCGCTAAACGTAAACAACGGAAACGCCGGAGCAGAATATGGCCGACGAAAATATCATCGGCAACTATCGCCTCATCAAGTGCATATTGACGGGACAGAGCACCCAAGTCTGGGAAGTCGTCGAGACGTCCAGCCATCGCCATTTCGCGATGAAGCTCCTCTTGCCCGAGAAGCACTCGGACACCACGGCCAAGAGCATGCTCTATCACGAAGCCAGCGTCGGACTGGAGATGGTGCACGGCAACGTCATTCGCATTGTTCACGTCAGCAACGAGAAGACGGATCATTACTTCGTCATGGAGTTTTTTCCGTCTGGCAGCTTGAAGGCCCGGCTCGTGCAAAAGCAGTTCGATTTCGTTCGCGAACATGCGCACAGCATATTCAAGCAAGCCGCGACCGGATTCGCCTACATCAATACGAGCGGCTGGGTGCATCGCGACATCAAGCCGGACAATCTGCTCGTCAACAGCAAGGCGGAGCTGCGCATCATCGACTTCGCCATCGCTCAGCGCGTGCAAACCGACAGCTTCTTCTCCAGGATCTTTCGCCGCAAGGGGCTCGTGCAAGGGACGCGCAGCTACATGTCGCCGGAGCAGATTCGCGGGCAATATCTCGATGGCCGGGCGGATGTTTACAGTTTCGGCGCGACGCTTTACGAGCTGGTGACCAATCGCCCGCCGTTTCGCGGCGCGACGCAGCAGGATCTTTTGCAGAAGCACATCATCGAGAAGCCCGTGCCGCCGATCATGCATAGCCCCGATCTCACACAAGAGATGAGCGATCTGATCTTGAAGTGCCTGGCGAAGAAACGCGATGATCGGCCGCAGGGTTTTCACGATGTACTCAAGGCATTGAATCAGATCCGTGTTTATAAGAACGATCCCATTCGCGCTCGAGAGCATTGACAAGAAGCACATCAAACTCATGCCATGCGAAGTGCTGCCTGTTGATCCGCAATCTCCCGACGCCGAGGCGATTGCTCGCGCCGCGCGGCGGTTGCAAGCGGGCGGGCTCGTGGCGTTCCCAACCGAAACGGTCTACGGCCTTGGCGCCAATGCACTGGACGCAGCGGCGGTCGCCAAGATTTTTGCCGCGAAGGGCCGGCCCGCCAGGAATCCGATCATCGTTCACGTCGCCGACGTTTCCGAAGCGAAGAAGCTCGTCAGTTCCTGGCCGGAGACGGCGCAACGGCTCGCCGAGCGGTTTTGGCCTGGCCCGTTGACGCTGGTGCTGCCGAAGCAGCCGCACGTGCCCGCCATCGTGACGGCCGGCGGCGCAACCGTGGCACTCCGCGTGCCGGCGCATCCGGTGGCGCTGGCGTTGCTGCGCGCGTGCGGCGTGCCGTTGGCGGCGCCGAGTGCGAATCGTTCGACGGAATTATCGCCGACGCACGCAGAACACGTTCTGCGAAGTTTGGCGAATGCCATCGATTGCTTGATCGACGGAGGTCCAACGTCGGGCGGGCTGGAATCGACGGTGCTCGACTTGACGTGCACGCCGCCGCGCCAGTTGCGCCCCGGCTTGGCGACGCGTGCGGAGATCGAGGTGGTAATCGGGCCGATTGATGCGCCTGCTTCCGTGTCAAACGAACAGCCGCTTCGTTCGCCTGGGCAGTTGCGCCGCCATTACGCGCCGCGCACGCCGCTCGAAGTCGTGCCGAATAGCATCGCGCGCGTCTCTGCCTTGATGGCCCAAGGGCTGCGCGTCGGCTGGTTGACGCATCTCGATGAGCCGGCGCCGCCCGGTGTTTTTCGTGTCCTCTTGCCGGGCGATGCCGTAAGTTATTCCGCACAAGTTTACGCCGCGTTGCACCGGCTGGATGACGCTCAGCTTGATCGCATCGTCGTCGAATCGCCGCCTTCCACTGACGTTTGGCTGGCGGTGCACGATCGTTTGCGCCGCGCGTCCGAGCCTGAAGCGTAAGCGAAGCGTTTGACGAAACTCTTCGCTGACGCCTCAGGCTCTGAAGGGATTATTCATGTCAACGGCTGAATCCGGCAAACTGCCGCGCGTCCTCGGTCCGTGGATCGCCACCGCGATCGTCATCGGCACCGTCATCGGCTCCGGCGTTTTCAAGAAGCCGCACGCGGTCGCCAAGGACCTGAGCGAATTGTCGCCCGACGGCTCGATGATCGCGGCCGCGGATTTCGGCGTCATCATGATCGCCTGGATCCTCGTCGGGGTGCTGTCGTTCATCGGCTCGCTCATTCTCGCGGAGGTCGCGATCATCCATCCGCGCGCGGGCGGCAACTATGTCTTCTTGCGCGAGGGTTATGGCCGCTGGGCGGGCTTTTTGTGGGGCTGGGTCGAATTCTGGATCATCCGCTCGGGGTCCATCGCGGCACTCGCCGGCGTTTTCACGGAATCGTTTCACGATATTCTGCGCTACGCCCGCGACGTGGATGCCTCGACGGACCTCTTGAGCTTCTGGGCGCGGCAAGGCGTCACCGTCACGGTCATCGCGGTCCTGGCTGCCGTCAACGCCCGTGGCACGATCCTCGGCGGCGGATTGCAGCTCGTGGTGACGTCGGTCAAGGTGATCTCGCTCGTGAGCATCGCGTTGTTGCCGTTCGCCTGGCTCGCGTTCGTCAGCGAGCCTGTCGTGCAGGTCGCGCGGCTGGAGCCGATTTGGCCCGCCGATTGGGCGGGCGTCAACTTGAGTAAATTCGGCAGCGCCCTGGTTGGCATTCTCTGGGCGTATCACGGCTGGATGAATCTTGCGCCCATGGCCGAGGAAGTCAAGGATCCGAATCGCAATCTGCCGCTCTCGTTTTTGATGGGCACAACCGCGGTTATTCTGTTGTATTTGTCGGTCAACGTCGCCTATCACCTGGTCGTGCCGCGCGAGGACATGATCACCAAGGGAGGCGACAGCCCCGTGGCGACGCTGTTCGCCAATCGCTTGCTCGGACCGATCGGCCTCTTATTGGGCTCGGCCGCGATCATGATTTCCGTGTTCGGCTCGCTCAACGGCAACTTGCTGGTCGGCCCGCGTTTGCTCTTTGCGATGGGCCACGACGGCCTGGCGCCGTCCGCGCTCGCCGC
>DAIOGM010000343.1:0-8042 GCA_036745215.1 Gemmataceae bacterium
GCGCCTTGGCCGCAGCGATCGAGGCCGAGGACGCCGATCTTGAATCGGCCATCCGCTTCAACCTGGCCGCCTGGTATCGCGTGCTTTGGCCGCTGCGCGCCGTGTTGCATGGTCCGGAAGGAAGCCACGTGTGGACCGCGGCTCTGAGCCCGCGCGATCCGGTCCTTGCCATGGCGTTGTCGAACCATACCGTTCAGCTCTGCTCCGCAGCCGATGACGACGCGGGCCGTGTGTTGCACTCGCTGCCTCACGAAGGCGCCGTCGCGACACTGGCTTTCAGCGCCGATGGACGCCTCCTTCTCACCACGACCGAACGAAACGCCCGCGTTTGGGATGTCGCGAGTGGGAAACTCGCCTGCCCGCCGATGCCGCATGATGCTCGCGTCTGGTCTGCGGCTATCAGTCCCGATGGGCAGCACGTCGTCACGGGCTGCGACGACAAGATGGCACGCCTATGGGATACGGCCACAGGCCAGGTTATTCGCTCGCCGTGGCCGCACAAGTTAGGAGTAGCTCTCGTCGAGTTTAGCCCGGACGGCGAGCATATCTTGACGGCGAGCCGCGACGGACTCGCCAATTTGTGGACCGCCTCGACCGGTGCGCGCTCCGGGCCGCCGCTGGTTCACGACAAAACCGTCACGGCGGCGGCGTTCAGCGCCGATGGCACGCGACTCCTCACGGGAACCGGTGACGGAAAAGCCTACGTTTGGCAACGAGCCACGGCAACGCCTGCGTTCCCTCCCGTGCCGCACGATGGCGCCATTGAGAATGCGAGCTTCAGTCCGGACGCCAAGTTGTTCGCCGTCCGCACGCAGACGAAAACGCTGCATCTGCGAAACGCCGAGACCGGCTTGCCGATCGCCTCGCCGATCGCACATCCGGGACCGGTCGGAAGCCTGGTCTTTAGCCGCGATAGCCAGACCCTGCTTTCTGGTGGAGTCAGCGGGACGCGGTTCTGGTCGACGAAGACCGGCCAGCCCGCCGCGCCGCCGCTCATTCATCAAGGCGCCGTGCGGACGTGCATTTTCAGCGGCGACGACCGGACGTTGCTCACGGTTGACGGAACGTTGCGGCTGTACGCGCGTCCCGAGGGCATTCGTTGGGGTCCGTTCCTCAAACACGGCGGCGAAGTTCGAGCCTTGGCGTTCAACCCGGGCGCGAACCGCTTGTTGACCGGCGGTTTTGACCAGACGGTGCGGCTCTGGGACACGGCGAGCGGCACGCTCGCCGCCAAGCCTCAAAAGCAGGGCGGGATTGTTCATGCCGTGGCCTTCAGTCCGGACGGCAAGCTCGCTTGCACTGGCGCCGCCGACGCGCGCTTGTGGGACCTGGCGAATGGCGCCCCGCCCCGGTCCTTGCCGCACAAAGGTATCGTTTATGCCATCGTTTTCAGCCGGGACGGCAAGACGGTACTCACCGGCGCCACGGACGGCAACGCCAGGTTGTGGGATGTCGCGAGGGCTCAACTCCTGAGCACGCTGCCGCATAAAGGCATCGTCCATGCCGTTGCCCTTGATCCCGATGCCAGCTTCGCATTGACCGGTAGCGCCGATCGCACCGCGCAGTTGTGGGACTTGTCGAGCCGGCCGCCGCACGCCATAGCGCTCGAGCACGCCGGTGCGGTCGAGACGGTCGCCTTCAGCCCGGACGGCAAAACCGCGTTTACGGCGGACCGTCGTGACAAGGCGATTCGGCTCTGGGAAACCGCCACCGGCAAGTTAGTAAAAACACTTCCAGGGCATGAAGGAGGCGTCAAGGCGCTTGCCGTCAGTCACGATGGCCGCTTTGTGCTCTCGGGCGGCGAAGACGACAAAGCCGCACGCCTGTGGGACGTCGCCACCGGCGCCGCGCTCGGTTCTCCCATGCAGCATCAAGACTTGGTCCGCGCCGTTGCGTTCAGTCCCGACGCCCGCACGATGTTGACGGGAAGCTATGACGGCATCGCTCGGCGCTGGCATGTGCCGACCGGTCTGCCCGTGGGCCCGCCATTCGCGCACGGCAAGATCCAGGCGCTCGCCGTCAGTCCGAAGGGCGATCTCGCAGCTACCGCAAGCTTCGACGGCACGGCGGCGTTGTGGAATACGCCGCCCGCCATTCTCGGTTCACCGGAACAGCTCGGCTTGTGGGCTCAGGTCGTCACGGGGCTTGAATTGGACGACAGCGGCGCCGTGCACGTACTCGCCGGCGCCGTGTGGCAAGAACGTCGGAGACGACTCGGGCCTTTTTTTCCTTGACGCCGTGGATCGCCTCGATTAGCCTATCCAACTTCCGCGCAGTGGTAGTGCAGCATCGGGCCTGTAGCACTCCCAATTTGACATTCGCCGCCCAACCAGGAGTGCCGCATGTTCGCCAAGCCTTGGCAATCAATCTTGCGCTGTTTTCGTTCCGACATCACACCAACGCGGCGACCGAAGACTCATCGGCCGCGCCCTACGATTGAGGTCCTGGAGAGCCGGTTGGCGCCGGCCGCCGGGGGCGGCGATCCTACGCCGCCGACGGCTGTGGACGATTCGCTCGCGTACATCATTGACACGTCCACGCCGTTGAACGTTTTCGAAAACGACATCGAGCCCAATGCCGGCGCCACGCTCGATCCCGCCACCATCACGATCGTGACGCAGCCGGCGTTCGGGCTGCTGGTGCACGATCCATCGACCGGCATGCTGCTGTATACGCCTAATTACTTGTTGCCGCCCGGCCTGCCGCCGGGGGAACAACCGCCCGATCCGCAGCAGGACAGCTTCGTCTACACGATTCGCAATAGCCTCGGCCTCGAATCGAATCAGGCGACGGTCACGCTTCCTCCGGTGGGCCCGGTGGAAGAGGCGCCGATTGTTCCCGCGGATGATTTTGCCCAGACCAAAAGCGCCACGCCGATCGCGATCGACGTGACTCGCAACGACGACGTCCGCGACGGCAGCGCCGCGGACCTGTCGTCGATCCGAGTGATCACGCCGGCAAGTCACGGGACCGTCAGCGTGAACCTGACCACCGGCATCGCGACGTACGCGCCGAACTTCGGCTTTATCGGATTCGACTCGTTTGTTTACGAAATTAATACGACGGCGAGCGAGATTCGGACTGACGGCCAGGTCTTTATCGCGGTCTCGGCGGCGCCGCCGCGCCTCGTCGCCGATCCGCTCGGCGGTAAGATGCTCGTCATTGACGGCACGCTCAATAATGACACCATCCTCGTGGATCGTGGCGTGAAAGCGAAAGACGTCATCGTCTGGATCAACGGCGTCAAGAGCGGTCCCTTTCAGCCCACGAGCCGAATCGTTACCTTCGGCTATCACGGCGACGACGCGCTCAAGGTCTCGAAGAAAGTGACGCTCCCGGCCTGGCTTTACGGCGGCGCCGGCAACGACAAGATCGAGGCCGGCGGCGGGCCGGGCGTCCTCTTCGGCGACGCCGGCAACGACATCCTCCTCGGCGGCGCAAAACGCGATCTCCTCTTCGGCGGCGGCGGCGCCGATGTCATCTTCGCCAAACCGGGCGACGACCTTCTCGTGGCCGGCGATACGACCTTCAACAACTCGCAAACCGCACTCGCCGGCGTCTTCCAGGAATGGAATTCCGGCCGCAGTTACAAGCAACGCGTGCAAAATCTGACCGGGCAAGTCAACGGCTCGTTTGCCAAGCGCAAAAACGGCGCCATCTTCTTGAACGCGGCGACCGTGTTGGACGATGGCGCCACGGACGTGATCGTCGGCGGTAAAGGCAAAGACTTGAGTTTCGCCGGTCTTTTCGGCGACACGGTCATCGGTAAACGCAAGGGAGAGACGCTGTTTGTCGCGTAAGTCGATGACCGGTAGTGTCTCAGTTTCAGTGTGGCACGACGCTCCGCGTCGTGAAATCGCGACGCGGAGCGTCGCACCACTTTGTGAATTGAGACACCACCCGATGACCAGTCAGTTTCCATCGACCTCATTGGCCGTTCGATTTACTCTGAAGTAGCAGAGCTTCGATTCAATTTGGTCGAGCAACTGGGAATCGCCGAATGCAATGACGTCGCCCCAGGCGTGTGGGACGGCGTCGTCGGGGACCGTCGGATGCGGAATCCTGGTGACCCACACCTTGTCCTTCCACACCGGACCCATCTTGCCGGCTTTGAGCAAGAGATTCACGTCCATGGGCGGGATCGGACGCGGCGTCACCACGAACCCGTTCTCGATGACGCCATCGGCCCGGTCACCCGAGACAAAAAACCCGGCCGCCCTGACCTTGGTCGCCGCGTCTTCAAGGTTCCGGAACGCGAGCCGCCACGGCGCATAGACGGCGACGACAACCAGGCAGACGACGAACCCTGCTAAACCGAGCCAGTGCGACATTTTCATTTTGCATTCCACGCAGTTAAGTGGCGGCAAGATTGAAATCTTGCCGTTATACCCCGCAAGATGGAATCTTGCGGCCACGAAAATGAGACACTACCCTTTGCCCGACTTCAGCAGTTGAGAAACGTCGGCGACGATCGTCGCCATGCGTTCGGCGCTGAGCGAACCGGGTGCGATCGCCCAGGCGCCGCGAATGGTGTGGCTATCCACGACGAAAACAACCAGTTCGGCGTCTTTTCCCGCGCCAAGCTCGAAGAAAGGCCGCTCATCCTTTAAGTGGCGTGGCGTGCCAACCTGGAATGTATCCAGGCCATGATAGTCCGCCGACTCGAGCAAGGTCTTCTTTGGCTGATCGTTGAAAATCACAAGATACCCTTGCGACTTTCGGCCATCGACAAGCGGCTGTAAGCTCGCGGCAAGTTCAAACACGCGCGGCTCGCCGCTGCGCGACCAGAGGATGATTCCCGGCGTACCCGAATTGCCAATCATCACGGACGGGCAACCGGCGCCTCCGCTTCGTTGGCCGGCGACAAAATCGACGACCATTCGATGCATCTTGTCGCCCGGCATGGAACCGGCGCCGATTTTCACGAGGTCGGCTTTTGGAGGATTAACCGCCGCACGCCGATGAACGTCGTGGCACGCCTTGCAATCGCGCGCCTTGAGCAAGCGCTGGCTCGCCTGATTTTCACCGGCCATCACCGCCTTGAGCGCGGCGACCATCTCGCCCGTGCGTTCTTTCCAGGCTTTCTTGTCCCCCACCGGTGGATCGCGACGTTCGAGTTCCCCGTAGAGATCCAGCAATTGCACCTGTTCGGCTTGCGTCGCGCCGCCGTCGATGACCTTGCTATCGAGGTTCTTTTTGGTGCCGCGATTCCCCGGCGTCAAATGAGCAGCCTTCATGATTTGATTGATGGACATCTTCGGCAATCGCTCGCAATACACGGTTGCCTCCCACGGGTATAGAACACCCGGCGCACCCCAGAAGGCGCCGTTCAATGACTTGGCGGTCCCTCTCAAAGTGAACCGCATCGCCTCGTTCCCACGTTGCACCGGCGGACTTTCGGCATACGTCGCCGCGTATTCTTGCACCTCGACTTCTTTCGGCCCGGAGACAACGACTCGGCGAAACGTGAGGGAATTCGTTTTCGGCTCGAATCGACCGACGACCTTGTCGCCATGAATGGAACCGGTGACCTTCCCGTCCGCGCCGACGTTGATGACCAACTCGCCTTCAAAGCCGTTGCCCTTGTACCACCAATAACCCGCCGGCACTTTCGGCGTCGGATCGAAGCGCGGCAACGGCACGTTGGCCACCTCGAACGCTTTGTCGCGTTTGAAGTTCACCGCGCCGGCATTGATGTCCTCAAGCTCATTACGGTGATTTCTTCGCACGCCGACTTTGTGGTCGTCAATCAATTCGGCAATCGGGCGAGCATCGCCTGCCGCGTCGGTTTGTCCGATAACCAGGACCGAACTGCCGAGTGCGAGGAATGCCAGCACCGCAATGATGAACGCCGACGACGTGAGCTTGCTGACCAACATCGCTTTCAACACGCCCTCGGCCAGCGCCGCAACTTTCGCGGTCAGGGCGCCCGAGGCGGCCGCGTCCGCCGAGGTCAGCGGAATGGTGGACGACACCAGCGCCGCCGGCACCGCCGCGGAGGCTGCATTCTGGGCCATCAACGCCGCCAGCACGCCCGCCGTCACGGGCAAACCCTTGCGTGCCAGTCGTTTGGCAAGCAAAGAACGAGCCTGGGCAATGCGGCCGGCGACCGTGCCTTCGGGCCAACCCAGACGCCGCGCCGCCTCTTTGCGAGTCAAGCCTTCGAGATCGCACAGGACAATCGGCAGCCGATATTTGTCGGGGAGCGAATTCAATTCCTGATCGAGCAGCGGAAGAAGATCTTCCCAAAGTCCCGCTTCAATCGTCGCGGGCTCCGGCGCGTACTTCATGGGTTTCTCTCTTGCCACTTGACGTCCGGCCACGGTTCGTGCCTTCAGCGCTGCACGGAACGCAACGCCATACAGCCAGTTCCCAACCATGTCGCGCGGACGAATGCTGGCCGCCTTGCGAACCAGAACAAGGAACGTCGCCTGGAATGCGTCCTCCGCGTCCTGTCGGTTGGCGATCATGCGTCGGCAAACGGCAAACACCATCGGCCCATGCCGATTCACCAGGGCCGCAAAAGCCTCTTCGTCCTTTGCGGCGAGGTAACATTCGAGCAGTTGCCCGTCGGTCAACACGGCCTCATCGGACTGACAGGCCTTCGTCCGAATATGGTCCAGCACGGTATTCAAAGGATGCCGGCGCATGCAATCCCTCTTGTGTGAAATCGAAGCTCTGCCTATCTATCCCCTTTAGGAAGACGAATTGATATGGAATTTTGATCGTCCGTTTTGCCTTTCATCCAACGCGAGAAAGGATGTGTCAATTGAACCGACGCCAGCCCGGCATGACAGCGCTCGATCCAAATCATAAACTTGGCCCATGACATGGATGTGCCGAACGTGCATCACTCTTCGCTAAATCGCTTGATCGGCTGTGGAGGGTTGCTTGAGCAACCAAACGTTTAGCGATCCGCCTGTTCCTCGCCGAGCCCTGGCCGTCATGAGCGGGCTCGTCATCGCCACGCATTTCTTGATCTTTGGCCAAATGCTGATTCTGACCCGGGCCCTTGGGCCGGAGCTTTACGGCAGCCTGACTGCGTCGCTCGTCTATCAAGGTTATCTCTTCCTCTTCGCATGCACTGGGCTACGCGCCGTCGCAGTACGCGAGACGATATATCAACCGGATGCTTCCGACGAAATCCTGACCGCATTCCTGGTCCTGACCGGCTTGATCGCCACCAGCCTTTGCGGGATGACTCTCGTTGGGACGTCTTTCGTTGACATTTCAAGCGAAGCAAAGCTTCTGGTTAGCCTGCTCGCGGCCGGGAACGTCGCCGGCGCCATGAACGTCTTGCCGTTCTTCGACGCCCACCACCGGCAATTGCAAAGCGCGGCCATCGCGCTCGCCGTGGAATTCCTTTCGTGCGCAGCGTTCGTGCTCCTGGCCCGCAACGATTGGATTGCCCTGAACGTGATCGCGATCGTATTCATCTCGAAGTGGATTCTGAACTTCGCAGTGCATTTGCTGGTGTACCATCTCCGAGTCCGACCGATTCGGCTTCGGTTCGACGCGTCGCGCGTCAAGGTCATGATTCGATCCGCCTGGCCGCTGCTGTGGTCCGCGGTGCTGGCGACGGCGCCGTTCAGCGCGGGGGCGCTCCTCCTGAGCGCGGCGGGCGCGCCACACGAAGTTGCGCTGTTGGGGCTCGCACAGCAGGCGGCCTCCAGTTATCTTCTCTTGACCACGTCGGCCTTGCGCTTCGTCCAGCCTCGCCTCGCTCAAGCGAAGGCGGCGCATCGCCCAGCTCGGCCGATCGTGATGGCGTTTGCGTCGTTCACGGCCATTCTCCTCGTTTCGTTGATCGGCGCCGCGTATCTGCTCACGCATTTTGTGCTCGACGAACGATATGCCGGCGCCTTCGTGCCGATGATTCTCATGCTCGCCGGCGCGTCCATCCACGCGCTGGGCAGCGTTGCCGCCGCCTGGCTTTTGCTGACTTTGCGCGAAACGCACGTCCTCGCCGTGCAGTTCGCCGGCATGTCGGTCGACACCGGGCAGATCTACGTGCGGTTGACGCCGAAGGCCTCGCACAGCGG
>DAIOGM010000344.1:0-8039 GCA_036745215.1 Gemmataceae bacterium
CCGCGCTGTCGTGAATCGCTACTGGGCCCACTTCTTCGGCAAGGGCATCGTCGATCCGGTGGACGACATGCGCGTCACGAACCCGCCGTCGAACCCCGAGTTGCTCGACGCGCTGGCTCAGGAACTGGTGCAGAGCAAGTTCAGCTTGAAGCACCTGGTCAAGATCATGGTCAAGAGCCGATCGTATCAGCTCTCCGCCATGCCGAACGAGTTCAACAAGAACGACAAGAAAGCGTTCGCGCGTTACTATCCTCGCCGCATGTCGGCCGAGGTGCTCTTCGACGCGGTGTCGCAGGTGACGAACAGCCCGGCGAACTTCCAGGGCTTGCCGAACGATCGCCATTCGCCGAACCGCGCGTTGATGCTTCCGGACGAGTCGTTCCCGTCGTACTTCCTCGACGTGTTCGGCCGGCCGCAGCGCATCAGCGCATGCGAATGCGAACGCGTTTCCGAAGCGAACCTGGCGCAGGTGCTGCATTTGCTCAACTCGCCGGAGATTCAGGGCAAGCTGACCCGCGCCGGCGGCCGGGCCGAGCAAATGGTTCGTGATAAGCGCTCCGACAAGGAAAAGGTCGAGGAGTTGTTCGTCTGGGCGTTCGCTCGCCGTCCGAATGAGGCACAGATGAACTTGGCCATCGCGAACATCGAACGCAATGCCAAGACGCGGCAGTTGGCGTACGAAAATATCGTGTGGGCATTGATCAACACGAAAGAGTTCATTCTGATTCAGTAACGCCGGTTTGGCAACTTTGAACATCGCTTGCGGTTTCGCGTTCTTCGGAGCGCGAAACCGTTTTTTTTTTGTGTTCTCAACAAACGGAGAGTTTGAGTGTCTTGGTGTCTGGAGGAACTTCACGAAGCAATCGGCTATAATGTAGCCGGCTCACGCGCGCCAGTTTTTTGTTTGAAACTGCTCATCACAATGACTCAATCGCCAAACCGAACCCGATTCCTTAGATTTCTCGCGTGCGCCGCTGGCGTGCTGGGCGGCGCGGGACTCGGCGTGATTCTTGCATTTCTTGCCACTATTTCAGCCGGCGCTGGGCACGGCACCTATACTCCTGCGAAGCTCTTCTTTCCTTACACCATGCTACTAACCCTCGTGGACGGACGTATAAGCAATCGCCTGATCGCGTTGGCATTAATTCAGTTCCCCGTTTACGGTTTCCTCATCGGAACCGCGGCATTGAATAAATATGCCGTTTGGATTGTGATTGGTTCAGTGGCGATTGGCCATGCTGGTGCCGTTGCGTTCTGCTTTTCGGCCAATCTTTCGGGTTTTTGATGAATCGGCAACATGGAAGATAGGTAAATTAAACTAAAAACCAGAAAGGACTTCAAACGATTCGGCGCCCTGATTCTGCTTGCAATCCCCCTCCGCCTGCGATAAAAATAACTGGCGGCCCATCCGCGTCGCCGATGCGAGTTTCTGCTCGTCGGAGATACTTCATGTCCGAGATGTGGTTCTACACAAGCGATGGCAAGCAGATGGACCCGGTGCCGCTGGGCGAACTCAAACGCCTCGCCGGCGAAGGGGGCTTGAAGCCGACCGACATGGTGTGGACCGACGGCATGGCCAAATGGACGCGGGCCAGCGCCGTCCGAGAGCTATTCTCCGATTCCTCAGCGCCCGATCATCAAATCACGCAAAATCGAGATACCGATAACGTGACCGCCCCGGCGAATGCGCCGGCCGCGGTTGCCGCCAAGACGAGTCCGCCCGGCGAAGAAATCGAAGAAGCGCCGCGAAGGCGCTCGCGCGCCCGCGACGAAGACGTGCCCGCTCGCCGCCGGCCCGATCCCGCTCGCGCGGGTTCGAGCTTCGGCATCGTCGTCGCGCTCATCATCGGCGCGGTCGTCATTCTTGGCAGCCTGGCCGTCGGCGTGGTCATTCTCATCACGATGTCGCAGAACGCCGGCGACGGCAAAATCAACCTGGCGAACCTGGTGAAGTCGGAAGTCCGTTACGACGTTCAGCTCGCCGTCAACGCGCGCGAAAGCCGAAAGTTCTCCTTTCGCAAGGGCGTTGAATACGAATTCATCGTGAAGACGCAGCCGCGCATTATTAATGTGGTTGACGTGGACCTTCACGTCTTCAACGCCAATGGGGACCAGGTCGCGTTCGACATTGCGGACCATCCGGATTGCTATACGCGCTGGGTGCCGCAGCACGACGGCGAATATCGAGTGGAAATCGTCAATCTGGACAACAATCGGCCCAACACGGTGCCCGTGAAGAGCGTGGTCACGATTCGCGAGTTCAAGGATGCGAACAAGATTGACAAGAAGGACGACAAGGATCAGCCGTTGCCGCCGGACACGTTCGAAGGCAAGGGCCTCAAGGATGTGGAGTTCACGGGCACGAAGAAAGAAGACGTGAAAAAGTTCCGCGTCCGCGCCGGCCACAATGCGAGTTTCACCTTCGTGCATACCAAGGCGGGGGCGAACGCCGACTTTAATATTGTCGTCGTCAAGGATAGCGATCCCAATCAAATCATCGCGCAGGACAACGATCCAAAGGCGCGCGCGAACGTGTCCTTCACGCTTCAGGCGACGGAGATCGTTCGCGTGACCGTCGTCAGCGTCAAGGGGGGCGCGGGCAAGGGCGTGCTTAGCTACGACGCAAGCCCTTGAACGTTAATGTGGCGCCAAGATTGAAATCTTGCCGAGTCCCCAGCCATCGGCAAGATTTCATTCTTGCCGCCACGACATCAATCGTCATCTCGATGCACCGTCGCCGGCGAAAACGCGGGCACGCACACCGCAAGATACTCCGCCCCTTGCTCGCCGGGCGTGCTGTATTGCACCCATTCGCCCGCGTGAGCGATCACCGCTTGACCGGCATTCACGTCCAAATGGCCGCCTTGGTAGCCGACGCGCAACGTTCCTTTCAGCACAATCGTGAACTCCTCGAATTCCGGCGTCTGGCCTGGTTCGCTCCATCCGGATGGGCTCCGCATGTGCGCGATCGACAACAGTTCCATGCGCGAGTTGACGAGGCCAATGTATTCGTCAATGATCTTTGGCGGC
Organism: Gemmataceae bacterium; assembly: GCA_036745215.1. Lineage (GTDB taxonomy): Bacteria > Planctomycetota > Planctomycetia > Gemmatales > Gemmataceae > SIAQ01. Next base: position 3,031 of record DAIOGM010000344.1, read on the forward strand.
TGACCGGCCGCTTCGATACGCGTCGGCGAGGCGACAAGGGTTGGCATGGCGGCGGTCCTTAATGGGCGGCGAGCCGAGCCCCGTCAGGGGCCGGTTGAGCGTCGGGGATTACTCAACCGGCCCCTGACGGGGCTCGGCTCGCCGTGTCCTTTTCATGATCGACTATTTCCGCAGCTTTTCTTCCTTGAGCCGATCGTTGAGCCACTTGCGGTTTTCATCGGTGAGGTGCGTCGCGGGGTCGCGCGCGAAATCGATGTTCTTGATGAAGCCGCCCTGATCGAACGCCTTTGCGACCGCCGCCTGCAAATCGAGCACGGTGTCGCGATCGTCCGACGCGAGCGGCACGCGAAAGCGTGGCAATCGCTTGGGCAAGGTCGCCGAGTAAATCTCATAGCGATCCGGATGCGTCCAGCGCGTGACAACGACGGCGTAGTCCCACGTCGGCGCGGCGTCCTTGTTGCAATCGATCAACGTTTGGCCCTGCAGCACCAGGTCAATTTCGACGACGTTGGCGTTCATCTTCTTGACTTCGTCGCGGCGGGCGCGATAGAGCCGGCGGCCTTCGCCGGTGATCTTGTTCGCCGGGCTGATCACTTCCAAAAGCGTGATGAGCCGGCCGTCGGAGCGTTGCCGAACTTCGATGTACGATTCCTTGTGTTCCTGTCGCACGATGGACGTGAACAACGCCTCTTCGCTGGTGTAATCGCGCTCGCCGACGCGGGCGCGATAGCGGTCCATCAACCCCGGCAGCAACATCTGATAAAGCGCATGCACCAACAGTGGCTGAAACGTCGGCCAACGTTTCTCGTCTTCGAGATACGGGTCCATTCCCGGAAAGGGACTCGACATCGCTGTTCCTCCCCACGATCAACAAAACCCAACTACGTTTATACCCGCTGCATGCCGGTCATTTCAAGTGGCTGGTGGTCGCCCGTCCGTCGCCGGCCCGCACATCTTCGCGCGCGGCGCGATTTCTTTTGGCACGCACGGCAAATAAATCTTGACGCGGATGCGCAGACACTATACTGATGATTATTCCATCATCAAAAAATGGAAGACAATCCGCCAAACCGTTGTCCCCATTCTATGCATGATTCCGAAGGCGGAAAACAGGTTTTGTGTTCTTCCCTGGCATGAGGCGTCTCTCTGATGGAACTGATTGAGCAATGGAAACTCCAGGACTCTCTGGAGACGTACGAAGTCAAGAACTGGGGCAAAGGCTATTTCGGCATCAACGAAAAAGGCCATGTCACCGTCCATCCCAACAAACGCCCCGAAGAAGCCATCGACCTCAAGCAGTTGATCGATCAACTTCAAGACCGCGGCATTCAGCTGCCGATTCTCTTGCGCTTCACCGACATCCTGCGTCATCGCGTCGGCGAAATCCACGAAGCATTCAAGACCGCCATCAACGAATACAACTACTCCGGCAACTACGTCTGCGTCTATCCCATCAAGGTCAATCAGCAACGCCACGTCGTCGAAGAAATCCTCGACTTCGGCAAACCCTACGGCTTCGGCCTGGAAGCGGGCTCGAAGCCGGAGCTGCTGGCGGTGCTCGCGCTCACCAATGGCGGCGAAACGCCCATCATTTGCAACGGATTCAAGGACGATGAATTCATCAAGATGACCATCCTCGCCTGCAAGATGGGCAAGCTGATCATCCCCGTCGTCGAGAAATTCAGCGAGCTTGAACTGATCGTGCGCTATGCCGAGGACCTCGGCGTTCGCCCCATCATCGGCATCCGGATCAAACTCGGCGCTCGCGGGGCAGGGCGCTGGCGAAATAGCGCGGGCTTTCGCTCCAAGTTTGGCCTCACCTTGACCGAAGCCCTCGAAGCATTCGAATTCCTGAAACAGCGCGGCATGGAAGATTGCCTGCAACTGGTGCATTTCCATCTCGGCAGTCAAATCACGAACATCCGCTCGATCAAGAGTGCCCTCACCGAGGCGGGCCGCGTCTACACCGAGCTGCATCGCGTCGGCGCGGGCGTGCGATACATCGACGTCGGCGGCGGCCTGGGCATCGATTACGACGGCTCGCAGACCGATTTCGAATCGTCCGTCAACTACACGCTCCAGGAATATGCGAACGACGTCGTCTTTCGCATCAAAAGCGTCTGCGACGAATGCGGCGTGCCGTACCCGACGATCATTTCGGAATCGGGCCGGGCAGTCGTCGCGTATCACAGCATGCTCGTCTTCGACGTGCTCGGCGTGTCCAACTTCGACCGCTACACGGTGCCGCCGGAAATCCCCGCCGACGCGCCGCAACAGGTGTCCGACCTTTTCGGCATCCATCGCGATCTGTCGAAGAAGAACATGATCGAAGGCTATCACGATGCCGTGCAGGCGATGGACGATTCGCTCAACATGTTCAACCTCGGTGCAATCACGATCGAGCAGCGTGCGTTAATTGAGCGATTGTTCTGGGCCGTGTGCGGCAAGATTTTGCGCATGATGAAGGAGCTGGATATCCCGCCGGAAGAGCTGGAAGGCCTGGAATCGATGATGTCGGACACGTACTTCTGCAACTTCTCCGTGTTCCAGTCGATGCCGGATAGCTGGGCGATCAAGCAGCTCTTCCCGATCATGCCGATCCACCGCTTGAACGAACCGCCGACGCGCCGCGCGGTGCTGGGCGACATCACGTGCGACTCGGACGGCAAGATCGATCAGTTCATCGACCAGCGCGACGTGCGTTCGACGCTGGAGCTGCATCCGTTTACCGGCCAACCTTATTACCTCGGCGCGTTTCTGCTCGGCGCCTATCAGGAGATTCTCGGCGACTTGCACAACCTCTTTGGCGACACGAATGCGGTGCACGTCGGCATGGACGAGAACGGCGAGATCGTGCTCGATGGCGTCGTCAAGGGGGACACGGTGCGCGAGGTGCTCGCGTACGTGCAATACAACGCGGAGGAGTTGCTCAATCAATTGCGCAAGGACGTCGAGCGAGCCGTGCGCACCAATCGCATCACGGTGCAAGAGTCACGTCAATTCCTGCATTTCTACGAGACGGGGCTCGGCGGGTATACGTATCTTGAAGAGCCATGAGCAACTTGACAGACATCATCCTTGCGCTAGGATGATTCATGAGCGACCCGGACGAACGTGCGTTGGTGGTCAAGGCCATCAAAAGTGGGCTGGGTGGTTGCGTCGAATGGGACCCCGATGTAATTGATCGCATTCGTCGCGAGTTGGGGCCGTTCGGCTTGACCGGTGCAAAAATCAGGAGTGAATTGATTGCGTATGTCCAAGGCGGTGGCGCAATCTGTCAAGTCAAGGAATCCAGGCATGAATGGAAGGACAGGAGGAACTACTATTACAAGGCTGTTGTGCCCGCGGGTCCATTCAAGAAAGGGCTCTTCGTGGAATTGGTGTTGGCGGATTCCGATCCAGACTTCCCGGAAGTTCTACTGGTGAATGCACATGAACAAAAATAATGGAAAGAAGCCGTTTCCATGGAAGTGCAGCAAGTGCCAGGAAAAAGCTGTCTACGACGGCACAATGAATTACTCCACTGATCTCGAATTCGACAATCGAGTTTATCGTATCAAGATTCCCAAACTGAAGACGCCGCGTTGTCGCAAATGCGGTGCACCGATAATCGATAGCGAAGCGGACGAACACATCACGGCGGAATTCTTGCGACTCGCAAAACTGCTGACTCCGGACAAGATTCGCAAATATCGTGAACGCCTGGGCATCTCGCAAAAGGACCTCGCCAGTGCGATCGGCATCGTTGAAAAGGAGGTCGCACGTTACGAGAGCGGCAGACAATTCCAGCAGCGGCCCGTAGACAATATGCTGCGGCTTTTCTTCGGATTGCCCGAAGCACGCGATTTGCTCACGAAGCGCAAGCTGAGCAGGGTCGGACTTGTGACCAACTCGCCTGCGAAGGCTGCCAGTTAATGCGTCCAACTATGAACCTCACCGTTACCCTGGGCCGCCTGCAACTCAAGAACCCCATCCTCGTCGCGTCCGGCACGTTTGGCTACGCGCGCGAGATGGCGGGCACGGTCGATTTCGCGAAGCTCGGCGGCATCATTCCGAAGACGGTGACCAAAGTGGCGCGAGCAGGCAACACGCCGCCGCGCACCGTCGAGACGGCGTCGGGCATGCTCAACGCCATCGGACTCGACAACGACGGCATCGACCACTTCATTGCCCATCACCTGCCGTATTTGCGCACGCTGCCGACGGCGATCATCGCCAACATCGCCGGCAAGACGGCGGATGAGTTCGTCGAGATGGCGGCGAAAATCGGCAAGGAGCCGGGGCTGGCGGGGCTCGAGTTGAATCTATCGTGCCCGAACGTCTCGGGAGGCACGGATTTCGCAACCGATCCGACTGTGACGCGACGCATCGTTGCCGACGTGCGCGGCGTTTGTCCGTTGCCGATCATCGCGAAACTGACGCCGAACGTTACCAACATTGTGCCGATTGCCCAGGCGGCGGCCGACGGCGGCGCGGACGCGGTGTCGCTCGTCAACACGTTCGTCGGCATGGCGATCGACTGGCGCAATCGCAAGCCGATCCTCGGCAACGTCACCGGCGGTCTGTCGGGCCCGGCGATCAAGCCGCTGGCGCTGCGGCTGGTGTGGACGGTGGCGCGCAACGTGCGTGTGCCGATCATGGGCGTCGGCGGCATTCGCTCGCTCGATGACGTGATGGAGTTTCTCGTCGCCGGCGCGTCGGCGGTGCAGATCGGCACGGCGAATTTCTTTGATCCGACGGTTTCGACGCGCCTGGTCGATGAACTGCATGCGACGTGTGCGGAAATTGGCGTGAAGTCGGTGAGTGAAATCGTCGGAACGTTGCAAACGCCGAAATGACTCGATCCCACGTTCCCAGGCTCCGCCTGGGAACGCACTGTCTTGCAGGCTCTGCCTGCCGGCGCGGAGTCGGAGTCAATCTAGGGACGCGAGGCAGAGCCTCGCAGGCAGTGCGTTCCCAGGCGGAGCCCTATCTATTACCAACATCTTTTTCGTGGGACGGTCCCCGGA
>DAIOGM010000345.1:0-8005 GCA_036745215.1 Gemmataceae bacterium
GCGAGGTTGCCGTGCGTGACCGGCCCGCTGAGCACATAATCGTTGGCCGCGACGACGGCGCCGCGCGCCTGATGAACGTCAACCGGGGCCGCGATGGGGTCGGCTTCGATCGGGAAATCCAGGTCGAACACCGGCGCCGCGCCGTTGAACTGAAACGCGACCTGCTCCTCTCGATTCCGCCGCGCCTGCTGCGGATCGGCGGCCGGCCAAAACTCGGCAATCGCCACGATGCCCACCGCCGCGACGAACAGCGCGGTGACCGTGGAGGCGACTAGCAAGGCAATCTTTTGAGGTCGCATGTTGGCTCTCCGTGATATGAAGATCGAACCGTCTCATCGATTATGGTAATGCGGGGGGGCGGAAAATGCAAATCAATATTGCGTTTCGACAAACCCTCTCCGGTCGCATCGTTTCCCTTGGCCCCAAATTCATTGTTGACGCCGGAACGCAAACGAGTTCTATTGGCATGATTGACGCTGAGGAGCGATGAAAGGACCTGACAATGTTGTCGAGATTCAGATTGTCGTCGGTTGCAGTCATTTGTTTGATATTGGCAAATATGGAAACCGCGACGCCGCAAGAAAAATCAGACCAGCCTCAAAACACGAAGGCAAAATCGCAAATCGTAGATGGTGCTTGGATTTCTGTTTCCACCCTTTCAAAAACGAAGGCTGGCGAACCAATTCGGCTGCAAATCGAGCTGACCAACAAGGGTGATGGCGTATTGCAACTGGTTTACGATCGGTATCGACCCGTCAAAGTTGAAATCGAGGTAATGTATGCTGCGGGCAACGCCGTCCCGATGACGGCGTTTGCAAAAAAATTCCTGCAGCCAACCAATCCACTCGACAAATTAAGTGCTACCATCGGGTCTGCAACTACGGTCGAAGTTCTGTCTGGGCAAAGTTATGACCTTTCGATTGGAAACATCGGCCTCTTTTTCGACTGTACATTGCCCGGTGATTACGTGATCAACGTCAAACGCAGCGTTATGTTCAAAAGCCCGATGCCGAAGAGTGAATTGTTGAAAACACAGATTACGTTTAAGGTCGTAGGTCCATAGCAACCGGCATCATCACGGCGTCGCCCGATTCCCGGTAGTGGGACATCAAGGCGTTGATTTCGCCGCCTCATCATCCAACGTCCTCGGATGATCCTGTTTGCGATGCTGAAGGACTATCTATGAGTTGGGTCAAACGGCATTATGCAAAGATTTGGGTCGGCTACACAATCGCCGTTGTGGTGGCGTGGTTTGTTCCCGTCCCAATCCCCTACTTTTCCGTGGCGCTCCTGATCGGCTTCGTTATCTTGTGTGCGGTCTGGTACAAGCTAATATTCTCGGTTGAGCAGGGGGCATCGAGCGAATTCCTCTGCGATAGTTGCAAGTTCAATCATGGAGATGTGTGCCGCCGTCCAGAGCGGCCGAATGCAACCGAGTGCCCAGATTACAAGAGCCGTTGAACGCGTCAACACTATCCGACGCACAAGCCTGTTGAGACTTGGGGCTGTAAAAGGGGTCGGGAGTCGTTGTTTTCCCTTGACACCCTCCTCGCCGCCCCGCATCATCCTACCATGCCACGACGTCTTCGACATGCCGCAGGTGGTTACGCCTATCATGTGCTCAACCGCGCCGTCGGCCGGGCCAGGCTCTTTCGCAAGGCCGTTGACTACGAAGCCTTTGTGCGCGTGCTCGCCGAAGCGCAGGAACGCACGCCGATGCGAATCCTGGCTTATTGCGTCATGTCCAATCACTGGCACCTCGTGCTTTGGCCGAAGAAGGATGGCGAACTCTCCGAGTTCATGCGTTGGCTCACCGTCACGCACACGCAACGTTGGCACGCTCACTTTCACACGCAGGGAACCGGTCCGCTTTACCAGGGGCGATTCAAGTCCTTCCCGGTCGCCGAGGACGATCATCTGCTCAAGCTGATGCGTTACGTCGAGCGCAATCCGTTGCGGGCCGGCATGGTCACGAGTGCCGCGAAATGGCGCTGGAGCAGCCTGGGGCGAGCGCACTGGAACCTCGAGGGGCCGATGCTAGCCGATCCGCCGATCGCGCGGCCCAAGAACTGGCTTGAGTGGGTCGATGAGCCGGAAACGGAAGCGGAGCTGGTAGCGTTGCGGCGCTGCATTGTGCGAGGCACGCCGTTCGGCGACGAGCGTTGGGTAGAGCGGACGGCGAAGCGATTGGGCTTGGAGTCGAGCTTGAAGCCGCTGGGGCGGCCGCGGAAGGTGGAGGAGGCGTGAGAAAACGACTCCCGACCCCTTTTCTGCCCCTTACAAACGACAGGAGATTAGCCATGAAAAAAGCGGTGAAAACTCTTATTGGTTTGATGATATTCAGTAGCGCCATCTTTCTTTACGGCGGTGGAGACGCCAAGAAATCAGGGACAGAATACTCGATTCGTGTAGACCAATATTCCAAATTGACACGGTTAGAATCTGACAAGGCCACTGAGCAATTACTCAAAACGCATGCGGACGTAGCCGGCGATTTAATTGGCCAGTTGCAACAAAACCCATCTGCTGAGACAAAAGTGTATCTCATTTATCTTTTAGGCCAAATTCGAGACGTGCGAGCCGTTGGGGTTTTGACAGACAACATCGATCACAAAGCTCCAAAGCTTGATCTGGCTTCGCGAATTGCGAGATGGGGCGACTATCCAGCGGCTGAAGCGCTCGCGAATATCGGCATAATGAGTATTCAAGAAATCGCAGTTCGGTTGCCCAAGGAACAACCCGAATTACGACGGAAGCTTATGGTGACCGTGATTCGGGATACTTTCGGCGAGAGATTAGGACGACTTTACTTGGACGAGCTTGCGGCCGAGCAAAAAACGGACGAAGCGAAAAAACACTTGAAAATGTCTCTGGATGCATTCGATTCGCTTCGGCAAATTCAGAAAAAATAGCTTGTATTGGCGAGTCACTCAGTGACATCGATAAACGCTAGAGCAAACATGAAAACGGCTTTGTGCTTATGTAATATCACATTTGCTGCTTGTATTTGGACCATCCTAGGTCCTTGTTGCGTGCGCGGGCAGGAAACGGTTGAGAATTGGCTTGAGGTCCTGAAAAAGGACCAGCGCCTCAAGTCGCCAGTGAACTACGAATTCAAGAAACGGCCCACCGAGGCAGACTTGTTCGGCATACTTGAGAAAGCAACGGGTGTGCGACTCAAGGTCGCGCCGCAATCTGAAAAAGGCAAGATCACGTTCGGCAGCATTTCTGCCTTGAACACGCCAGCGTGGCGCATCATGAGGAATATTGCGACGAACCAGGTCGATGAAGGCCGATGGGAGAAAGTCGATGACGGCTATGTCCTTCACGGTAAGCCGAAAAATGACGTCGGCATGGTCATCCTCACGCCGGAAGCGGAAAAGGCGCAAGACGAGAAAAACAAACGCGTTGAAGATGCCCGCGCCAAAGCCGCCAAGGTTCGCGAAGATTACGCCAAATGGCACCCGCTCGGCCTGGATCCGAAGTTGCACGCCAAAGTCTCGGTCGTCGGCAAGGATCCGAATGTGTTCGAGATCCTTAATCGCGTGAGTGCGGCCACCGGGTACAAGATGACGGTTGCCGACAATTTGAAGTATCACGATCCGAAATACGGCATGTTTCAGATGAACAACGCGTTCGCGTATTCGTTCATGGAAATCATCGCCAGCAAACACATCATCGACGGTCGCTGGGTCAAGACGGCAGACGGCTATCAGCTAGAAGGCGAATCGCGCGAGTTGAATCTGCCGCCGACGCCGCCATCGAGCAGCCGTTGGGTTTGGGCCGTCGTCAGCGTCATCGTGGTGCTGATGACGGCAAGCGCATTCATCGTGTATCGCCGCCGCACCGCGAAAGCGCCCTCACCCCCAGCCCCTCTCCCCAAGGGCGAGGGGAGCATGAAGGCGGCAGGTGCGTCATGAAAGCGCCTTCCGCGATTCGTCGTTCCCGATTCAGGCGAGCGGTCACGCTGCTCGAACTGCTCATCGTCATCGCCATCATCGCCATCTTGATCGCGCTCTTGGTCCCCGCGGTGCAGCGGGTGCGGGCGGCGGCGGCGCAAGCGCAATGCGCCAATCAACTCAAGCAACTCGGCCTGGCCTGCCACGCCGTTCATGACACGCACCAACGCATGCCGCCCGCGTTTGGCTTCTTCCCGGGCCGCGACATCTACGGCGGCAACAACGGGCTGGGCAATGTCTTCTTTCATCTGTTGCCGCACGTCGAACTGCAGGCGCTCTATCAGCAATCTCGGCATCAACCACCGCGCACTCCCGGCCGACCGCAGCAGGATTTCTTCTTTTACACCGCCAACAACGTGCATCAAACGCAAGTGCCGATCTACAACTGTCCCGCCGATCCGACGTTGCGGCCGGGACTCGATCCGGTGACGCGCTACGCACGAAGCAGCTACGCGGCCAACTATCTGGTGTTCGGCATCGTGGATAAAGACTTCGCCAATCGCAACGCTCAGGGCAAACCCAAATTGGCCGTGACCTTCGCGGACGGCACGAGTCAGACGATTCTGTTTGCCGAGAAGTATTCGTCCGCCTGGATCAAGGCGAAGGCCAATCACGGCACCCAATTCAAAGGCGGCTGTCACTGGGCGTATTTCCAAGCGGATTGCAATAACCCACTGTTCGCGTATGTCGAACGCGTCCGCGGCAACCGCGATGCGACGACCGACCCCAGCGGCGTCGGTCCGGCGAACGCAGCCGATCTGCGCAATAGCCGATTCCAGGTGCAGCCGAATGCAGCGGGCGGCGCCAATCCGTGCCTGCCCGCGACCGGCCACGCCGCGATGAACGTCTGCATGGGCGACGGCGGCGTCCGCGCGCAGGCACGCGGTATCGACGCGCATGCCTGGTGGGCGTTGGCGACGCCGGCGGCGGGGGACGCGGCGACACTCGATTGATCGGTCGCGTAATGACCCACCCCTCGGAAAAGTGAAATCATGGCAAAGGTCGTCGTCGTAAGTCCTTTCGTAGCAACATGATTTCCCATGATTCCATGTTTCTGGCACGCGGTCCACAATGGCCCCCCGTGATTCGATGCCGCAGCCGGATTTTCCGTTTCCATTCCCGCCCCAAAAAGGTATGATATCCTCAGCCTGCATGCCTCGTATAGCCTACCATCCGACTTTGCCGATCTCAATCAAAGTTGGCTATCTTCTCAAAGGGGGGTCTTCCATGTTTCAACTCGATATCGGCGGCGCCGGCCGCTACTGCGATGGGCTCAGCCGGCGCAGCTTCCTGAAAGTCGGCGCCACCGGCCTCGCGGCTCTCGGTTTGCCGGCGGCCGCGAAGGCGAGCGAGCAAGCGGGCACGTCGCGCAACACGTCGGTCATCCTCATCTGGCTCGACGGCGGTCCCGGGCACATGGACATGTACGACATGAAGCCCGACGCCCCCGAAGAATATCGCGGCATCTGGCGGCCGATCCGCACGCGCGTCCCCGGCTTCGAGATCACCGAGCTTTATCCGAAGCAGGCTCGCATCACGAATCTCTTCTCCGTCGTCCGCTCGCTGCATCACGACACCGGCGATCACTTCGCCGGCGGGCATCGCATGCTCACGACGAAGGACATGGGCGTCAGCGGCGTCAACAACATGCAGCGCTTCCCGGGCATCGGCGCGTTCGTGTCGCGCGAAGTCGGCCCGCGCCGCCGCGGCATGCCGGCGTACGTCGGCGTCCCCAATGCGTCCTCGATCGGCCTCAACCCCGGCTACTTCGGCGGGCACATGCTCGGCGCTCAGTACAATCCGTTCCAGCCCGGCGGCGATCCGAATGCCAATAACTACCAGGTGCAAAACCTCAACCTCGCTCAGGGCCTGTCGGTCGAACGCCTCGAAGATCGCCGCACCTTGAACAACCACTTCGACCAGATGCTCCGCGGCCTCGACGGCAACGGCACCGCCCAGGCGATGGGACGCTACAACCAGGAAGCGTTCGATTTCATCACCGGCCCCGCGGCCCGGCAAGCGTTCAACATCAATCAAGAAGATCCGCGTCTGCGCGATCGCTATGGCCGACACAACTGGGGCCAGAGCACACTTTTGGCACGCCGGCTCGTCGAAGCGGGCTCGACGTTCGTCGCGGTGCACCTGGGCGGCTGGGATCATCACTGGGATTTGCAGCCGAGCTACGAACGTTTGTTGCCGATCGTCGATAGCCTCGTCTACGGCCTGTTCACCGATCTGCAAGAACGCGGCCTGCTCGATCAAGTCCTCGTCATGCTCGGCGGCGAATTCAGCCGTACGCCGCGCATGAACGACGGCGGCAACGGCGGCGCACCGCGTTCGATGGGCACGCCCGGCCGCGACCACTGGGGCAACGCCATGTTCTGGCTCATGGGCGGCGGCGGCGTCCGCGGCGGCACGATCGTCGGCTCGACGGATCGGCTGGGCCAGCGTCCGCATTCCCGCGCGGTCAGCCCGAGCAACATTCACGCGACCATCTACCAGGTGCTCGGCATGGACCCGCGCATTCAGGTGACGGATGGCAGCGGGCGGCCGGTCAATGTGCTGGATGATCCGACGGCGATTGCGGAGTTGTTGTAAGCCAACGAGTGATTCGCACACCGCCGAGCTTGTCTCGGCGGTTTTTTTTGGTGCATGCTTATGGCGCCTTGGCCTCATCAACCGTGTCCATATTCGACATGCGGTTTGCCGATTACCGATCTTCTCGTTGAAATGGTGCTCGACGCTGAACGTACGAAGCCAGAATACAAGGCAATTCACTCGCAAAAACCAGGCGGCGCAATCACGTGCCCGTATTGTCAAGGTGCGGTAGAATAAGTTGTGGACGGATTGACGCTAATCCAATCGACGCGAATCCCGTTGCGCTACTCGCGTGTAAAGATGGAATTGCGTGCCAACGATCATGGAAGCCAAAAGAACCCACCAGAGCCCGACTTGACTCCTGAAGAATGGCTGGCCGAGGACAAGCTGATGCCGGGGGCTCTTCAGGGGTATGTGTACGCAGAGGATGTCACGCCATGAACTTGACTCAATTTGAGCTGGAGTTCCTTTCGGCGTGGGCACGGGAGGAGTGGGAACCGAAATGTTATCACCTTCCCGCGCACCAATTACAAGTCGCGCATCAAGCTCCGGGGCATTGGTTTATCAAGCTGATCAAAGCATGGACAAAGGCCGAAAGAAAAAAGGACCTGGAAATCCTCGACGCTGCCAATAATCCAAATCCAATTTGGCCTTGGAAATCGCCTGAGGAACTGCAAAGCCGAGTCGAAGAAGCAGGCCGGCCAATGGTGACAAGCGACATGGCACATCGGATTGCGCGACTCGATGCGGAGAAAGCCTATCGCGATTTGTCTCCGTTTCGCGTGTTCGTGGAACTGAACGACGACGGGTGGTACGTGGACTACGAATTGAAGAATCGGCAATCTCAGGGCGGTGGCGCGCACTACGTCATTGACGCGCAATCCGGGATCATTCGCCAAAAGAAGTATGAACAATGAAAGGCCGCGTGCGAAAAATAGATCAATTGTTGGCCGAAAAGTCGGCCATTTTGTCGAAGGCCCAAACCTTTGCAATGATGGGTTTGACCGAGACTGCGCTGCCGCTATGGACGACTGCGGCTAGCTTCGAAGAACGAATTGCTTCGATGCTCGACGCGAACGGCGACGATTTGGAAGCCGCGGTCCATCGCGTCAGTGCTGCGTCGTGTTATCAAAAGGCGGGCAACGTGAGTCGGGCCACCAATCTTTATCGTGCCGCGTTGGCGGGGCCATTGCGTGAGACGAATCGCAAGGAAGTCGAAGCGATGTTGGCGGAATGTTTGGCACGATTGGCGGATTGATCTAGGAAGTGATTTGTTTTTTCCCGCCACAACAAGTCAACACCCGATCCACTGCCCAAAGCCCCAGCAACACCTTCACGCCCATCAGCGGAAATCCATAGCGCTCGTAATAACTCGCGCCAATGTACGGCAACAAATACACGCAATAGACGCCGATGACGATCCACTGCACTCCATTCAGCCGCCGCCA
>DAIOGM010000346.1:0-8000 GCA_036745215.1 Gemmataceae bacterium
CCTAACCCAGGGCGGCGCTGCGCTCTGCCCTGGGCTAAATTGTTTGCGCACCTTCAGTGCTCAATCGCCTTTGCTAGTTCTTCCTGCAGCGAACCCTACCGAAAGCAAATGTCAGGCTGGAAAGCCTGACCTACTGCAAAGCGCAAATGGAAATAAAAAACGCTTGAGGCGAAGCCATGCTTCGCCTCAAGCGTCAAGTGGACAAACGCGTCGATCGTTGGCGGTTATTTGATCTTGTTGTACGCCAGGATGTAGAACTCCTGCGACGACAACAGTCGCTGGGCCAGCTCGTCTAATGTAATCGTGCCGCCCTGGATCTGCGGCGCCCACGTCTGAATCTCGGACGCAGTCGCAGCACGGCGTACCGTCTTGCGATACGTGTTGTCGATCTGGTTTGCCACCGCCGCGTCGGAACTCAGTAGATCTTGCACTACGGTATCGAGCGGCTGCGTGTCCATGGCCTGGATCAAGTCCTGCGTTTCCACACCGCCCGGCGTGACATTGAGAATGTCCTCATACAGCGCGATGGCAAGCGATTCCTGCGTCGCGTGCAGCGTCTGGTATTCCGCCGAAACGTAGAGTTCCTTAGCGACATCGTTCTCGGTCGCGCCGCCCTGGAGCTGAGCGACGACCTGGGCGCTTTCGAACGCCGTCGGCATTCGTTCCAGCACATTGCGATAGATTTGACTCGCTTGCACCGCGCGATGCGCGTTCGTCGCCCAGAGATTCTGGACGTAAGTCCCTTGCGTCGTGCCGGCGCGGAGCCGTTGCACGTCGGCGTACACTTCCGCGAGCGTCGGTTGATGAGCCACCAGCGTCACCTGCGTGGCGACGATGAACGCCATCTGGCCGCGCAACACCGGATCGATGTTGCTGAAGTTGCGCAAGTTCGTGCGCTGCGTCTTGCTGATGATCGGCAGGAAGCCGACGAGGCCCTGATCCTTCGGAATCGGCGTCGGCGGGGGCGGCGGCGTGTCGCGGATTTCACCGAAGTCGTTGTTCTCGCCGTCGAAGCCCTCGGGCAATTCGATCGTGTCGAAAACATCGTTCCCCGCGTTGCCGCCCGGCGTGCCGATGACGTCCTGGCCGTCGTCGTAGCCGGCCGGCTGCGTTTCATTGATGGCGTACGTGCCGGGGCGGAGGTTCTCGAACTTGTACTCGCCGGAACCATTCGTTTGCATCGTCATATCGACGGGGCCTTGATCATCGAAGCCGGTCAGCGTGATCGTGACATTACCGATCGGCGATTCGCCGGCGTCGAAAACGCCGTCGTCGTTGGCATCATGCCAGACGTGGCCGGCGATGCTGGACGGCAGGATTTCGCCGAAGTCGTTGTTCTCACTGTTGTCGCCGCCCATGAGCATGATGTCTTGAATCTGATCCTCGGCCGGATCGTTGACGACATTGCCGCCGAGTGTGCCGGCGACGTCCATACCGTCGAGGTAGCCGTCCGGCTGCGTTTCGCGAAGCGTGTACGTACCGGGATCGAGATTGGTGAACGCGTAGTAGCCCGTGTCGTCCGTCGTCGTCTGCATCGAACCGGTCGGCCCGTCGAGTGTGATGAGCGTGCCGGGAATCGGCGCCTCGCTGGAAGTGTCGTAAAAGCCGTCGTTGTTGGCGTCGTGCCAGACGTGGCCGGATATTTGCGTCTGCATCAACTCGCCGAAGTTGTTGTTGACGAGATCGGTGTCGTTAAGCGTGATGAAGATGATGTCGGTGCCGATGGAATTCTCATCGACGAGGCCGTCCATCGCTTCCTTGCCGTCGAGGTAGCCGTCCGGCTGCGGGTCCTGAATGATGGTGTAATCGCCCGGTTGGAGGCAATCATAGGCGAGGTAATGATAGATGACGGTCAGCTCGGATTGGCCGGTGCTGCGGACGCGCACATCGAGGTTGCCGCCGCCGGTCGCGTTGGAAGTGGCGATGGCGTCCTCGGTGACATCGACGGTGCCGGTGCCGACGTAGGCGTCCATGTCGGAGCCGAACAGGAATAGCGAATTCGCACCTTCGGCCGTTTGCTCGCCGAAGCTCTCGCCGCTGGTGCCCGCGAAATCGGTGTCGCCGTCGTACGTGCCCGCATGGAACGAGCCGGCGTAGCCGGAGATGTCGAGCACATCCATGAGGCCGGGCGCGTTCAGCGTCAACGTGCCGGAGACGGTGCCGGAGATGTCGGATTCGGAATCGGCGCTGAAATTCTCGACCTGGATTTCGCTGGTGATCGAGCCGGCGTGCACGATCTCGATCGACTGGAGCTGGCCGAGCGACGGATCGAATTGATTGAGGATGCCTTGCAGGCTGAAGTTCGTTTGCGTCGGGCCGAAGCTGACGGTTTCAGTCAGGCTCGAATCGAGCGTTGGGTGGAGCATGTCCGTTTCGAACTTGTAGAAGCCGTCCGCGTCCGTTGTCGTGGTGCCGACAACGTCGTTGTTGGCGTCGTGCAGCTCGATGGTGCTGTTGGCGATCGGCGTTTCGCCCAGGTCCATCTCGTACAGGCCGTTGTTGTTGATGTCGTAATAGACGAAGCCGCTGACGGTCACGCAGCTTGGCAGCGAGCGGTCCTCGAGCGTTTCGAGGTTCAGGCGACGATTGAGATTCTGGAAGGGACGTTTGCGATTGGCCTTGGAATGACGGCTCATGGACAACACTCCGTTGTAAGTTCCATTTTGCCGCTTGCGGTCGGTCGCGTTCGCTGATGCATCCGTGACTGAGTGCCGACGCAAGCGAGGGAAGCTGCATAGGGCAGCTCGTGGTAATTCTCATCGGACTGAGGTGGATGGGGAAATAAACGAAGAGGCCGGAGATTCGCTAATTTGACGACAAGATGGGCAATATGGTTACGTCGTTCATTGAGTTACGAAGAGTGAAGCACAGGGGAATGGCCGCTGAATTCGTGGACTACGATTCCGATCGTGGCGCACGCTGTTGGTTCTTGGTACGGCCACGATTGGAATCGTAGTCCACGAATCCAAGACATTTGCACCGGCCTGACCTACTTTGACTTGGCGACAACGGGCACCCAGTATTCCATTTCGGACTCGGCGCCATCGACGCAAAAGCGTTGATCGTAAAGCTCCACATCCACCGGCCCCGAACGCACGTAGCCCGAGGAAGGAAGCCAGACGCGATAGATGCGCTGCGCGGTCGTGCCGATGTTCTTGATCGGACCTTTGTGCACGAATACGGCGAACGTTGCGGCCGGGATCGTGAAGCAGAGCATGCCGTCCGGGATGGTGGCGGCGACACTCACGCGCACGCCGGCGATGTATTCAAGTTCGTGCGGATGCTTTCTCGATTCTTTGGGTCGCTCGAAAATGATCCCATACGACTCGGTGCCAATGCGGTTGGAGACCTCACGATCGCGATCGCAAAATCGTTCCCAGAGGGCGTCGAGCACGTTGAGATTGTTGGCTTCCGGCGAAAGCGCATGGATGAACGTCTGTTGACAGCCAACGACTGTGAATACCGCTTTTTCAACGATGGTAGGTTGAAGCATGATGCAGTTTTCCCAATGTCACGCGTCGATGCCGCGGCTGCGCAGGTACTCGGCGAGCGCGTCGTATTGATTCATCCAACGACTCTTGATCAGACGCAGTTTGTCCGCCATGGTGGGCATGTGTGGGAAAAGCGATTCGATTTTTTCGTCGGCTTCGAGCAGCATCTTGATCGATTCCAAATGGCGTATCGACTCCGCCAAGAGCAGGGCGGTGCGGCCATAGGTGTCGGGGGTCGAGGCCGAAGCTCCATTGGCGAGCAGCCAGCGGACGCCATCGGGCCGTTGGGCCAATATTGCAAGATGCAGCGCCGTCTCGCCTTCTTGACCGATCGGGGCTTCGAGATCGACCTTGGCGGCGAGGAGGCCGTTGAGCAATTCCTGGTCGTCCCAGATGTCGTGAGCTGCGAATGCGAAACGCAAGTAATCCTTGCCGAGCACGGTCATGAGCTGACGAAAACGGGCAATCTTCGGGCTGACGCGCTGCCAGCTTTCGCGCAATTCCTTCGGCTTGACAACGCCGCGCCGCGCCAGGTCTTCGAGCATCGGCGGCGGTGCTTCCAGGACGAGATAGTCGAGCACCGTCAACATGCGAACTTCGCCGTACGGTGTGTACACTTCGCCGAGCTTGGGCTTGGCGGCCACGAATGCGGCGGCGTCCCCCTTGCGGATCGCTTGCAGCCATTCGGGGATCGACTGGCCCGGCGCCGGCGTCAAACGCGACAAGAACGTCGCAAAGTTCGGCGCAAGCACGATGCAAGATTGCTCGAACATTTGCGCCATGAAAGCAGCCGATTCCGCGGTGAAAGCCAACTGATCCGCCATTCCGGGCGGCAACATCGCTGCCGTCATCTGAACCGCCGTCATTACTTTGCCTTGCTTTTTTCCGCTCAATGCGATGAGAAGCGGGTATTTCGCCGTACCGCCGAACGGACTCGCCATACGACCGTTGCCGATCGGAAGGATGTGCGGCGGCAGGTCGTTGGCGAGATGGATTTCGAACGTGTTGCCCAGGTCGTTATCGCTGCCGTCGGAGAGGATGGAAAAAAGCCGACCCACGTAAAACGGACTCGACCCGCCGTCCCCTTTGACTTTCAAGTGGTTCGGCTCCGGCACTCCGCCATTGTGTTGGAGCAGGAAACTTCGGTACTCCGCCGGCAGCTTGACGCTGTACTTCTTTTCAAACGCCGACAATGCTTCCGCATTCACGGCCGGTCCGCTTTCGTGAATGTGCACGTTGGCGATTGCGACGGCTTGCGTCGTCGGCTCTTCTATTGGCTCGTCTTCGATCGACATTTCCAGGCCGTGTTCCTCGTCCCAATCGACGCCGAAGTAAACTTCGATCATGACAAACGGATCGTCTCCTTCAGCCGGCCGCAAATGGATCCTGCCGCCGTCGGCATGCTTCAGAATCGACTCCTCGGTTGGATTGCCCTCGTCGTCGCATTCGTAATCGTCGAGCATGCCGAAGTGTTCGACGCTTGGCCGCGCCATGTTGAAATGTTCGAGTATGTACTGTCGCATCTGCGCTTCGTGCTTCGCGAAGTTTTTGCGCACGCGATCGCAGGCGTCAAGCATTTCTTTGAGCGTTTTCTTGTCGCCAATCGGATATTTCAACGACAACGTGAAAGTGGTCCAATCGCACGTCATTCCATTCGGCGCATCCCAAAGGGCTTGTACATTCTTCGTGCCCATGTCCACGTCGTAAGCGCCGAGGTCGCCGAGCCGTTTGAGAAGATTTTCGTCGTCGATCGGGCTGGGGCGAAAGAGCGCGCTGTACTTTTCTTGAAACGCCGCCGCGTCCTTGAGCCAGGCCTGCATTTCGGGCAACAACTCGTCCGCGGGACGATCGGCGTATTTGCGATAACATCCAAGCAACTCACGACGTTGCTTGGCGATCCTGCCAGGCTTGGATTTTGGCTTTTTGGCGAGCAATTCGTCGATCTCTTTCATCAGCGCGGTCATCTTCGGCACGGCTTCCCGCTGCGCTTCGCGATCCCATTCCGCGCGGCGAAGTCGTTCGATCGCCTCCATGCGTTTGTCGGGATCGAAGCCGGGTTCGGTGCGCGGGTCGCCGTGCCGGGCCATGTCGCCGCGCATCTCGTTTTCATGGCTCTTCACGAAACGATCGAGGAGGTGCTCGACTTGCCCCCATGTTTCGATGTCCGCATCGGCGGCCACGGGCTTTTGCTGGGTCGGCAATCCCGCCGCGGCGGCCATGTCCGGCATGGCGCGCGCAATGTTGCCGCGGAATTCTTCCATCAGCTTGACGGGATCGACGTCCTTCATCAACCGCATCATTTCCGCCGGATCGCTTGAGTCCATGAGCATGCCGCCGAGGGAAGTGTTTTTGAGCGTGCGCATCTTGGCGGCGACGCGCGGCGCTCCAATCGCTTCGAGCGACAAGGCCGTTTGTTCGACGCGCCATTTCGCTTCGGGCGGCATTTCGTACACATCGCTGTTGCGCCACGTTTGCAGGTCGATGCCGCCCTGGTTGCTGTCGAGAAAATCGAAGACGATTTTCGCCGCCAGTCCTTGCTTGGAAATCATCGGCTCAAAGGTGCGATAGCGATCCGTGTGCGAGACGTTGCCAAGGTACAGGCCCGCGTACTGGAGCCAATCGGAGTAGTCGCCGGCGGTGAGGGCATACAAAGTCATGGTTGAATCCTCAGATTTGGGCAGCGACCAATTTAACGCGGGCACGAGCGAAGTCAATGCGCAAAAACCGAGGAATCAGGCCGGAAATGAGTTGCGGTGCGCCTGCGAGTTTTACACACCCACGCACCGAGACGGTTCGAAATTGTCCTGCGCTGCGCCTGCGAATTCGACACCCCCCTTACCGTCGCGGCGTTGGGCGAACCAATCAATCCAAGACGCCGCGTTTCGCATGGTCCCAAAGACGGAAGCCGAGATCGCTTCCTTCGCGAAAGCGATTGGACCAGTCAAACGCGCCGCCGTCATCGCGATTGTCGAGGCCGACGGAGTAGATGACAATACCGTCATTCTTGTGAGCAAGTTTTAGCGGGCCATCGTGAAATGGATCTTGCGGAATTTCCTTGAGAAAACGAGGCACGAGTTGACTGAGTGCGTTTGGCCACAGCGTTTTTTCCTGGCGATATTGTTCCGCCGCGAGAGCCACGATGGTAACGCGCAGGAACGCCTGGGTGCGTGCTTGACTGATGCGGACTTTTGACACCGCGGCGACGTAACCGTCGTACCACTTCGTGCCGCTTGGCCCCGCGTGCGGTCCGATCAGCGGATATTTGGCATTCGCCAGCTCTTCGATCTTGTTGCTTGTATTTCGCAGGAACCCGGCGTGGTCACGGCGCAACGGCGCCGATCCAAAATACATGTCGATTTCGTTCATGAACGACGTATCCGGCCTTTCGCCGCGCGTGCGGAACTCAGCGAAATTCAGCCGACCATCGCAGAACGCATCCATCATCCGGTGAGTGAGTGCCCGCTCACCTCGGGCGGCGTTCACGATCAAACCGGGCAAATCGCGGTCTTCGGCTTCGAGAACCTCTTGCAGGCGCACCAACGTTTCCTTACGCGCCTCACCGCTATTCAGGGCGATCTCGATCGTATCGGCTGCACCCGTTGCCATGGCGATACGCACGAGTTGCGAAATGAACGTGTATTCGTCGCCGATGAATCGGCCCGCCAATGCGCATCGATATGCACTGACACACGCGCCGTCAGCGTCGCCTTGCAGCGATTTTTCCAATACGTCGAGTTCAAGAACGGTAGCGACCTTTCGCGGATTGGCCAAATCGGGCACCAGCGTCGCGGGCCACATCAACTGGTAATCGATTGGAAATCGGCCTTCCGAGTGTTTCTCCAGTTCGTTCGCTTTGTCCAGTGCCTTGGCGACCCGGGCCAACTCCGATCGAAGCAACTTGCCCGCATCCTCGCTCAAACGTATTCGCGGGTCGCGTCTTCCAACGGCTTTTTTCAATTCTTCATGCTCGTCGACAAATATTGGCGGCTCGCCGAATCTCTGCGTCGTTTCTTGTCCCCAAATCGGCCAATCCTTCGGCAACAACTTTGCGATTTCGTTGATGCACAGAGCGCCGTTCTTGTCCGGGTCGATCTGCTTGCGCTTGGCGTCCATCGCTTCGAACGTCCAGCCAGGGTCGCTTTCGTCGAGTCGGGCGACTTCGGCCGCGACCTCCTGCATTGCCTGCGAACGATTCCACGCGAGCTTGGCTGTCGTGATGCCGAGCGAGATCGCAATGCTGAGGGCGATGCCGCCGAACCAGCGAATAACCGTGCGGAATTTCATCAAGATTGCTCCCGTGCCAAGCGGACGTTGACGCCGCGGAATGCTAGCTTCGCCTTTCAACACGTTCGCCGCAACCGTAAAATGAGCGCACGGATCGAAATCTCAGCCCTGGACCATGGTGAATCATGACGCGATTGCTCCCAATCCTCGTCTTAAGCAGTTCGGTTTTCTTGACCTGGACCCTCGCGTCCGGTGTCGACAAAACGCTGGCCCCCGAGAAGCCGA
>DAIOGM010000347.1:0-7903 GCA_036745215.1 Gemmataceae bacterium
TTGGCGCCAGCGGCGGTCTGTTTGCATTGACACACGTCGTTCTCGACGGCGCCCTCGGCATCGAACGCCTCGTGCCCAGTTTGCTCCTCGGGCTGATCCTCTCCACCGTTTGCTGGACCACCGGCAGCGTTTGGCCGGGCATGGTGCTGCACGTCGCGCATAACGGGATTCTCCTTTATGTTGGCGTCAGCGATAGCGTCGCGACCGACAACGTTCCATGGTACTGGCTTGCCGGCGGCGCGCTCGGATCAACCAATGGCGCGATATTGATCGGCCTACTCTGGCTGCGCCGCCCCTCGCCAAGTCAATGAACAAACGTTCCCTATCCATAGGTAATCCTCCCCTACGCCGAATTTTGTCTTTCTGTTACGCTTGACATCTCGAAATTGTGACCAACATTTGCATTGCTGTTAACAAAACGAAACAACCGCGCGCGTTGCACCCAGATAACGAGCCGGTCGATTCAAAAAGGAAACACCTGCGAGCCACGGGGTTAATCCCCGCGGAATTCGGTCCAACACCACGGGGATAAACCCCGTGGCTCGCGATCCACGAAGGATTCCCCCATGCCTTTGACCCCCTCGCAACGGCCGACGCGCGAATGGCCGCTTCTCATCTTCACTCTGATCCTCGTTGGCGTGATCGTCTATCCGCTCTGGAACGCGTTCGCCGGGCCGAACAGCGTCGAGAGCTGGCTCACGGTGACGCCGGAACGCTGGGCCAAGCTGCTCCTGGGGCCGGAACAGATTGCGTGCTATTGCTGCTTCGTCTGGGGCCTGCTCATCTTCCTCGGTCGATACTGGGAGACCCGCCGGCAGCGCGGCGCCTTTGCCCTGGGCCTGCTGTCCACCGAAGAAGGCACGCGCATCCTGCCCGAAGACGCTCGGCCGTTGCAGCGCCAGCTCGATCAATTGACCTCCCGCCACGGCCCGTTCATCCTCGCCAACATGATTCGCGCCGGCCTGTCAAAGCTTGCGTTGAGCCGATCCAGCCTCGACGTGCGCGAGACGCTGAAAACCCAGGCCGACGTCGATCTCGGCCGGCTCATTTCCAGCATGGCGACGATGAATTATTTGGCGTGGGCGATCCCCGCCATCGGCTTCTTCGGCACCGTCCGCGGCCTCGCCGGCAGCATGACGCTGGCGGGCGAAGGCGGCGAACAACTGCGCATCGCCACGCAGCATCTGACGATCGCGTTTGATTGCACGCTGGTCGCCCTGGGCTTGAGCTTGATCTCGATGTTCTTCATTCACACGTTGCAGCGCGAGGAAGAATCGCTCGTCATCGATTGCCAGCAGTATTGTTTGGAACATCTCGTCAATCGCCTTTACGAGCCGGACTTGTCGGTCAGCGCCCCAATCATCGCTCATGGCATGGATGTGCCGGCATCAGGGATGAACTTGCAGAAGAGGGTCGCGCGATGAGTGTGCTGGCGCTGGACTGGAATGCGACGCGCGTGAGCGCGGTCCTGGGCGAGGGCGAGGCCGACGGCGACGCGTTGCCGATGGCGCTGGAGCCCCCGAGCATCGACTTGCCGATGGCAATCGCGCTCGGCAAGACGCCCGAGGTCGGCGTCGCCGCGCTGCGCCGCAGCCGCGTGGATGGACACCTCGTGTGCCATTCGTTTCTGCCTTATTTGACGGAAAAACCAGGACAGGGTCCGAACTGGCAAGCGGGCGCCCATCGTCTCGACGCGCATGCCGCCTGCCAGCTCGTTTGGCGCAAGCTCCACGCGCTGGCCGCCGATGCGAGCAGCATCGTCCTGACCGTTCCCGATTACTTGCGCCCGATTCAAGTCGAGTCGCTTCGCAATCTTGGCGAGAAACTGCGTTTGCCGATCGTCGGCACCGTTCCCAACTCGCTCGCGGCCGCACTGTCGAGTTATGGCGACCGATCCTGGCAACGCACGGTGCTTATCGTCGATGTCGATGAGCACGCCCTCACGCTCGGCTGGGTGAAGGCGATCGGCGATTCGGCTCACCTCGTCGAGAGCCGATCGTTCACGCATCTGGGCCTGCGCGTCTGGCGGGAACGGATGATCGACGCGTTGTCCGACTTGTTTGTCCTGGAGCATCGCCGCGATCCGCGCGACGCAGCGCAGACGGAGCAGAGCCTGTTCGATCAGCTCGACATCTTGACGGACGCCGCCCTGGAAAACCGCGCCGTGCAGCTCGCCGTTCAAGGCCGCGCCTGGTTCAAGCACCTGTTGGTGCAGCCCGATCAATCCGCGCATTTCTGCACGGCGCTCGCGAGCAAGGCGTCTGCGCAGGCAGAGCATTTGTTGCTCGCCATGCCCGGCGCCGAGGGTCCGCCGACCGTTCTGTTGACGCACGCCGCCGGACGCTTGCCGGGCTTGATTCGCGCGCTGCAAGCGTTGCCCCTGGTTCATCCGTCGGCCGAGACGAAGTTGCCGCAATTGAAGGCGACCGCGTTCGATGACGCCGATTTCGGCGACAGCCTCCTGATTCACGCCAACGCCCCGGCCCTCGACGTTCGCGTGCTGCGGCCGGAAGCGCCGGCGCAGGCCGCGCACGGGTTGGCCGAGGCGTTCGCCGGCGGCGCGCTGCAGCGAGGCCATCTGGATTTGATCGTGCCCCTGCCCGCGACGGCGCCGCCGAGCCGGCCGCCGCTGCGTGCCGCCGCCAATCAGTAGCCGCAGATGCACGCAGATAAACGCAGATGAAACGCAAAGGCGAGATTCGGTTCCGTGGCGGCAAGATTCCGATCTTGCCGTATCCATTGGCAAGATTGGAATCTTGCCACCACAATCGAGAGGCACAACCAGAAATCAAGTTCGACTATCCGCGTTCATTTGCGTGCATCTGCGGCTGCATTAGGATTTAATATGCTCCAGCGCCACAAGATACCGACGATCTTCAACATCTACATGCTCGACGTGATCTGCTGCGCGCTGGGCTGCGTCGTCCTCTTGTGGCAAGTGTCGCATCAGGAGGCGGTCGAGCAAACCGCGGCTGCCAAGACGTCGCACGCGGATGCGCTCAAGCAATCCGCCGATGCCGTGACGGCACGCAAGAAATTCGAGAAGGCCCAGGTCGATCTATTGGCCGTCTCCAGCGACGCCGCCGAGTGGCGTGACAAGTATCAGAAACTGTCCATCGCCCTGGAATTGGCCGAGCGCGAACGCGACGACGCCCGCAAGCTCGCCGCCGATCGGCAGCAAGCGCTCGACAAGATTCGCTCCGCGCTTGCGTTAAGTGAGGAGCAGCTCAAGAAAATGCTGGCCGAGCAAAAAACAACTGAAGTTGATCTGGCGAACGTGAAGAAGATCAACGTCGATCTTCTGGCCAAGATCGCCGCGCTCAAAGACGACGTCGCATCCAAGAAAACCGAAGCCGACGTCGCCGCGAAGAACGCCGACAAGCAGCTCGTCGCGCTCAAGTTATCCGAGGAAAACGCCCGCCAGCTGCAGACGCTGCTCGATGCGCTACGAATCGAAAGCAAGGACGTGCAGGCGAAGCTCAAGACCGCGGAATTGCAGCTCAAGATGCGCGAGCAAGACGGCGACAAGCAACTCGCCGATTGGAAGAAACTGCTCGCCGTCCTCATGCTCGAGCGCGATCAATGGAAGGAAAAGCACGCCGACAGCGCGAAGGAAAAAGACTCGCTCAACAAGCGCGTCCTCGTCCTGCAAGCCGAGGCCGACCAGCGCTTCGCCGGCATCCCGCTCACCGGCGAGAACGTGATCTTTCTGATCGACGTCTCCGGCAGCATGATGATGAAGGACGACCACGAAGCCGACCCGGACAA
Organism: Gemmataceae bacterium; assembly: GCA_036745215.1. GTDB lineage: Bacteria > Planctomycetota > Planctomycetia > Gemmatales > Gemmataceae > SIAQ01. The sequence continues at coordinate 3,769 of DAIOGM010000347.1, forward strand.
GTGGCCCTTTCTGTGCGAAACGCTGATGAAGCTCATGAAGAGCATTCCGACGATGAAACGCTTTCAGGTCATCGTCTTCTCGGATAAGGCAACGTACCTATTCGGCAATCGCGACGCCTGGCTCAAGTATGAAGGCCCCGAAACGGCCCAGCTGGCCCGCGACGCCTTGCGAAAAGCAAAAGTCGAAGGCGGCACCAACATGCACGACGCGTTCGACGAAGCGTTTCGTTACAAGAAGATCAAGCTCGACACGATCTACCTCTTCTCCGACGGCCTGCCCAACCTCGGCGCCGGCCTGCCGCCGAACTTGAAGAACGCCGGCGAAACGCAGAAGAGCCAGCACCTGAGCAAGTATGTTCGCGACAAATTGAAAGCCGACTGGAACGCACCGCTCCCCTCGCCCTCTGGGAGAGGGGTTGGCGGTGAGGGCGGCCCCGTCCGCATCAACACGGTCGGCTTCTTTTTCGAAAGCCCCGACGTCGGCGCCTTCCTCTGGGCCCTCGCGCGCGAACACCGCGGCAGCTTCGTCGGCTTGCGCTGAACGATCCAACACGTCCGAATCCGTGGCTTCACTAGGCTTTTCCCTAGTTGTGGCCGCAACTGCATTCACTTATCCTTCTCTTTCATTCCTCGTATTCGTGGAAATCCTGACGGCTCCTCAGGTGGATCCACCGATAACCAACCCGCGCACGCCGCCGATACGATTGAATAGCCCGCCGCCCTTCGCCTTACGTCGCTCTGCCAACCATCGCCCGTAAACGCCAATGAAACGCTCAACCGCAAAAAAACGTGATGCTGGCGATGGCAATTCCATCTGGCTGCCCGCGGAGACGATTCGGCACCTGGAAGAACTCAGCCAGCGCAACGGATCCCACACGATCGAGGCGGTCGTCGAGGAGGCCGCCCGGCTTTTTGGCCGATTCAAGACGACGCCGGAACTGGAAGCGTATGCGAACCTGTCGCCGCGTCTGCGTGAAGTGTTGCGCATGATCGCCGAAGGCCGTTCGACCAAGGAAATCGCGACTCAGCTGAAGGTGAGCAAGAAGACCGTGGAGTTTCACCGCTCGCAGCTGGTCAAGAAGCTCGGCATTCGCGCCGTCGCCTTGATCACTCGCTATGCGGTGCGCGTCGGGGCGGTTCACCCCTGAAGTGGAAACAAAAAAACTCCGCCGCCCGTACATCTCCGAGTGTCGCCCAATCACTTGGAAATAACCAGACGGCGAAGTAAGCTTGAAATTAGGAGCGGTGCGCGCGCCATACAACTGGGAATTACCCTAGCTTATTGTCGGTATTAGCGTTCTCAAAACGTCCAAGGCCCGTCCAGTTGAATGGCATTTAAGTTTTGTTGTTACCTTCAACGGCGTGGATTCTAATTCGTTATTCATTTTTTTGCCCATTTTCGAAACTTTTCGCCAACCGTAGTTAATCCCATCCGCTTCGTTCGGTTCGCATCGCACGCAGCCATCGTTGTCGTGAATCGATGCGAGGATCGAACGCATGGACCTCAAAGCCGCGCGTGCCCTTGCCTGGCCCAACGTCGGCGGTCCGGCTCTCTTGCGCCTCGTCGCGTTTGGGTTAATTCTGTCCGGCGGCATCGCACTCGCGCTCGGCGTGTCGGGCCGTTTCCTGCCACACGATGAACGCTATCTCGGCATGACCGCGCAAGACCTCTGTGCGCTGCATGGCTGCAAGATCGTGCATTTCATGATTCACGATCGCGTCTCCTTCGGCGGGGCGTTGATCGCCGTCGGCTTGCTGTATGGCTGGCTGACCGACGGCCCGCTCAAAACAGGCCAGGCGTGGGCGTGGTGGACGCTCGTGTTCTCCGGCATCGTCGGCTTCGCGAGCTTCTTCGCCTATCTCGGCTACGGCTACCTCGACACCTGGCACGGCCTGGCGACGCTGGCGCTGTTGCCGTGCTTTGTCCTCGGCATGGTGCGGGCGCATGCGAACCTGCCGCGCTTCGACGGCGTTCGATGCCTGAAGCGCCCGGCAGTCTGGTCGCCCTGGTTGTCCGTGGCGGGCGTTGGTCGCATGAGTTTGCTGACGACGGCGCTCGGCATGATCTTCGGCGGGCTGACCATCATGACGGTCGGCACGACGTGCGTCTTTGTGCCGCAAGATTTGGCGTTCATGGACCTGAGCGTCGAAGAGATGGACGCGTTGAACCCGCGTCTGATCCCGCTGATCGCCCACGATCGCGCCGGCTTCGGCGGCGCCGTCTGCTGCGCCGGCATCGCGCTGTTCTTCTGCATCTGGTGCGGAGAGCCATCGCGCGAATTATGGTGGACGCTCGCCTTCGCCGGCCTCGCAGGCTTCGGCGCCGGCGTCGCAGCGCATCCCGCCGTCGGCTACAACGACGCGCTGCATCTGGCGCCGGCGGTGTTGGGGGCGGGTGGGTTTTCGCTGGGAATGGTGCTCACTTTTCGGCGCGCGATGGACACCTAACTGGAAGCCTGCAGAAACAACGCCGGCGACACCTTGAAGTGACTCGCCAGTTTGCGAATGTGGCTTTTGCTCAGGTCCCGATGGCCGTTTAGGATCAACGACGCCAACGCTCGATTGCCGAGGAGCCGCCCCAACTCGGCCTGCGATAGGCCGCTTTCCTTCATCAGGTATTTCAACGTCGAAAGCGGATCATCGTTCGCGTCGTCAGGCGTTTCATGTTCTTGGTCATACGCTTCCACCATCATGGTCAGCGCGTCGAAGTAATCTTGCTCGCCACGGTCGAGCGAGCCTTCCACTCGAACCGCGAGCTGGTCGAGAATCGCGGCGGCCGCATCGTATTCGCGTTCCGACCGCAAAGGGCGCAACGGAAAACGTTCGATGAGCGCCAAGTACGAGGCAGCCGGTAGACCGTTCAACGCACGTTTGGCCGCTTGGCGAGTTTTTGTTGAGATCGTTTTCACAGCGAATCTTTCCAGAGGTCTTTGCTATATTCCGCATGCGTAAGCATTCGCAATACGAATACGCGCTGAGTGTTATAGTGGATCGCGACAATTAGGCGGTATTTGTTTCCGCCGATATTGAATACCGTGACAATCTTCTTGCTGGCGACGGTCACTGCATCCGCGTGCGGATAGGCGCGCCTCACGTCTTGCAAGTTATTCCAGCTCGCTTCAACAACAGTGCGGCGCCATTTTCGCAAAGGCTCGGCGGCATCCGGATACTTCTGTGCAAATTCACGGAGACGCTTGAGCGTGATGATGCGCATGCTTCTATACCGTGATCCGCCCAACCTTGTTGATTACATTATGTAACCACTGGCGAATCTTGTCAAGTGTTGGCTTGGGTTTGGATTTGAAAATGGCATTACGCCGACTGCCGCAACATCACATCCGCGCTGCCGTGTTCGCGCACGTACTTGACGAGCCGCTCCCACGCCTCCGTGTTCGACGGAATCGATGCGGCGGCGTTTTCGAGGTCGGCGAGCAGCTCCTTCACGTCGCGGTAGCCGGCGTCGCCTTCGGACGCCATGCGATAGAGGATCGACACCAGCGCGTCCGGCAACGGCTTCGTCTTCGCGCCTTTGCGAACGCCCGTCGGCGTGCACCAGCCGGAGACGATCTTGCCGAGCGTGCGCACGTCGTCGAGCGCCGTCGGCTCCTCGTCGTGTTGCACGCCGATCAGCCACGGCGGCTCGCCCAGGCCGCAGATTTTCAAGACGCCGTCCGCCGTCAACAAGAGCAGCGAATCGCTGAGATGGCCGTGAATGGCTCCCGCGTGATGCGCGACCGCGAGACCTTGCGCGGCTTGCGTCAGCAATCGATAACACACGCCCGGCGCGGCGGCGAGCGGCGGCCAATCGGTCGCCGACAGGCCCAACAGCCATTCCTGCAGCACCGCCGGTCGGCCCGCCAAATCCAGCACTTCGAGCGTATTCGCGACGTGCACATCGTTGAGCATCGCCTGCGTGAACCGCTGCCGAAATTCGTCCGGCTTGACGGCGTCCACGTCGGTTTCGGACAGATGACGCAACACCGCATCCGTGCCGCGCCGGGGATCGAAAACGCGATACGTCGTCTCGTGCGCGCTCGCGCGCAAACGATCGACGACGCGCACCGGCCCCATCATCAGGCCATCGACGTTGCCGGCTTCGATCAGTGCAAGCTGATAAAGCGTGATGACGCCGCTC
>DAIOGM010000348.1:0-2765 GCA_036745215.1 Gemmataceae bacterium
TGGTGGAATTCGTGCGCCGCCTCCCGGTGACGGTGCAACAACGCAACTTGCGCATCTTTGGCGCATTCACGCTCTGGGACGAAATGGGTTTCGAATACGACATCGCCGCCGGCTCGCCCGGCGCGCCGAAAGTCGTCGGCGGCGCCGCGCTGCGCGATCCGCGCTTCTCGTGGGGCTACACGATGCAACGGCCCATGAGCTCCGACAAAGCGGTAGTCAACGTAGCCGTCGTCGTTTTCGATTCGCGCTCCCTCGTCGGATTGCCCTCGGAACACGTGTATCCCAATACGTTCTTCAATCCCGTCAAGAACACGATCTCGATCGATTATTCCGGGCCCGGCGTGGTGCCGCCGCCGATTCGGTCCGGCAAATGGATCATGGACGTGACGCCGTACAATCCGACCCCGACGACCGGCGCCGCCCATGCTTATTGGTATCGCGTGATCGGCGTTGAAGAAAAGCCGGGCAACATTGTGGAGCTCGAAGTGCAGCAACCGATTCGCGGCCTTACCACGTTCCAGGGAACGGTGAACCCATTGCTCGGCTTCCAGGGCACCAGCGTCATTCTCGAAGGCGTCGCCGAGGTGTTCGACCGGGGGCCGATGCGGCTGCCATGATTTACGTGCTTGCGAGCCACGGGGTTTATCCCCGTGGGATGGATGTCCCTGCCTCGGGGATAAACCCCGTGGCTCGCCAATCGCCTTGCAGGAGATTTCCGATGAGAAACAAAAATCGCGCCGGCTTCACGCTGGTCGAATTGATGGTGGCGATGGCGTTGACCTTGTTCATCATGATCATCCTGTCGCAGGCGTTCGTGACCGGCCTGGAGACGTTCGTCCAACTCAAAGCCATCGGCGACATGCAAGCCAATCTGCGTTCGGCGGCCGTCTTGCTGCGCGACGATCTGGCCCAGGATCACTTCGAAGGCCGACGCCGCTTGAGCGACGTGACCTTGCAGGGCGGTTCGCAACTGCTCGCGGAACGGCCGCAAGCGGGCTTCTTCGCGGTGATGCACGGCAGCCAGAATCCCACGACGGCGGCGCTTTGGAGCGCTGCAACGCCTTATGCTGCCGGCGACATGGTGATTTCGGGAGGTAACCTTTTTGTCGCCCTCCAGGCCAACACGAACGTGGCTACGACGAATACGGTATTCTGGTCCAGGTCCCTTCCGTATGTGTTCGAAGGCGTCGATTCCAACGGCATGCCGTCCTATCGCGCGACCAATCATGTGCTGTACATGACCGTGAAACGCAAGGGCAATAGCAAGGAGGCGTTTTTCACGGCGCATCTGCCGGGCAGCGCGAATAACCTTACGCCCTTCTTCAGCAGGGAAACAGCCTACAACGTGCCGGTCGCTCCCTCTTACCCGCCGGCTCCTGCGCAGTTGAATGCGATGCCCGACCTGACCATGACGGAGCCGTATCCAGGCGGCACGACCGGCTTCTACAGCAGCCAATGGGCGGAGGTCATGTACTATCTCAAACGCGTCGGCAGCACGGAAGAGCCGAACAACCCCACGAGCAATATTGGCACGCCGACGTTCGAACTCTATCGCGCCCAGTTCGTCCTGGTGCCGGATGGGACGGAATTGAGAACCGGCCCCAACAATCTGTTTGTCAATGGGCCGCCGGCAGGGCTCGACCAGTTCGGCAAGACGACCTTTGCGCAGATGTCATGCGGCATCAACATATCAGTTACGAATCAGTTTTCCACCTTGCTTTTCTTCAGCCCGATGGACGTCGCCCTGGGTTCGCGCATGTTGCCAAACGTGGGAAATCCCAACTCAATACCGGTCACCGGCAGCGGCGGGCTCGCGTCGTTCAATCCGCAAGGCAACCCGCGGTCCGGGCCGACCAATCGCGTCACGCTCACCGAGACGCCGGTGTTGCCGAATGTGATCTCGTTCCACATTCAGGTCATGCCGCATAACGGAATCTCCTTTGCCGACATTCCGATGACGAACATTCCGCCCATCTTGGTCGGGGCGCCGACGCCGCGGGCGCGCATATTCGACACGACGTATTTGAACGTGGCAGCCCCAAGCACCCTTAACGGTTACCAGAATACGTTTGGCATCAAAGCGATCCAGATCACCTTGCGCGTCTGGGACAACAAGACGCGGCAGACTCGGCAAGTGACGATCGTGCAAGATATGTGATTCATTGGCCGAATTCCGTTAACCATTCCATTCGGCTCGAGGAGATAGCCATGTTATACCGATCCAGAGCGCATTCATCGCAAGGCCGGCCCGGCGTGGTATTGTTGGTCGTGCTGGGCCTCTTGTCGTTGTTCGCGGTCGTCGCCTTGAGCTTCGTTTTTTACGCCGACGCGGAGGCGATCTCGGCCAAATACGCCGCCGACGCGCTGCAGCGCGAACGCCCCGATATCGATCCGGAAGTCCTCGCTCAGTATTTCCTCAGCCAGATGATCTACGGCACCACCAACGCCCATTCGGCCTTGCAGGGCAAAGATCTGGCGAGCGGCATCTACGGCTACAATCGCCGCGGCTTGAATAACGTCGCGTACAACGGCGCCGGCCGGGATTCGTTCGCGCCGGCCACTGTCAACCATCCGACGTTGGGCGTGCCGTATTTCAACATGATCAACAACCAGGAGTTCGACGATCCCAACTTCCCTGCCAATCCCGCCTATGAGCCGTGGCGGCGCGTCGTGCGCCGGCCGGAGTATTACGGCAGCGCCATGAAGATTCAGGCGATAGATGCGGCGGGACACACCTCATGTGCCCCGCCGCTGTGCCTCGCCGC
>DAIOGM010000348.1:2775-3783 GCA_036745215.1 Gemmataceae bacterium
AGTCGGCGACCAGGTGTTTGTCGAAGACGTCGTCAATCCGCGTTACAACGGCGGACCGTTTACGATCAACAATATCGTTAATCCTACGACCTTCAGGTATCCGGCGCCGTTTCCCCCATTACCGCCGCCGCTCACTCCCTCCAACGGCGGCGTCGTGGGCAAAGCGTTTCACTATGCCGGCGGCGCCAATGTGCCCTGGACCATTCAAGACACCAACAACTTGCATCTGGCTCAAGTAACCGCCGACGGCACGGTGCTCATGCCGTCGTTCTATCGGCCCTGGCTGGAGACCGCGGCGAATCTCGCACCCGTGGCCGCACGCAAAAGCATGCGGATGCGCCCCGACGGCGACTGGAACCCCGGCTTCACTGGCCTGCTGCCGGACAGCGACGGCGGCGGCGATGTCAAGAACATGGACTCCGGCCCCGGCGTGCCGAACCCGTCGGGCGGCTTCTTCAACAACGACAGCATCTGGATCGACATGGGCTACCCTGTGATCACCGCGCCGAACGGCAAGCGCTACAAGGCGCTCGTCGCCCCGCTGATCATGGATTTGAGCAATAAATTGCACTTGTGGCTCCACGGCAACCAGCGTGGGCTCACGACGGCACCGTTTACCAGGCAACATGTTTCCAACATGGGCCTTGGCGCTCCGGACGTCAATCTCACGAAGTTGCCGGGCATTCCAATCCGTCCGACGAGCACCGTGCTCGGGCAAACGGGAGCAGGCCACAATATCCCCGGCACCGTCGTGACCATTCAAACGTCGGAGCCGCACGGCATTGCCGTCAACGAAATCGTCATTATCGATAACGTGGAGGATGCGCGTTACAACGGTGTGTTCCAGGTCACCGCGGTGCCGTCGGCCAAGTCGTTCCGTTACAACCTTACCACGACGCCCGCGCTGCCCAATTCCGGCTCCGGCGCCACGCCAGTGGCCGCGACGGTCTTGCGGCGTAGCGAAATCGCGGCGCTGCACAACCTGCGTTACGGCGGCACCACCCCCGC
>DAIOGM010000348.1:3793-6589 GCA_036745215.1 Gemmataceae bacterium
CACCCCCGCGGTCCGCCAGGTGAATATTGTCGCTAACGGCGCCAGTCAGCTTGGCAACGTGGTCACCATCATGACGACCGCGCCGCACGGTTTCGGCGTCGGGCAACGCGTCAATATTGCTGGCGCGGCGATCAACGTCGGTTATCGCGGCCCATTTGTTATCACGAAGGCGGGGCCGGCTCTTAACACCTTCGAATATGTCAATCAGTTGACGGGCCTTCCTGTTTCGGGCGGTGGTACCGCCGCGCTGGTGCCGAACGTCGCGCCGGGCACCTTTGGCACCTTCACGGACGCCGACGCCATCGCGGCTACCATCAATGCGCCGCTGCCGACCAATAACGGCCTGAGCAGCCGGCCGTTCTTCTTTCCGATGGAAGTTCAGACCGTCACCATGACGCCAGTCAATTTTCCCACGCCACCGACCACGCCCCAATCGGTGGTCATTACCGTACCGAACCCCGGGTCGGGACCCAACGGCAACGGAACCTTTACGGGCCTGCCGTGGTATTTCTTTGATGCCGTGAAAGCCGGCAGCCTGCTCGAAGTCGGCACCGGCGCCACCACCGAAATTGTCACCGTCAGCACCGTCAATGACACGAACAACACGTTTACGGCCGGCTTCCTGCGAAATCACCCGATCGGCAGCATCGTCAAGTTGCATAATTACTCCGGCTTCCCCCTGTTCCCGTCGATCGGCTGGGACAACGCCAACGCGGCCGAACTGGCGAGTACTTTGCCGAATCCGTTGGTGTTCAATCCCGACAATCCAAATGGAACCAACCAGCGTCTGCTGCCGATGTCCGTCCAGGAAGCGTTATTGCGCCACCGCGGCACGAGTTCGCCGGCGCTCACGTCGGATATTTTCCGGCTCATGCCGACGACGTTCGCGAACCCGCGCAGCCGAATGATGGTGACCGGGGCCAGTTCGCACCTGGATCGCGTGACCTCGTCGCCGTTTCACAATTTCAATTCGGTGAACAATGAGCCTCACTATGGCTTCAGCCCAACGCGCAACTATCCGATATTGGGTTTGCAAGCGATTTTCCGGCTCAGGGTTACCGGGACCGTGGGCCAATATACGTTGTCATTGACTGGTTTTGGGCCGCCGACGCCGACGCTGCCGATTCAATTCAACGCGCCTCCGAACTCAACACCCGCGTCCGTTCAGACGCGCTTGCAGAATGTGCTTAATGCAACGAATCCGCTCAACACTGCGGCGGTAACGTCGCTGCCGCCGACTTTGCCGAATACTCGGGAGTACATGATTGTTCTCCGAGGCCCCAATATTGACGTGAACCACATTATGACCGCCGTGACCATTCCGGTGCCGCCGCCGAAGAAAGGCCCGCCGCCGCCGCCATTGGTGGTCGTTGTGACGCCGGACGTGACTCAAGGCAATATTAGCTTTGCGAAACCGAACTTTGGCGTGCCGAATTCCATCGTCACGACGAGCAGCGAATTCGACGTGGACGGGCGATCCAGGCTGGGCCAATTCTTGCGTGTGGATCTGACGCGCAAGCTGGCCGACTATCCCACTCCGGACGGAACTGGTTACATTCCAACGGGCACGGTTGCCTTTGCACAGGCCGTGCAAGATCGTCAGAAAATGGCGCGCGATATCTATGAAGCCCTGGTGCGCATTACCGGCGCCACCGATCCGAATGTGCCAACCGTGCCAGCGGTTCCAGCTCCCAGTCCCAATGTTGGCCTGGCGAGTTACAAGGCGGCCGCGTACCTTGCGCAGCTCGCCGTCAACATGGTGGATTACATTGACAACGACGACTACATGACGCCCTTCAACTGGCATAGTGATACCGGTCTTCCCGGTCCGCCGGTGATTGCAGCCAACCTTGGCAACAGCACGGCCGCGGATCGCTGGGTGTTCGGCACCGAGTTGCCGCGCCTGGTGCTGAATGAAGCGTACGCCCAGTCGGAGCCCACCGGCGGCGCGGGAACGATCAACGTTTGGGCGGAGTTGCACAATCCGTATCGCGCCTCGGCCTTGAATACTTTCCCGACCGACCAGGGCAATGCACTATTGACCAATCCAAACAATCCTGCCAATCCGCCCCCCTATGTCATTGAAATCCATCGCTTCAACCCCGCGTTGTCGACCCGGCTGCTGAACGCGATCGCGGCGACCCCGATCAACAACACCGGCTCGGCCACGCCGCTCGTTCCATTGAGCACGCAATCGACGTGGGGGCCCAACGTGAACTCGAACCGCGTCCTGCCGACCGACGGTCGTTTCACTTCCCTGACCATCAAGCCGATTGGTGCGGCGGTGCAAAATGGCGCCGGGGTGGCGAGGATTACGGCAACCGGCCATCTCTTGCCGTTGGGAGCGGCCGTGCTGGGCAGACCGGTTCGGATCGCGGGGGTCTCGGTACCGGAATATAACGGCATCTACCTCATCACCAACGTCGTGAACGCCAATACCGTTGACGTGGCGAATCCCGCCATCACCGCAACAACGCCGGCCGGGGCCGGCGGCACGTTGACGTACGGAGGCAATACGTCCTTTTACGTAATCGGCCCGACCGGAGCGCCGTATACGAACCCCGCGAGAAATCCCGACGTATTGGCGACGCATTTGTCTTCGGGCATGACGATCCCTTCGTCGTTCGCCATTGCCGGCCCGCCGCCGGCGACGCCCGCGGGTGTCACGGTCACCGCCGCTCTTGTCTCGGTGCAAACCACGGGCAACCACAATTTCGCCACGGGCGATCTGGTCTCGATCGCCGGCGTGACGAATGCCATGTACAACGGAGGACCGTTCACGATCACCGTCACTGG
>DAIOGM010000348.1:6599-7875 GCA_036745215.1 Gemmataceae bacterium
CACTGGAGCGAACACCTTCACCTTCCTCAACCCCGGCTGGACCGTTGGACCGGCGTCCGGCAACGGCACGGTCACGAAGCAAAATCCTTTGACGCCCGCCGCCGTGACGATGCTTCTGCGCCGGCTCGCCAATCCGCGCCTGCCGTTAAACAACACGCCGGGCGCGACGTACAATCCGTACATCACGGTCGATTATTTCGACACGGTTCCCGTCAACCCCGCGCCGAATGCGGCGGCAGGTTCACCGGGACGCAGTCAGCCCTACGGCGCCACGGCGCCCAATCCCACGAGCAACAACAGCTTTTTCAGCCACAATCTGCTGAATGGCGTGCACCATTGGCTGGTGCATCTGGATCGCCCGCCCGTCAATCCCATCGAAATGCTGCACGTGTCGCACTACAAGCCGCACCAATTGACCCATCGGTTCTTTGTGGGCAACCAGCCTTATGGGCACGTTGCGCCATGGAACGCGTTCAACACCAATGGCAGTGCACCCGCCGACGCTAATACGTTGCTGCACCGCTTTCTGGATCAATCGAGCACGCGCTACATGGGCGGGCAGTACACGGGCGGCCGCTTCCATGGCAATATCAACCTGAACACGCTCACCGACCTGGAAGTATGGCGCGCCTTGTGTGATGCTCACGACACATCGGCGGCACAATATCCCAAGCCATGGTTCACGCAGAACGACGTGGACCTGATTTACACCCGTTTGTTGATGTCGCGCGGCGTCGGCCTCGCGGCGCCCACCATCGAACCGACGCCGTTCAAGAGCTTCTCCGCCGCCAAAGCTGTGACCACGACCACGGGAACCGGCGTGCAATTCGACGAGGTTTCTTACGGAGATTCCTGGTTCCGCCCGGATCCGCTCGGAGCAAGCCGGCAGTTATTCGAACCGCAAACGGCAACGAACACCCCCAACGCTCACCCGTACATGCGTGCGGGGCTGTTGCAAAAAATCTACAACAACATCACCACCACCAGCAACGTCTTCGCCATCTGGTGGACGGTCGGCTTCTTCGAAGTGCTGGACAAGAATTCGTTCGCCAACTGGAGCGCGGGGCAAACGTATGCCTTGGGTGAAATTGTCCTCGCGGCCAATGGCCAAACCTATCGCAGCAGGAACGGGTCGAACCTCGGCAATCCGCCGCCGACCAGCCCCGGGCAATGGGAATTCTATCCCATGGACGTCACGCCGGAGCGCCTCGGCGCCGAGGTTGGCCGCGCTCAGAATCGCCACATTCGCCATCGCTTCTTCGCGATCGTCGATCGC
>DAIOGM010000349.1:0-7870 GCA_036745215.1 Gemmataceae bacterium
TGCCGCGAATCGACGCCGTGGAGCACGGTGAACGCGTCCTCGTTGCCGGTGCGGACCATGCCGGTCGTCGTCCACGCGGCGATGTCGAGGCGTACGTCGTCAAACGCCTTGCCGGCGATGGCGAGCGTCTTGATCAATTCGACAAAGCCGGTCGGGTCGGTCCGCGTCATCTCGTCGGTCGGAAAACGCGTTTCCACACTGCGGCAAAACGTCTTGTTGATGAGACGCAAGAAAAGCGGATGCACATCGGGAAATCGTTCGGTGACCTGCAAGGGCGAGAACTGGCGCTCAAAGTCTTTTTCCTCGAGCGGATGGTGCAAATACTCGAGTGAATAAAGCAGCGCGCCGAAGCTGTACAGATCGGCGCGGCCGTCCGCGCTGTCCGGCGACAGGATCAACTCCGGCGCGGTATACAACGTCGCCTTGATCGGCGCCTGCTTCGGAATCGGGCAGGGCAGGACGTCCGCCAAATCGGTGATGCGCGGTTGGCCTTCATCGCCGATGACGATTACGTCGGGCCGAATGCCTTCGTAAATCGCGTCGGCCTGGTGCAATGCTTGCAGCACCTCGGCGATTTTTTGCAGCCAGCCATAGCGAATGCCGGCGTTGGCTTCCGGTTCGTCCCACGCGTCCCACAGGCTCATGCCGGTCGGCGTTTCAAGTACCAGGTATTCGGTGTCATTGTCGATGAATTGATCCAGCACTTTCGGCAACGCGGGATGGTTCGCCTTTTCGAGCAGCGCCTTTTCCCAGGGGATGCTCGGCCAGGATGCGGTGATGCCGCTGCCGTCCACGGGCAAGGCGAGCGGAATGTCTTCGTCGAAGCCGGGCAAGATTTCTTCTTCGGTCACCAGTTCGACTGGCGCCGCTTCCGCGACGGGCAGAGCGACTTCGACGATCGGCGCCGCGATAATGACGATGTTTTGTCCGTTCGAGTGATCGACGCCGGCGTAGCGATAGACGCCTTCGCGTTCGCAGATCAATCGGCCGAGTTCATAGCGATCCTTCACGCGTTGACCGGAGTTCGCTGGCATGTCGGAATCTCCGGGAGTTGCGGCGGCCGCAAGCGTCGCCGGGGCCGCCGCGCCGTTGGCGCGGAACATCCAGCCGCAGTCGAAACAGAATGCCGCGTCTGCTTTCCGGGGCGTGCCGCACGCTTGACAGAGCTGCGGCGGCGCTTCCTCAACGGGCACCGCTTCAACTATCGGCGGCTCTTCGATCGGCGCGACCTCTTCGACCGGCGTGACAATTTCTTCGACGACGATCACTTCGCCGTTCGACGGCGCTTCGGATGCTTCAGGCGCTTCGACGACGGGCGCAGGCTCGACCGGTTTCGCTTCGGGCGGTGGTTTCGGCAGCTCATCATCTAGCACGCCGAAGAGCCGCGCCATCAGGCCGCCGGTTTTCGGGGCGTTCGATTCACTCATGGTCACTTCCGATAACTTGGGTGCGTCTTACGCGCTGGCCTGCCTGGTTTGCAAAACGTATAAACGGGTACGAATCCACGGTATGGCGGAAGCGACGGCGCAATGAACTCGCGCGGCGAATCGGGAACCGTCAACAAATCCTCAAAGACTTCATGGCGATCCGGCAGATCCAATTGCGCCACGAATCGCTTGATCTTCCTTCCGAACGGCGTGGCTGGTTCACTCAACTTAAGCTGTTCAAACAGGTCCAGGATCGGGCGAAACCAAACGAACAAACTGGGTATAATCGGGTCGCCTGGCGAGATTTCCGCAACCGTGATCGCGGCAAAATAGGGCGCGTCGTGTTGTTCATAGGAGACGACCGATTTCAGAAACTTGAGGGCGAATCGCAACAGTTTGAAACTGGCGTCGTCCGCCGAATAATCGGCCAGGAATGCAATATCCTCGATCCGACTGCAAAGCGGCACTTCTTCGTAGAAGTCGGCCTTGTGAAACTGCGACAGGTCCACCAGGCGATTCTTTTCCAACATTCGCCAGAACATGGACTCATCATCGTGCGAATTCTTCATGCGTTCCATCCAGCAGCCCGTAGGAATGCTCTTTGTTTCTTGTTTAGCGCCGGCGGCGCTTGTCCTAAGGGCAAATGTCTCCACTTACCGTCCTGGTTGATTGCGATACTACCCTGACCCCGGCCGAGGTGTGCGTGCCATTGCTCGCCCGGCAAATGCGGCGCGTCGATCCGGTCAATTCCCGCTGGTCCTTGCCCGCGCCAGATTGCCTGCCGGGCCTGGCTGGGGGTCATGTGGGCACCATGGTTTGGCACAGCATTGTCCGAGCCTGAAGCGTAAGCGACGAGTTTAGCCAAAACTTCGCTTACGCTTCAGGCTCGGACAATACGATCACCGCAGCCGATTGCCGCAATAAATGCAAAACCGTCCGCCCATGCGATTGTACTTGCCGCACATGACGCACGGGGCCGTCGGGTCCGTCAACGGCTCCGCGCATTTCGAGCAGAACGGCGTCCGCACGTTGTTCAGCGTCTGGCATTTCGGGCACGGCGATTCCTTGGTCACGCGCTGGGCTTCCAGGTCGGCCTTGATTTCCTTCGCGGAGAAGTAGCGGTCGTTGACGTCCTCCGAGAGATTGATGCGAATGAGTTCATAAAACCACTTGTGGGCCGCCGGGATCGGCGATTGCGGATCGACGAGCTGCGTCTCGATTTCCTTCGCGGTGTAGAAACCTTCGGGCGCCTTGCCGGTCGCCAGATGATACAGCGTCGCGGCCAGGGCGAAGAGATCGCTGCGAGCTTCCGGTTTGCCGACGATCTGCTCCGGCGGCGCGTAGCCTTCGGTGTAGACGCGCGTCTTGCCGGCGGCGCGCTCCTTCGCGGTGCGGCCCAGGTCGCGGGCGGTGCCGAAGTCGATCATCTTGATCGATTTCTTGTCATCCAAGAGCATGATGTTGTCCGGCTTCAAGTCGCGATGGATGAGCGGCGGCGACTGGTTGTGCATCGTCTGCAATACATCGCAAACGGCCTTGCCCCATTCGACGATGAGCGGCACCGGGAAGGGCTTGTTGTTGTTCGCTTCCATGATGTCGAGCAAGTCTTTGCCCTGGATGAATTCCATCACGAGGTGGGCGGTTTGGCCTTGATGAATGAAGTCGTACACGCGCGGCACGATCGGGACTTTTTCGAGCGTGCGCAATATCTCGGCTTCGCGGCGGAAGAAGTTGAGCCTTATTGCAAATTCTTGGGGGTCGTTGCCGATCATGTCCTTGATCGCAACCGGACGATCCTTTTGTTTGGTATCGACGCCCCGATAGACCGCGCCGAAGCCTCCCATTTTGAGGAGTTTTTCGAGGCGATAACGGCCATGCAGCAGCGTGCCGCCGGCGATGGGCATCGGATTGCCGCAACGCTGGCAGTTGCGTTCGCCGGGTGGATTGGCGACGCCGCACGCGGGATTGGCGCACAGGTTCGGCGGCCCTTCCGGCTCCGCCGGTCCGGTGTCGGCCTGAAGCATATAGCCGCAGTCCATGCAGGCGACGGCGCCTTCATTGAGCGTGGAACCGCACGCGGGGCACTTGGTTGGCGCGGCGGATGCTTTCATGCCGTTGCCCGAGTCGCCGATGGAGAACGATGGCGAGGACGGCGGCTGCGCGGCAGACGCCGCTACGGGCGCCGGCGCGGCTGCGGGCACCAGGAACGGCTGCTTGCACGTCGGGCACTGCACGCGTTTGCCGCCGGCGTTGTCGGGCACTTGCATCGGCTTGCCGCAGGCCGCGTTCGGACATTTGAAGATGAGTGGCATGAGTAGTGGCTAGTGGTTAGTGGCTAGTGGCTAGTGGCTAGTTTGACTTTGCTAGCCACTAGCCACTAACCACTAGCCACTTATTCCTTTCGTTTCGCGCGTTCATGGAATCGTAGCACGCTTTTGCCGACGCGGATCAAATCGCCTGCCTTCAACGCGGTGCGGCCTTCGACTTTCTTGTCGTTGACGAAACTGCCGCTGGGCGATTGAAAATCTTCAAGGTAATAACGCCCGGCGTCCAGCACGATGCTGGCGTGCGTCTTCTCGACGCTGGAGTCACCAAACAACGCAATGTCGGAGCCTTCCGCGCGGCCGATGGTCGTCTTCTCTTTTGAAATCAGCATCTCGCGGCCGGGCCGAAAGCCGGCTTCGACCTTGATCCAGGCTTCCTTCAAGATAATCTGAGCCAGGCCGACGAGCAAGCCGATGCAAGCGCCGATGGCGACGAAGCCGATCGCGACCGGGCTGCGCAAGTTTTGCCTCTGGATCAGGAATTCAGCGAGCGAACTCAACGTGAAGGCGATGAACCCGCCAAGGACGCCTCCCACCGTGCCGCCGATCAGGCAATTTCGCACTTTCCGCATCGAGCCGGCGAAGTCCTGCTTGGTCATGACGCTTCGCAGCACTTCGAAAATGCTGATCGAAAAACCCATGAGCGCGCCGACGATGGTCCAGCCGACCACGTACGACACATTGGCAACGAAGCCGCGACCGATCATCTCCTTGATGCCGAAGAAAATCGAGCTGCCAATGCAGGTGCCCAATAAACCGCTGATCGTGCCGATGATCACGGCCGCGAAAACGCGCGAGAGGACTTTGCCGAATTGTCGCAATGAAAAGCTGAAGATGGAGTCGAGAAGGGAGAGGCCGAACGCGACGGTCAGTCCGAGGACCAACCCGGCGATGCAGTCGGGAAAGACGTTGTCGAAAAAACGCTGGACTATGGATTCGGGAGCGTTGGCGCTCGGGCCTGGCACCAATGCGCGTCCGATGAGCCAACCGACGAACCCGCACCATGCGCCGCCGACGGCGCAATAATAAACGAACAATCGAAACGACATGACCGACCCCGCACGGGATGAAAGGATCAAGGACATCCTACAACATCCCGCGCGGGATTGCCAAGCGCGAACTTATTGAGGCGGGCGGCCTAGCGGTCGCGCGGGAACGCGCGAGCGCAATTGATCTTCAGGAATGTATTGCGTGTTGGAGTTCCGCCTTTAGGCGGTGATTCGCTCAAAACCGCCTAAAGGCGGAACTCCAACACGAATTTGGAAACCTGAGTAAACCGCAAGCGATTGGCGCTATTCATCGCCGTCGTCGAGCTTTTTCAGGAACGTCAACGTTTCATTCTGCTGCACGCCGGGGCCGGGGAGCGACGCCCAGCGGCCGACGAGGCGCGGGCCGTTCGTCGTCGATTCGACGCGGTAGAGGTTGATGCCGCGGACGATCATGCCGTTTTGATTGGGGATGCTCCAGCTCGCCGCGAAGGTGCTGCCTTGCCGGATGGCGATGCCGCTGAAGTTGGCGCCGCCGCCGACGACCCATTGAATGACGTAGACGTCGTTCTTCTTGGTCATGACGACGATGCCGGTGTAGCTCTTGCCGCCGGCTTCCTGACCCTTGCAAGTGTAATAGCCGCTGAGATCGGCGGCGTCGGGTTCGATCTGGCGGACGCTGGGGTTTTTCTTGCCGTCTTGGTTGGTTTGCGGATTGGCAGAGTTGCCGAGCAATTCGAGCGCAGAGAGGACGACGAGGACGGAACCGTACATGAACGACTCCTTCGAGTGAAAAGAGGAACGAGGAGTTATCACGCGCCGGGAGCGTTCATGGTCTCTTCTCTGTTCGCCCCGCCGATTGATAACCGTTTGGGCCGCCATCCGCCGCTTGCGGCTTCGCGCTCGTAATGGGGCGCCGGGCAATTGGCGCTTCACGACGAGCGCGAAGCCGCAAGCGGCAGAAACTGAGTCCTTTCAAGTAACGCTGACTTCTTCGGTTTGCGGGTTCATCTTGAGCTGCTCACGCAGGAGCGCCCGGTTGATGACCTGCAAGAAAGCAAGCGCGCTGGCTTCAATAATATCGGTGCTGACCGCTCGGCCTCGTAAGATGCGGCCATGAAATTCCGCTTCAACCTGCGCTTCACCTTGTGCGTCCTCATCTTCGGTGACGCTGGTGATGGAGAATTGGCGCAGCTTGACATCAATGCCCGTGATTCGTTCGATCGTCTTGAAGACGGCGTCGATCGGTCCATCCCCGGTGCCCGCCTCGCGATGAAGCGTGCCGTCTTTGTACCAGAGCACAACGGCGGCAACGGGCACCGTCGCCGACCCGCCGGTGCAGGACACGGCTTCGAGCGTCCACACGGCCGGCCCGAAGTGCAGGACCGATTCCGCGAGTGCTTCGATGTCGGCGTCGTAAATCGTTTTCTTGCGATCGGCCAGCACCTTGAAGTCGTCGAACACCTTTTGCAATTGCGCGTTATCCAGGTGATAGCCGAGATCGCGAATGCGCTGGCTGAGCGCATGCCGGCCGCTGTGCTTGCCGAGGACGAGATCGGTGCGCGATACGCCGACATCTTCGGGCCGCATGATCTCATAGGTGTTCGCGTGCTTGAGCATGCCGTCCTGATGAATGCCCGCTTCATGAGCGAACGCGTTTTGGCCGACGATCGCCTTGTTGCGCTGCACGTGAATGCCGGTGACGCGCGACACGAGGCGGCTCGTCGGCAGCAAGCGTTTCGTGTGGATGCCGACGTCGAGATTGAAGTAATCGTTGCGGGTGCGGACCGCCATGACGACTTCTTCGAGCGAGCAGTTGCCCGCGCGTTCGCCAAGGCCGTTGATGGTGCACTCGACTTGGCGAGCGCCTTCCTTGAGCGCAGCCAGGCTGTTCGACACCGCGAGGCCGAGATCGTTGTGACAATGCACGCTGATGACGATGTTGTCGATGCCGCGCACGTTCTGTTTCAGATAGCGAATCGCCCCTGCGTACTGTTCGGGGACCGCGTAGCCGACGGTGTCGGGGATGTTGATCGTGGTGGCGCCGGCCTCGATCACCTTCTCGACGACTTCGGCGAGGAATTCCAACTCGGTGCGAGCAGCGTCTTCCGGCGAGAATTCGATGTTGCCGCAATAGCCGCGCGCCCGCGTGACGCCTTCGACGGCCCGGCGAACGATTTCTTCCTTCGCCATCTTCAGCTTGTATTCGCGATGGATGGCGCTGGTGGCGAGGAACACATGGATGCGCGGCTTCGGCGCCTCCTTGAGCGCTTCCCAGGCGCGATCGATGTCGGCGGGGTTGCAACGGGCCAAACCGCAGATGGTCGGGCCGGTCACTTGACGCGAGATCGATTGGACGGATTCGAAATCGCCCGGCGACGCGATCGGGAAGCCGGCTTCGATGATATCGACGCCAAGTTCGGCAAGCGCGTGCGCGATCTCGAGCTTTTCAGCAAGGTTCATCGACGCGCCGGGGGATTGTTCGCCGTCGCGCAGCGTGGTGTCGAAGATGATCAGTCGGTTGTCGCTCATGGAGTCAATTCCTCGCGGCAAGGCGCCCTCTTTGCATTCGCAAAGAGGGGTTGGGGGTTGAGGGGAAACAAAAAAACCCCAGGACAATTCAATTGTCCCAGGGTCCGTTATCTCTTTACGCTGCGTGGTCTAAAGATGTCGGCGCACCTAGGACGACTCCCCTTCTTGCGGGAGAAGCAACAAGCCCAAAAGGATTCGATCAAGGCGGGTCATCATGGCAGGTGCAAATCCTCTCGTTGATATAGTCTAGGCTACATGCGCTAAAAATGCAACGTGAGTTGGCGTGAATTTGGCGAGCCGAGCCCCGTCAGGGGCCGGGTGAGTACGGCGCAATGTACTCAACCGGCCCCTGACGGGGCTCGGCTCGCCGGGTTTTCCTTCGATATTTTCTCGGTTGCACGTCGCCACAACAAGAATCGTCAAGCCATCAAATACGCCAACGGCGTTGAATCTCGAAGCCCAGGGTCGCGAGCGCAGCGAGCGCACCCTGGGTAACCGTCGCCCGAAACGGATACGCCGAAGGCGTTGCATCAATCGCCCGGCAAGCGGTTGATCCGACCCTTTCAGGGTCGTTTGTCGTGCATGGCGTAACCCAGCGTGC
>DAIOGM010000350.1:0-7864 GCA_036745215.1 Gemmataceae bacterium
CTGCGGACCTACTTCAACGCCTAACCTCCTCGTTCCCAGGCTCTGCCTGGGAACGAGGTTCAATTATCAGCTCGCAATAACAACACGCAAGTCGGCGCGTGCGTGATCTTCCCTTCCATCAACCAATAGAGCGCCGTTTCCAGCGGCACACGCACGCTTCGTATCACTTCCGTTCCTTCATGGGCCGTTCCTTCGAATGATAATTGCTCCGCGAGATACAGCGTTGTCGGCGACACGACGTTCGCGGTGAACGGATCGATCACGCCAAGCTCGGTCCATTTCGCGGCGACGATGCCCAGCTCCTCGCGCAGCTCGCGTTTCGCCGCGTCGATCGGCGGCTCATCCTTTTCGCAGCCGCCGGAGACGCCTTCGAGCGTGACGCGGCCGACGGCGTAGTGGAACTCTTCGGTGAGATAGACGTGCCGTTCCGCGTCGAGCGCCAGCACGCAGACGCCGGGCTTGATGTGAATGATGCTGTGAATGCCGGGCTGCCCGTCGGGGCGGATCACGTCATCGACCTGCACGCGAATCCACGGATCGGCGTACACGTCTCGCGATTGTACGACTTTCCAGGGGCCGCGTTCGGTCATCGCATTCTCCGCATTTCGTGGACTACGATTCCAATCGTGGGAACCCGGACGAACGCCACGATTGGAATCGTAGTCCACGAAATCAAGGCTCGCCCGGTTTTTCGCTGATGGTCATCGCCTTCGTTTTCTGAATCTCGTCATACTGCCGGATCAAATCGTCGATGTCCTGCTTCTGACTTACAAGTCTGAAATCCATCCGCATCGTGTGGCTCGCTCCGCCCGCGAGTGTCGGCACCCGGCCGGCCGCGCGTTCGATCTTGCGCATGTTCGGAAAACTGACGCCCGGCTCGATGCCGATCACGTAGCCGTCGTCGTCGTGCCCCGTGTTCTTCCACAACGTCAGATACGGCAACTCCTTCTTGAAATATTGCAGCGCCACGCCGCGTTCCTTCTTCGCGTCGTGCAGCAGAATATTGACCCGGCCATTGGGATCCTCGAGCGGCCGCATCAGATACACCTGCTCGACGTAGCCCGGCTTCGGCCCCGCGAACGTGTTCCACGACTTCACCGCCTTGGCCGCATTGTCGTTGTACGGCGTCACGCGTTCGACCGGCACGTGCAGCTTCGCCCCTTCGCCCAGCAGCGGCTTGCCGAAGTTGTAGTGATAGAGAATCTGATACTCCTGCGGCTGCGAGCCCTTGTTGATGACCGTGTCCTGAATGCGAAACGTGTCGATGCCCGGCGTCGTCGAAACCTCGGTGACGAGTTCGAGCTTCGGCCCGAACAGCATCTTTTCATGAACGACGCCGCGCACGGTGATGCGATACGGCGCATTGGTTTCGACGATGACTTCGACCTCGGACGCCGGGATGTTGGCGATCTTGCCGTGCAGCGTGAGATCGACGGTCTGCTTGTCGCCGACGTTGTTGATGATCTCATCCTTGCCCGCTTGCCCGGTGTTTTCGAGGCCGCAGCGGCACAGCCATTCATTGAACCCTTCGAGCCATCCGAGTCCGCCGCGCAGATTCAGGTTGACGTGTTGCGGATGCACGATTTCCGTTACCGGCGATTTCCAGCCGAGCTTGAAGCCTTTGTAGGGGACGGTCGCGACTTCGAGGATGCCCATGCCGCGCGTCGGGATGAGGACGATCTGAATCTTGCCGTTGTTGAGCGTGACGAGCCGCACGCCTTCCTGCTTGCCGCCGTGCAGCGTATCGAGCGACACGGTCCAGCGCGCCGGCGCGTTCGGCGTCACGGTTTTGCTGTCAATGAAGACGCGTTCGGGGTTCAGGTTTTCCGTGCTGCTGATGAGCGTCTTGCGGTACGGCTGGGCGAAGACGGAAGCCGAAAGCAACAGCGGCAACAATGCGGAGAGGAGGAAGCGGAACATGATGGCTACTCGTGCGGGAGAGGTTGATTTTGAACTGGATTTTGCGCGACGTGAATGGATGATGCAACTGGAATCAATGATGGAGTTCGAAAATACTGCGAAGCTCTATCCCGCCTTTTTGAGTCTAGCAGCGAACACGGACGAATCGGCAATGCCAAAATTCTCCAGTTCGGTCCGCACCGCGACCATGTGATATTCAAAAACGTGATCTTCGTCAGGAAACGCAGGCAACATGATCATGGCGCCGGCTTTCGCATGTTCATAAATCCGTGTCGATGGCGGCTCATCGTTGACGATTCGGCACGAAAAGCCGAGTGAACGTAATGCCTTGTCAAGTTGGCCGTAATTGAAGTCGGATCGTTTCATCGATGAATTCCCAGATACGGAGACTGCGCCCTTTCCTTCAGTTCGCGGATCGTCCGAATCGCTGCCAGTCCCACTCGTTGCCTCTTGGATACTCGAATTTGAATCGTCTTGGCGCCTTTGATTGGCCCGCGATCTGGATGATCGTGAAAGTACTGCTGCACGCATACCCAATACGCTCGCCGCCTCGTGGCGTCGAACAGGATTAATATCACTGGCGTTCTTTCCCACATCCAGAGATTGTAATCGCGAACTTCCAAAGAATAAACAAATCCGCCTTTGACTTCGACCAGCGTTTGTCGGGCTTTGAACTGAAAATACACCGAACCCGGTTCTGGATAACCCTGTTTGTCGAATGTCCAGAGGATCAAGTCGTACCCATAGTCGGCGCCCAGTCGTTGCGACGTATGCCCTTCTTCAAGAATGAATCGTTCAACAAAGTGCACGCTCAAGTCTGCGATCACGTGTTGCCAAGTTCGACGTTTCCTCGGACCAAGCAACTCGCTCATTGCAATTCCGTTGAATCGTTTCTTTAAATCGAGTCAATCAAATCATACCACGAGCACGCAACGATGCACCAGACGCATATCTCGCGACCTATTCCTTGTGAGCAATCGCATACAACTTCGACCGCGTCGCCACATACAGCACGCCATTGGCCGCGACCGGCGTTGTCAGGCCGTAATCTTCATCCAATTCGATCGTGGCGAGCAATTTCTCCGTTCGCCCGTGAGCGAAGATGCGGATTTCGTAGTCGGAGGCCACGAAAACGCGGCCGTCCGCCCAAAGCGGCGAACTCGAAATCGAATCTTTGAGATCGTGCATCCAATGTCTTTGGCCCGTGTCCGCATCAAGGCAGTGAAGATAGCCGGATTGTTCGGGAACATAAACCAGGCCTTCGTGTACCGCAGCCGAGTTCATCGACCCATTGAACTTCCATCTCCTACTTTTCTTGGGTGGCGATTCGATCTGGCCGCCAAATGCCCAGATCAATGCAGAATCTTTGTTTTCAGGATCCTTGGCGTCGTAACTTTTCAACGAAACATCGCCTTTTTTCGCGAGGTCGAGGCAAAAGAAATAAGCCTCGAAATCGGGGTTAACAGTGCCAGGTGCTCCCATGGCGGCATAGAGTCGATCGCCGACGATCACCGGCGCACTTACGAAGAAGTTCTGAGTTTTGCCATTTGCGGCAGGCTTCGGCAGGCAATTGCACTTCCAAATGAGTTCGCCGGTTTGCGGGACGAAGCTGTAAATCACACCGTCACCGCCGGCGAAAATGACCTGTGGAATGCCTCGAACCTTTGCAAAAGCAGGACTGGCCCATTCGCCGACGATCGTGTTGGCCCCGGGTAGATTGCTTTGCCATGCCAACTTGCCGGTTTTCTTGTGCAAGGCGATGAAGCTTGGCGCTGTGGGAGGGGGGCGTTTGTCTTCACCCCAGGCCTGGCCGTTGCCGGTCGTCACGAAGACAAGATCTCCGACGACCAGCGGCGCTGCGAGGGGCGGCGTTTCACACGAAGCATCGGCCGAAAATACCTTGAGCTCCTCGCCCATATCAAACTGCCATCGGATTCGGCCTGTTGCA
Source organism: Gemmataceae bacterium (assembly GCA_036745215.1). Classification (GTDB taxonomy): domain Bacteria; phylum Planctomycetota; class Planctomycetia; order Gemmatales; family Gemmataceae; genus SIAQ01. The sequence continues at coordinate 3,869 of DAIOGM010000350.1, forward strand.
CATTCGGCGCAAACAACTTGAGAATACGGTGTGAGATAATAGAGGACATCACCGTCCACGGCTGGCGTTGACGGGACGCTATGGACCAACCATCCGCGTTTGGCTGTGGGATGGTCGTGTTTGTTTTGCCAAACAAGGTTGCCATCGGATTCGCGGAAGGCAGAAATGACCGCCTGATGATCGTCTTTTCTCGCATTCGGTTGTGAGTTGGCAACAAAGACCCTGCCACCCGCGACGATTGGGCCTCCGTAACTGCGAGTCCCGACGTTAACGGACCAACGAACATTCTTTTGCTGGCCTTTCGCAAATGACCACGTCGCCGGCAGGTTTTTCTCATGCAGATTCACCATGTTGCGCGCCGGCGTGCCGCCGAACATCGGCCAATCGCGCGACGGCGGCGGTTGGTGCGTCGGCTTGCGGTCCTGCAAGGAGAAGTAGCCGAATGAAATTGAACCAATCAGAATGATCGCGGCGCCAATCGCGCCCCCGATGCGACAGATGCCTGTTTTGCATGTCATCGGCGATCCTCCGTTGGCGGACAGGAGCACAACGACCCACCAACCCAAAATTGTAAACCACTCGCCGCGAAAACGCTAACTCCGTTGTGAAAGAACTCGATTTCTAATAAACCACCCGGGTGAAGTACTCCGATCCCCGAGGTTCGGAGTACCTCACCCCCGGGGCTTCATCTGTTTTTGAGGAACCTTCATGAAAACCGTCCGCATGGGCCGCACCGGGCTCAAGGTGACCGAAATCTGTCTGGGCACGATGACCTTCGGCTATCAGTGCGACGAGAAGACGTCGTTCGCGATCATGTCCAAGGCTTCTGAGCAGGGGGTCACGTTCTTCGACACCGCCGACGTTTATCCGGTGCCGCCGAGCGTCGAGACCGCGGGACGCACCGAGGAGATCGTCGGCCGCTGGCTCAAGGGGCAACGCGATCGCTTCGTCTTGGCGACCAAGTGCCGCATGAAAGTCGGGCCGGACGCCAACGACGAGGGGCTGTCGCGCCGGCACATCATCCAGGCGGTGGACGATAGCTTGCGCCGCTTGCAGACCGATTACATCGATCTCTATCAGCCGCACAGCTTCGATCCCGACACGCCGCTCGAGGAGACGATGCGTGCTCTTGATGACGTGGTTCGCCAGGGCAAGGTGCGTTATCTCGGCTGCTCGAACTTCCCGGCGTGGATGGTCGCGCTGTCGATCGGCGTCAGCGCGGCGCACGACTGGGCGCGGTTCGATTGCGTGCAGCCGCGGTACAATTTGCTGTTTCGCGACATCGAGGCGGAGCTGTTGCCGCTCTGCCGCGATCAGGGGGTCGGCGTCATTGCGTATAATCCATTGGCGGGCGGCTTCTTGACGGGGCGTTATCAATCGCTCGAAGCGCCGCCGGCGGAGAAGACGCGTTTCTCGATCGGCAAGACCGGCGATCTCTATCGCGAACGCTACTGGCAGCAGGCCCAGCTCGAAGCGGTGCAGCATCTGGAGAAGTTCTTCAAGCCGCGCGGCAAGTCGATCCTGCAAGTCGCGATCGCGTGGGTGCTGGCGCAGAAGGGCATCACGTCGGCGATCGTCGGCGCCAGCAAGCCGGAGCAGCTCGACGCGAGCCTCGCGTCGGTGAAGGTGACGCTGGACGCGGACGAGTTGGCGGAGTGCAATCGGGCGTGGTATCATTTGCCGCGGCCGATGGTGGCGCCGAAGTGATTTTTTGAATGTCCGAGCCTGAAGCGTAAGCGAAGGTCGCATTCGACGTTGGACGTTCGCATTTGAGTTGATCCGTTGCGAGCACCGAAGGTGCGAAAATGTTAAAGCCCAGGGCAACGCCCTGGGGCCGTTGCGAGCACCAAAGGTGCGAAAATGTTAAAGCCCAGGGCAACGCCCTGGGAAAGACGATACAACGTCGATGAAAGCCCCGAAGGGGCGCAATCGAACCTTGGAGTAGATCATCGCGCCCCTTCGGGGCTTTTGTTGCATTGACGCCGTATCCCAGGGCGTTGCCCTGGGCTTTAACATCGCGCACCTTCGGTGCTGTCAAGAAAGCGCAAGCATAACTTGGACTTCAGGCTTGGAAAGGAAAATCGCGATGTGGATCTGCCCGCGTTGCAGCGAACAGCACGACGACAAATTCGCCGAATGCTGGAAATGCGCCGCGAATGAGACGCAAACCGGTGGTTACTCCGAGGGATGGCCGCAGTACAGGAGTCCTTTGCGCCCGGACTCCACCGTCGCGCCGGTCGAGCCCGTTGTGTCATCGCAACCCGAGCGCACGCTGCGGCCATTCGGCTACGTCCTGGTTCGCGCCTGCATCGGCTTCGTCGTTGGATTTTTCGCGACGATGATGTTCCTCAACGTCGCGACCTCGGCCCGCATCGCGATTCAAGGCGCCGATAGCGCGGCGTTGACAACCGTCGTCATGAGCGCCATCGGCGGAGTTGTGTTGGCGCTCATCGTCGGCGTTTTCTTCTGGGTCGTCTTTCCGTATGAACCGATCAAAAAGACGCCCGTTGACAATGACGCGAATTCGTGTCAGGATACGGAGAGACAGGTCGAGCCACGTTTGTGAATGTTGAGAATCGATTTCTCAAGGTTGGATGCGTCGCCGTCGCCCGCTGTGTCAAATCCGCCCATCTCTGTGCGAAAGATTCGCGATCTACCGGTTCTTGCGTCATTTGACGCCCCAATATCAAACGGCCGATGTTCTTTCGCCATCCCATGCGTTGGCATGTGCTTTGCAATCTCCTAATCGCTGGCTCGAACGAATCCACTGCGGAAGGAGATGTTTCATGGTCGATACCGCGAAATCGCTGCTGACCCAATGTGCCGCGGAAATCATGTCGCACTACGTGATCATGATTCCACGCGAGATGACCCTTCAAGGCGCGGCTCGCATGCTCGCTCGCGCCGGCGTCACGGGGGCGCCGGTCGTTGACGAAAACGGGCGCTGCATCGGCGTCCTGTCGGCGACCGACTTCATGCACTGGATGAAGGAGGAGCACACCGGCAAACGCCGATCCGCATCCGGCGAGGTGCTCTGCACCTCCTGGCAGATTCCAGAGGATGTCGGGGAATTGACCGGCACGGTCGATGGCTGCATGACCAAGGATCCGGTGCTGGCGCATCCGAATGTCAAGATCGGGGAGCTGGCACGCATGATGATGGACGCGCATGTTCATCGCGTTATTGTCGTCGATCGGAATTCGCAGCGGCCGATCGGCGTCGTCTCCAGCATGGACATCCTCGCGGCCGTCGCCCGCGCGGAACAAGCGCGGCCGCCGGCCGTGCACATGCCGTCATCGTCGCACGAAGAAACCGTGCATTGACCGAGAAACGAGAATCAACCACAACCCAAGCGAAGGAGGTCAGCGATGGTGTCCACTATCCAGAAATCATCGGCCGCGCTAACTCTGCACGCGCAGTTGGCCGCGGATCTCATGACGCCGGACCCGATTTCCATCCGCGCGGAAGCCAGCGCCAATGAAGTGATGTCGTTGTTCACGGACAAAGCCATCACCGCGGCGCCGGTGATCGATCAAGCGGGCCGGCCGATCGGAGTCGTGAGCCGATCCGACCTGCTGGTTCATCAAGTAGAACAGGCCAAGCATCGCGCGGGCGGACCCGATTATCAGTTCGAACCGACGCAGGACGCCGACGCGCCGCCGGTATGCAAGGCGACGGTCGCCGATTTGATGACCCCCGCCGTTTTCGCGGTCTCGCCCGACACGCCGGTAGGCCGCGTGGTCAACGACATGGTCGGCCTGCGTGTGCATCATCTGTTCGTCGTTGACGATGCGGGCGTGCTGGTCGGCGTCATCAGCACGATGGATGTGCTCAAGCATCTGAAAGCGGAGGAGTAGGGTGTTTGGCGTTTGGATTTTCCGCGAAAGGGAAGGAACACGACGACTTGATTCCGAATTTCATCCACCGACATGCTACTAATGATCCAACAAGGATTTGCGATTCTGGCCTCTGCGTTCTCTGCGTCTCTGCGTTTCT
>DAIOGM010000351.1:0-7864 GCA_036745215.1 Gemmataceae bacterium
CTTGGCGGCCGGATTGGCAACCAATCGGCTGATCGTTCCGCCATGCTCGAGGATGTAGAGTTCGCCATCCCCCTCGCCCTTGGCGCCTTCGCAGAAGTCGATGACTTGCAGGGACGAGTCCGCCAAATGTTTTTGCCAGGTCACCTTCTTGCCGTCGTGGCGCACACCCCAGAACTTACCGGTGACATAATCGCCGTAAATGTAAGCGCCGTGCAGATCCTTGAGCCGATTGCCGTAGTAGAATCGGCCGCCCGTGATGGAACGGGCCTCGGTGTGATCGTGATCGACGGTCGGCGGCAGCACCGGAGTCGGCCCGCGCTTGTCGTTGGGCCGGACCGGCTGTCGTCCCTCGAAAAGACTCCAACCATAGTTGCCGCCGCTTTCGACGCGAAAAAGGTACTCCCACATTTCCCAGCCGACATCGCCGACCCACAGGTCGCCGGACTTGGGATCGAAAGACATTTTCCAGGGGTTGCGAAATCCGTACGCCCACACTTCGGGGCGAGCGCCGGCGGTCTTGACAAACGGATTGTCCCTCGGGACCGCGTAGTTTTTGCCGTTTTCCACGCGGTCCACATCGATGCGCAGAATGGAAGACAGCAAGTCGCTGATGTCTTGTCCCGTGTTGAGACTATCCGGAGGCGCCGGATTGCTGCCGTCGCCGGTCGAGATGTAGAGGCAACCATCTTTGCCGAACTGGAGACAGCCGCCATTGTGGCCGCCGGAAGGCCAATCGATCAGGACGGTTTCGCTCTGGAGATCGATCTTGGGCGGGTCCGTTTTGCTGACCTTGAAGCGAGAAACGCGCGAGCCCTTGGGATCGCCGCTTTTGAGGACATAACAAACATAGACGAGGCGATTCTCGTGAAAGTGCGGATGGAACGCCAGCCCGTAACTGCGCCAGTGGCCGGGAATTTTGGCGAGGTCCACGGCCAGGTCGGGTTGCTTGCAAGCGGGATCGTCGGGGAACGAAAAGATGTTGCCGCGCAGCTCGACGACGAAGAGGCGATTCGATCCCGGCATGGGTGCGATGGTGACGGGTTCATTGAATTTGAGTTCGCTGAAGACGCGTTCGGTGCGGAACGGGGGCGGCGCCTCGAGCGAGCCGGTCAGGCGCGACGTCGTCCACGGGATGCGCCGCTCCAGGCCGACCTTGCGCGGTAAATCGCCGGCGCTTGAGGTCGCCCAGAATCCTGATGCTGCCAAGAGAATCACGGCCAGCGCGATGTTGTTGCGCATAGTCACAATTCACGACGCGGAGCGTCGTGCCACAATGGAGATTGACTCGTTGCATGATATTGTGGGGAAACGCCGGCATTATTTCCACGGCACGCATGTGCCGGGTTGCTCGCGTCGGCCCGGCCCATGGCGGCGACGGGACAAGAATCGCACATTCATGCTCTTCAATTCGCTCGAGAGTTGGCTGTGAACGCGAAAATCTCTCCAAGCACCGGCAAGACTTCGGGGAAACTGCCTCGTTCAAGACTGCATGCGGCTCGTTCCAAATCTTCATGCCACGCTGGCGTTTGGCTCGGCCATTCGAGATCGATCCGATTGACGCCAGGGCGCACGTATCGAGCCGAAAGGGCAATGGCATGCGTGACCCACGTCGGTCGCGCGGGAACGCGGCCAAGTTCGTCGCCGTTGATTCGCATCTTGATGTAATCCGGCGCCGGCTCGAGGCCGCGAACTCGGCATGTCAGGTGAAGTGTCAGGTCGGTCAGTTCGTCACTGACAAGAAAGAAGCTTGTGACCGGCATGACGGCCTGATAATACGCGCGCGGCGATTCCGTGGCATGACCGCCGCGATCCCAAAACGTGGCGGCGCGGTAACAACTGGATAGTAAGTTGGTCGGTCGAACGGCATGTTCGCGGCGAACGTGCTCATCATGCCACGGCGCCACGTCGATGCCCGATTCGCTCAGGGCCTGCGTGATGCAATCGTTGAGGACGAAATCCGCGAACTTGTCAACGGTGCCAGCATCTTCCGGCGAGAGGTAACGGTTGACGGCGCGTTGGTCCTTGATCGCTTCGTAGGATTGGCACATCCAATTCGGCGCCCGCCGTGATTGAAAATCGAAGTAGCTTCGCATTGCCGCGACGACTTCCGGCGACGAGCCAATCGCCTGGCGACAATGATAAAGAAGCACGTCGCGATTCTGGCCGTAGTGCGCGTTGTGGATCGCGGCCAAGAAATGGGACAATGCCAAACATTCGGGTTGCAATTGCTGGTCGATGTTGAAGAAACGCTCCAAAGCAATTCCGGCGTCACCGACACGACGCGCTAGTTGAACGGCAGTCGAAGCCATCGCCAATTGGATTCCCGTGCGATTCAAGTGGCAATAATCAAGGAACAAGCGTCGATCGGGCAATTCGCCTTCGAGATGTTCTGCAAACAGCTTCGGAAGGTCAACCAGCGCAAAGCCATGTTCCGCCGCTTTGGCTCGCTCGACCTGTTGAACGGCCGAGGGACAGAGCGGCGCGTGCCGGACAAAGATGCCGCAGACGGCGTCGCGGGCAGCTTCAAATGCGGCGCGGGCTTCGGCGGGACGATCCAACCGCAATAAACATTCGCCGAGAAGTGACTGCGGTGGTCCGCCGGCGCCGCCGTCGAGTTCGATCATTTCGAGCAGAAGCGCGGATGCGGCGTCGAAGCGACCGGCGGCGAATTGACTTTGAGCCAGCGCCCATCGCTGCAGCCATTCCTTGTTGGCGCCTCCAGCGAGCGTCGGCGCCAGGGCGGCGGGATCGTTACGCCATTCACGCAAATTGACTTCCGGGACGATCAGAACGACGGGGATGCCAAGCGTTTGACCCGTGGCGGCGACCAAGTCGAGGACCGCACGGCACGCCGGCAAGAGAACATGATCCGTGAAAGCACGCTGACACGCCGGAAAACCGCCTTGACGCAGGGCGTCCGCGAGACGTTGATAATCTTGCGGCGTGTAGTTGACATTCTCCCAGTTATTGCCGGCAAACAACACCAACGCGTCCGGCTCGAGCGCCGGCGCTTCGAGCACCAACGGGACCAATTCTCGAAAGGTCATGTCGGTCCGGGCCAGGTCCACGATCTCGAAGCGAGCGCCGTCCTGGCCGTCGTTCAACATGCGTTCGAGCACCATGGCCGGCGTCAGCCAAGGATCGAAAAGATAGCCGCGGGCAACGGATTCGCCGAGGAACAGAACGCGCTTGCGGGCGTCCTTGACGGGAATCTCGTCGACGTCGGCCCAGTAACGCCACTCGCTATTTCGCGCCGGATCGCGCACCCATGAAGCGTTATCTGAATCGCGTTGCCAAATGCCGACGTGCTGCCTTGTGGATTGCGCCGGCGACGCAACGCCTGTGGGCCGATTTGGGCCGGTCGCATGCCCCGTCAACGACGCGAGCATGAGCTTTTGCATTTGCGCCAGGGTTTGCGCGCCTTCGTCGGACGCGAGCAACTCGGCGAGGCGCCGCGCCATGGGGATCAGGGATGCATCGGGACGGTCCATGGCGGGACTCACAAAAGCGTGTAAACCGTGGAACTGACCGCGGACGGACGCGGCGGCAACGTGCCGCGCAGGCGAGCGATCCAGCTTTCCGGCAAGTCGGTCCGGTCGATCAGAAAATCTTCCAGCACCAGACAATCCATGTCGCTGCGGACAAAACAGAGCAGCGCTTCCAGCGGCGTGCACACGATCGGCTCGCCGCGCAAATTGAATGAGGTGTTGAGCAGGATCGGGCAGCCCGTGAGGCGTTCGAACTCCGTCAATAATCGATAGAACCGCGGGTTTGACTCTCGATCAACGGTCTGCACGCGCGCGGAGCCATCGACGTGGGTGATCGCCGGCAATTGCAGCGGCGAAATGACCGGACACGTCTCCAGCATGAACGGCGACGCGTGGTCGAGGTCAAAATGCTCGCGCGCGCGGTGCGCGAGCACGGCGGGGGCGAAGGGACGAAAGGCCTCGCGTTGTTTCACCGCCGCGTTGATCCGGTCGCGCATGCCGGCATCGCGCGGGTCGGCCAGGATCGAGCGCGCCCCCAGGGCGCGCGGGCCGAATTCCATGCGGCCATGAAGCCAGCCGATGACGGCGCCGCGCGCCAGTCGCTCGGCTGTCGCGTTCAGCAATTCGGTCTCGCGGCCACGGAAGTCTTGCACGCGCGCCGGCGAATCGCGAAAAAGCGTCGCCACGTCGTCGCTCGTCGCGCGCGGACCCAGATAGACGTGGCGTAACGGCATCGGCGCGGGCCGGTCGTTGCCAAGGCGCAGATGCGCCAACATTGCTGCTCCTAGCGCACAGCCCGCGTCGCCGGCGGCGGGTTGCACGAATAGCCGTCGAAATGGTCCCTCATTCAGGATGCGCGAATTGGCGACGCAGTTGAGCGCCACGCCGCCCGCCATGCAGAGATTCTCCACCGGCACACGCTCGTGCAGATAACGCACTTTCTCCAGCAAGACCTCTTCGAGCACGACCTGTATGCTGCGCGCGACATCGGCCGCGAACTGCGTGAGTTCCGACTCCGGCGGACGCGGCGGTTGGCCGAACAACTCCACGAACGCCGGCGAGAACATGTGGTCGTGCCGCAGGAAATCGAAGTATTTCATCCGCAACGTGAACTGGCCCGCGGCGCCGACCTCGATCAATTCGCGTACTTTACTGACGTAGCGCGGCTCTCCGTACGGCGCCAGGCCCATCACCTTGTACTCGCCTTCGTTGACTTCGAATCCGAGGTACGCCGTGATGGCGCTGTACAGCAATCCGAGCGAATCCGGGAAATGCACTTCTTCGAAGATATTCAAGGACGAACCGCTGCCATGACCATACGTCGTCGTCGCCCATTCGCCGACGGCGTCCATCGTGAGGATCGCGGCCTCATCGAATCCGGAAAAGAAAAAGCTGCTGGCGGCGTGTGCGGGATGGTGCTCGAAAAACTCCAGGCGGCCTTCGAAACCGAGCACCTCGCGAATGTCGCGCTCCGGCCTTTGAGCGTCGAGCTGAAAGATGGCGGTGCCGCGCAAGGGCACGACGTCGGGCAGGCCCATCCAGATTTGCCGTTCCAGTTTCTTGCGAGGGTTTTCGTAATAGGCGACGCAATCGATGTCCGTGATGGTCAATCCAGCTTCGGCGAGACAATAGCGAAAGGCTGCGCGCGGAATGGACGGATCGTTTTTGCGGCGCGTGAAGCGCTCTTCCTGGGCGGCGGCGACGAGCTTGCCGTCGCGCAGCAAGCAACACGCGGCGTCGTGGAAATGGGCCGAGATGCCGACGATTATCTGGCTCATGAAAACCGCGGAATTGAGCTTGTCGATGCACTAGAAATTGAGCGGAGAAGCGCCCGAATAGTCCACATCGGCGTTGCCGAACAAGCTATTGTTCGCCGGGCCGTTGCGCGCCACGTCGTTGTCATTGTTGTTGCCGAACTCTTTGTTGATGCTGTTGAGCACGTTATTGGTGGCGTTGTTCAACGAGGTGAGTCGGTTGACGACGTCGGGATTGTTGTTGGGCCGATTGAGAATATTGTTGCCGACGTTATTGACCTGGTTGAGCACGTTGCCTTGAACTTGCGGTTCAAGCCGATTCAAGACGTTGTTGCTGACGTTGTTGACTTGATTGAACAGATTGCTGCGCACGTCCCCGTCCAACTTTTTGAAGATCTGATTGGCGATGACGTCGAGTTTGTGCTCGATCTGGTGCGGCAATTGCGCGGCGACACCTGGATTGTTGCGAACGAGGTCGCCATGTGCATCAATAGCCCCAATGGCAGCGGGCAAGTAACGGTCGAGGATTTGCAAGAGCGCCGGGTTGAGAGATTGAGCGGCGCTCAGAACCTCACGCGCCTCGAGGTTTTCGACCAGCGGGCGGACTGTTGACGTAATGCCGTTCATTTGATGTTCCTTTTCGCTTGTGGAAGGGGAGGTTAATTGAGCGCCGCCAGGAATGCAAGTAAAATTCCCAAAACGTGTCGCCGGGCCGAACTTTCTGGAATTGATCGGGGCCCGTCACGACCGCCTTGAATACTTCCTGAACCCTCTCCCAGCGAAATGAGTGCCGAACACTATTGCCGGAGTACCGAGGGAGTGGGGAGTAAATGCCTATCATGCAACTACTTACAGCGCGATCTTTGAAACAAACAGCGCTGTAGAGTTAACTGGCAAGTACTTTTCGCAAGCGATTAACTGAAATAAACTTAAGGCGAAATGCCCGTCTGACGAGTTGCATCTGAACACCGTCCATCTTGCAGACCTAACACTTCTCGCCAACCAACCCAAATACACAACCTGCGTAAGCGACGTTTATTCGAACGTGCCAATCGACTGAAAACACACCCGCAAAAAAAAATAAACTCGCCGCAAAACCGTCACAATCGCCAAATGACGCGTATGGGTAGTCAGATTAATAGGTTGACTTCGCTTATGGACGCCTCGATCCGATTTTCCGTTGCTGGCGAGCCAGGGAGACTGGATAGCCTAAACAGGGCATATCCATCTTGGCGAGTCTGACGATTTTGCCGAATTTAATACTTAATTCACTTGTAATGCTGCATTCTGCACTCTACACTAGGCCCCCAATCATTCTTGGCGGAGGAACTTCACAGTTTCCAAACGATCGCTGTGAAGCGGCCCAATCTCAAAACGGGCCGGACCTACTGCCGCTTGTGAAGAATGCCGGGACCGGGAAGGAAATGCGACTGCATTCACTACGAAGCCACCCCCTAAAAGTATGGCGTTGCAGGACGCACTCGCACCGTGTTTTGCTTTCTCCGTCAGGAACAGACGAGGCAGACACGTTCGCATGCCAACCGCGATCTTTTCAAACTCCCCCGTGCATGCTTCGCCCAATGGAATTACGCACGCGGAAGGTATACGCGGGATTATTTTGGCGCGGGTAAAAGCGATTTTGTTTGATTGAGCAACAGTATTCCTGACTCCAGGCGCTTATTAATTTCGGCGCTTGAGTCTTTGCATTCATCGATGTTTTTCATCATTGATCGAGGTTTCCGATGCCGATTTTCACCTGGGCTCGCTGGCTGCGCAGCCTTATCCGACCGCGTCACACCCGCTTGCAGCGAAGGCCGGAGCGAATCCGCCTGTGCATGGAATCGCTGGAAGATCGCACGCTCTTGTCCACGCTGCCGGCGCCGCTGGTGGGCAGTCAACAGCAATTATCGGCGAACTTTCTCGACCCGCAGGCCAATCATCCGTTGATCGACGCGCAGGTGGCGATGGACCCCACGAACCCGCTCAACCTGATCGCGGCCGCCAGTTACAATCCGACGGCGATCTCGGCCACCAACGTGCCTGGCATTCGGCTCTGGAAGTCCACCGATGGCGGCGTGAGCTGGGGTTCGCTGACCAGCCAGAACAACGAAAATGATCCGAACGACCCCACTGCGCCGCTTGAATTCGCGCGCAATGAGCACGTCAGCGTGACGTTCGACCGCTTCGGCAGTTTTTACGTTGTCTCCTCGCAACACGACGTCACTCCCACGGTCAGCGGAGCGTTGATATTCACGAAATACAGCTTCGCGTCGATGGGAGTGACCGCCCGGGAGACGATTTACACGTGGTTCAACACGGATCCGGCGTACAATCCGATCGTCGCGATCGACAACAACCTGCCGAGCTTCACCGATCCGGTTACCGGCAACACCCAAACCGATTCGCTCGCCACGACGTTGTTCGGCCAGTCGCGCCCGAAGGCGATTTTCGTTGCATGGAACAGCGTGATCCGGCAAGCGACGGGGAGCGTCAATCCTGCCAACATGAGCGAAATCATGGTGTCGGCGTCGGGCGACGGCGGCGACACTTTCACGACCACGCAATGGGTGTCGGACAACCCCAATCCGGCGACCACGCAGGCGGCGCCGGCCGCAGCGCCGC
>DAIOGM010000352.1:0-7851 GCA_036745215.1 Gemmataceae bacterium
GCGCGACCGAGCCGCGCAAGACTTGCAGCCACGCTCCATGTCCTTTCGCCAAGCGATGCGTGACGCGCGTGCCCGGCGTCAAATCGGCCAGGTAGATTTCCGCGTCCTGATGAATCGTCAGCGGCGCGCCGTTCCCTGCCGGCGCCGCCACCAAATGCAATCGATTGTGCTTCGCGGCCGGGTCGAGCGCTTTTTGCTCATAGCTCGGCGTCAAACCTTTTTCGCGCGGAAAGAGCCAGATCTGATACAAATGCACCGGTTCCGTCGGCGATGGATTGAACTCGCTATGGCGAATGCCGGTGCCGGCGCTCATGCGTTGCACCTCGCCGGGGCGAAGCACTTCGCCGTTGCCGAGGCTGTCGCGATGCTCCAGGGCGCCTTCCAGGACGATCGTGACGATCTCCATGTCGCGATGGCCATGCATGCCGAAGCCCTGGCCCGGCGCGACGCGATCCTCGTTGATGACGCGCAGCGACCGGAAGTTGTGATGCGCCGAATCGAAATAATCGGCGAAGGAAAACGTGTGATAGGTGTCCAGCCAGCCGTGGTCGAAATGGCCGCGCTGGTGGCCGGGTCGAATGGTCAACATGGGATGGCTCCTTTCTGGGGCGAATGGTAAGCCGCGAAACCGCAAGCGATGCGGCTAGCCGTCGTCCGCCAACGGCGCGCGTACTTTGTCCAAAAGGCGAATCAATTCGCGCAGCTCCTTGTCCAACAGGGGGCTCATCAATTGCTTATGCAACGCGCCAATGGGCTGATCGACCTGGGCCAGCACGTCCAAACCCGTCGCCGTGATTTCGACAAAAATGACCCGGCGATCCTCCGTGCAGCTACGGCGTGCCACAAATTCAGCGCGTTCCAGACGATCGATCAAGCCGGTGATGCCCGGCACGAGGGTGATGGTGCGCTCGGCGATTTCCAGGATCGGCAACGGCTTCCCCTCGCCGCGCAAAATGCGTAGGATGTTGTACTGCGACGGCGTCAACCCATGCGCGCGAAAGAGCCGCTCGAACTGAATCGCGACACGATCGTTGGTCCGCGTCAAGCACAGGGCGGCTTCTTCTGCCAGGCTCGTGAACGGATTTCGTTTCTTGATCTCACGCTGCAGTTTGCTCATGGCGGGGCTCCGTCAATAATCGTTATGTAATTAATTTACATGTCAATTAATTAAATGTCAAGGGGTTTTGGAAAAATGACCGCGGCCGACCTGCGCAAAAAACTGTTGAGCCTGGGCGACCCCAACCGGGCCCATGGCGCCGAATGCTTCTTCAAGACGGGCAAAGGCGAATCCGGCGAGGGCCTGCGTTTCCTCGGCCTCGACGCGGCAACGTCGCGCGCCCTCGCGAAGGAATTCCGCTCGCTTTCACACGACCACGTGCAGACGGCGCTGCAATCCGAATGGCACGACGAGCGCGGCGTCGCCCTGATCATCTTGACGCTGCAATTTCCGAAGGCCGACGCCGCGGGGCAAAAGAGCATTTACGATCTCTATCTGGCGAACACCGCTCAGGTGAATAGCTGGGCATTGGTGGATTGTTCGGCCCCGCACATCGTCGGCGCCTATCTTTTCGGCAAGAGTACGAAGCCGCTCGACAAGCTGGCGAAATCGAAGAGCCTGTGGGAACGGCGCATCGCGATCGTCGCGACGCAGCACTTCATTCGCAAGGGCGAGTTTGCGGACACGTTGCGCATCGCGAAGGCACTATTGAAGGACAAAGAAGACCTGATCCACAAGGCAGTCGGTTGGATGCTGCGCGAGGTCGGCGATCGCGATCTGGAATGCGAAGAGGGATTCCTGCGCGAACATTATCACGTGATGCCGCGGACGATGTTGCGTTACGCGATCGAGAAATTCGAAGACAAGAAACGCAAGGCCTATCTGAAACGATGAAACCACAGATGGACACAGATTAACACAGATAAGAAGCAGGATTGCTCAGAGTGATTGCGATTCCCGGAAGAACTATGATTCGGTATTCTTTCTTATCTGTGACAATCCGTGTTCATCTGTGGTTCTTTTCTTATGGATAGATACGAAACGGCGGCGTCTCCTTCATGCCGCTTGACGGCCGGATGGCGCCGCCGAGGCCGATCAGCTCGGGATGACGCGCCAGCTTGTCGGCGAAAATTTCCATGTCACGCAAGACGCGGTCGAGGCGCGGCAGGATTTTCGTCACCATCGTCGCGGAGTCGTTGAGGTTGTTGTAAAGGCTCGGATCGAACACGAGCTTGGACACGGTGCCGTCGGAGCGGACCGCCATCTGAATCAGTTCGCGGACCTCCTTGAGCGTCTTGTTCAGGTTGTCGGCGCTCTCGTCGATGTTCTTGACAATGGCGGGGCCGCGTTCGCCGAACGGCTTAAGCGTTTTTTGCAAATCGTTCAAGGCTTCATCGGCACGCTTCAGCGAATCGTTGACCTGCTTGAGCGTCACGCGCGAATCCTTGATCAGCTCGTCGAATTGGCCGCTGGCGTTTTTCACGTTCTTTAACGTGTCGCGCACGTTTCTTTGATTCTCATCGCTGAAGACTTCGTTGACGCGCTTGAGCGTGTCTTCCATGCGATCAATCGACTTGGTGATTTTATCTTCGTTCGTCTTGATCAGCACATCGACGCGTTCGCCGACCTTGTTCCAGGTGCGGACGGCGACCAGAATTTCGGCGTTGGTTTTCTTGAGTTCCTTCTTGAATTCCGGAATCTCTTCACGCACGGACTTTGCGAGGCTGGAGATCTCCTCGGCGGCTTTTTTCATTTCGGGGCCGACGTCCTTCGCCATCTTGCCGACTTCGCGAAAATCCTTGACGGTTTCTTCGAGGAATGGGCCCATCTTGTTGATGCCCTCGGCTACCTTGCGGATCTCGGCGAGCGCCTCTTGCGCGGGTTTGACGAGGTCGGAGGTTTGCTGAACGAGCGAGCCGGCGTCGATCGGCGTGATGCCTTGAAGCACGGCGCCGGGCTCGATCGGCTGTTCGTCGCCGGGCTGGCGTTTGGCCGGGGGCATGAACGCGATGGCCGCCTCGCCGCCGAGCAGGCTTTGCACGAGGGTCGGACGATCGCCTTTGGGGAGGATGTTGTTTTCATCGACGCGGATGACCACTTCGACCTTGCCGGTGGTGTTGTCGAGCTTGACCGAGCTGACCTCGCCGATGCGGACGCCGGAGCGGCGCACCGGAGTGCCGGGGGCGACGCCCTGGGCGTTGTCGAAGATGATCGTGTAGTTGTCGGTGCGTTTGAAGTAATTCGGGAAGCCGCCGAAAAGGATCGTTAGCACCGCCAATAGAATCAGCGAAATCAGCACGAAGACGCCGAATCGGAAACGGAGAGCCTGATCGTTCATGGTGCGTTCTCAGGAGCGAGCCACGGGGTTTATCCCCGTGGTCTGGAAGTCCATACCACGGAGATAAACCCCGTGGCTCGCCGGGTCAAAACAATACCGAGCCGCCAGCCATCTCTTTAAGCCGTTCGCGTGCTTCGCCTTCGACGAATTGCTGCACGCGCGAGTCGCTCGATTGTTTCAATGCGGCCGGCGTCCCGTCGAATAAAATCTGGCTTTCGCCCGGATTCAAGCGCGACAACGGATGCAGCATGACGACGCGGTCCGCCACCTTCGCCACCGTTTTCATCTCGTGCGTGACGACGATGCTCGTCACTGGATGCCGTTGGCGTACTTGCAGGATCAATTCGTTGATCACGTCGGTCATGATCGGGTCGAGCCCAGTGGTCGGCTCATCGTAAAGCATGACTTCCGGATCGAGCGCCAGGGCGCGAGCCAGGCCGACGCGTTTTTTCATGCCGCCGGACAGTTCGGCGGGTTTTTTCGATTCGGAACTCTCCGGCAGTCCGACTTCTTGCAGGCGCTGGCGAACGATGTCGCGAACTTGCGCTTCGCTGAGGTTGCGCTGTTCACGCAAGCCGAAGGCGACGTTGTCGTATACCGTCAAGCTGTCAAATAACGCGGCGCCCTGGAACAAGAAGCCGAAACGCAGACGTTCGCGTGTCAGCTCGCGATCGCTCAGGTTGGCCAGCGTTTTGCCGTCGAACGTGACCGACCCCGCCGTTGGCCGCAAAAGGGCGATCATCAATTTCAACAAGACCGTCTTGCCGCAGCCGGACTCGCCGACGACGACGACCGTTTGGCCACGCTCGATGTCCAGGTTGATGTCGCTCAGCACGCGCTGCTGGCCGAACTCCATGCTTAACTTCTGGAACGATATCAGCGGCGGCGTAGTCATGTCCGATCAACTATTCCGTGGTGCGGGCGGCTCGCCTGCATGAATATGTGCAGGCGAGCCGCCTGCACCACGTTAGAAAAACGTGCGCACCGCACCCTGGAGAATGATGCGGTCGTGCAGGGCCAACAGGAATATCGCCAGGAAGAAGTCGAGCACCAGGATCGCGACGAACGAGGTCACGAACGCTTCCGTCGCGGATCGGCCGACGCCTTCCGCGCCGGGCTGGCTGTTCAAGCCGCGATGGCAACTAATCAAGGCAATCGAACAGCCGAAGAAGAATGCCTTGATCATGCCCATGATGACATCCCACATGCTGACATAATACTCGGTGTGCGCCCAGTAAAAATGAGCTTCGACGCCGTAAAGCCGGGTGCAGATGAACGCCCCGCCCATGACGCCCATGAAGTCGGCGACGACGGTCAAGAGCGGGATCAACAAAGCGCAAGCCAGGACGCGCGGCACGACGAGATAATGCAGCGGATGAGCGCCGAGGCAGGATAACGCGTCTACTTGCTCCGTAACGCGCATGGTCGCGAGTTCGGCGGCCATGGCGCTGCCGATGCGGCCGGCGAGCATGGTCGCGGCTAAAACAGGGCCGAGTTCGCGGACGATGGTGATGTTGATCATGGAGCCGAGGCGGGTCGCCATGCCCATCTTGTTGAACTGATTGAACATTTGCACGGCCATCACCATGCCGATGAACATGCCGGTGATGGCGACAACGGGCACGGAGCGGACGCCGACGAGATAAAAGCTCGGCAGCAAGGTGCCGGGCGCGGGGCGGCGTGAGAACATCCAGCCGAAGGTTTGTAAGCAGAAGAGGCCGAAGTCGCCAAACAGCGTCACCGCGTGAATCGCGACGATGCCGAGCGCGGAGATGGGACCGGGTTTGCTCGGGCCTGCCGTGGCCATGGGGATGCTCCATCAAAGGTGCAACGCGATCCGCGGAGAAAATCGTACAGGATCGGCATCGGCAGACGTGGGCGCTTGGCTCGCGACAAATTGATATCCGCGGATGTGGGCGACACTCGATCCTCGCGACAATCGGTGCGGACGGCAAAATCGATTCCCCGACAAAGTACTCATCACGCTCCGCGTGATGGAATTGGGCATCGTTCACAGCAGGTTGATTCCTTCTGCGAATGAAACCCAACATCATCACGCGGAGCGTGATGAGTACATTGTCGCCATCAAACATCCTCCGTGACCTCGCGCCGCACCCAGCCGCCGTGCCGCGAGTCCCACAGGCAAACCGTCATGCGCAGCGGCTCGTGGCGCATGCGTTTCTCCATTTCCAGGGCGCGCAACTCCTGCAGGCCCGCCATGCCAATGAATACCGCGATCAAGAACAAGAGCGGATTGCTGACCAGGAACAACCCGGCAAATCCCATGAGCACCGCGAGCGTCGTGCCGACGTAAACCGCGATTCGCGTCCCTTCCAGCATGCCAAGCGACGCCGCAAGGATCGAACGCAACACGCGGCCGCCGTCCATCGGAAACGCGGGGATCAAGTTGAAGACGACGAGCCCGATGTTCATCGCCATGAGGTACAACAGGAACTGCCACGCGAGCGTGTCGGCAATCGGAGCGTACACCGCATAGCCCGCGAAGATGCCCGCGCCGAGAACCAGTGCGATCACCACGTTCACGGCCGGTCCCGCAATCGCGATCCAGAATTCTTCCCAAGGTTTATTGGACATGCGCTCAAGCTGCGCGATGCCGCCCAGCGGCGACAGCGTGATGCTGCGCGTGCCGATGCCGAAGTTCCTCGCCGTCAATGCGTGCCCGAATTCGTGCAGCACGACGCACACGAACAGCATTGCCACCAATAACAAATGCATCCACAACGGCAGCATGCTTGATTCATCCCAGGTCCAAACGACCCAGATCGGCAATAGCCAAAACGTCCAGTGAATGGACAAATCGATACCAAGGATTCTTGCGATTCTCCAGGAGCCAAACATAAATCACCTCGCGGTAGTGGGTCAATTTAGTAGACGGCACACTCCGTGTGCCGAGTTCCGCACACGGAGTGTGCGGTCTACTTTGAAACTGACTCCTCGTTGACCTGTTCCGGTCATTTTGAAGGTTTCGTGAAAATTCGATCATTCGATCCATTTTACGTCGCCTACAATATTGTAGCGGCGGAGGCAAGTCGCCCATTCTCGAATGGAACTGGAGAACAGCCCCATGAAACCGAGCAAAGATAAAGCTAACCGCATGCATGTCATGCACTTATGGAGTTGGGACGAAGTGGTCAAAGCCATCCCGTATATGACCTCCATCGTCGGCTCCCTTCGCGAGCATTGGCTCGATGTCCTGACAGCAGAACGCGCAATCGATAAAGCGGCGGACCAGCACGGGCCTGCCACTCGTAAACAAATGATCGATCAGCAGACGCATCAGGATGAAAAGCAACGCGCTCAAGTCAAGTTTGACGATGCGCTCGAAGAACTCACCAAGATGGATGTGTTCCTGCTCGATCCGATCCGCGGCCTTGCATTGATTCCGCACCGGCACGATGACGAATTGGCGTGGTACATCTTCGATCACTTCACGCCGCGCGGCTGCATCGGTTGGCGCTATCACAGCGATCCGATGGACAAGTGCCGGCCCCTCGAAACGGAGACGACCGCGGACATTGAAAACTCTCCCGCTACATGAACGATGAAACCACGGATGAACACAGATGAGCAGGTTTCAATCTGTGTTGATCCGTGCTGCTAATGGTCAGAACCTTTGTTTCCTGCGCAAAATCCAATAAGGATTTGCGATTCTGGCCTCTGCGTCCTCTGCGTCTCTGCGTTTCTAAATTGGATGCCCTTCACAGACGGTACGGCACGCCCTTTTTTAGAAACGCAGAGGCGCAGAGAACGCGGAGAGTTTCTGATTGTGAACCAAGCCCTCCGCTTCGAATTGGAAATGACTGCGGCTTGGCCGCGCCGTGTTCATCTGTGGTTCTCTTGGTGCAAGCGCGATGCCGCGGGCAGCGCAAATTCCCCAAAATCACCGCGAAAAATCTTGACAAGCCCTGACGGTCGTTTAACATGTCAGTGCCCAGTCAAATCCCCAGGACTTTCATGCGCTGTCTTAAAATCGGGATTTGATTGTGAAGGAGAACGTTCATGTCCACTCAACCGCGGCGTCGGCGTCTCGAAGTCGAAGATTACGGCGATATCACCGTCGTCAATTTCATCGATAAGAAAATTCTCGACGAACAGAACATCCAAAAAATCGGCGAGGACCTCTTCAGCCTGGTCGATGAACTGGGCCGCAAGAAAGTGCTGCTGAACTTTGGCAATGTCGAATATCTCTCCAGCGCAGCCCTTGGCAAGTTCATCACGCTCAACAAAAAAGTGACAGGCTCGGGCGGCAAGCTGGTCATGTGCAATATCAATGACGACATCTTCGAAGTTTTCGAGATTACCAAGTTGAACAAGCTGTTCGACATTCAAAAGGACGAACAGACCGCGCTGCAAAGTTTTTGATCGACGACGGCGCGGATTGCCTGTATCTTGACGCGACCGATTCGTTTACGTGGGGCAAGCGCCCAGCTGGCTCCTGCGAACCCGTCTGAACCATCGCCATTGACTTCGCCCATCGAGGTTATTGAGGCAGACC
>DAIOGM010000353.1:0-7846 GCA_036745215.1 Gemmataceae bacterium
TGGTACGACTCCTGGTTTGCACCCAGGCAATCGGGGTTCAACTCCCCGGCGGTCCACTCATTGCCACGGTCGTCCTTGCGGATGGGTTTCTTCCTCCTCATCGTTCCATTGCGTCGGCTTGCGCACGCCGGGGCCGAACTTCTCGAATCCTTTGACCAGAATCACGCCGATGCCGAACCCGCCGATGTGAGCCGCATACGCGACGCCGTCGGACATGCCGCCCAGGATTCCCAGGCCGTTGATGAGTTGAAACACGAACCACATCCCAATCGCGACATACGCCGGCACCCAGGTCACGAAGCGAAACAACAGCACGAGCACCTGCCGATGCGGATAGAGAATGAGGTATCCGCCCAGCACGCCGGAGATGGCGCCGGATGCGCCGAGCGACGGGATGTGCGCTTCGTAACTCTGCGGGCCGTTCAAGACAACGACCGTTGCGACGTGGGCCAGCGATGCAAACAGGCCAGTAATCAAATAGAAGATGAGGTAGCCCAGATGGCCGAGCGCATCCTCGACGTTGTCGCCGAAGATCCACAAGAACAGCATGTTGCCCAAGAGGTGCGCGATGCCGCCGTGCATGAACATGGAGGTAAGCAAGGTGATGTAGACGGTGATCGGCGTCGGCCGATGCGGAATGACGGCGGGCCGGTGAGTCTCGGGATCGATGACGGGTCGGCCATGGCGATCTCTAATTTCTTTATCTTTGTCGAGATCATCGTTATTGACGATTTCGTACGGCACGGTCGAAAAGGCGTAAGTGAAATCGTCGTTCGTGCCCACTCCTTGCAAAACGACGAACACGAACACATTGGCCGCGATCAGGGCGTAGGTGACGAACGGGATGATGCGTCGCCCGGTGTTGTCGTCGTAGAGCGGCATGATCATGGGAATTCGCCCTCGCTAGTCCTTCAACGCGTTCGCCAGTTGCTCGACCAGATCGCCCACGTCCTTGACGACGGCATCGATGGGCTTTTTCGCCTCGAGCTTGCGTACCAGCGCGCTGCCGACAATCACGCCGTCCGCCGAATCGCGCAGCATCTTGACGTGCGCCGGCGTCGAGATGCCGAAGCCGACGCACAACGGCAAAGGCGTCTGCGTGCGCAGCCACTTCAACTGCTCGAGCAAATCCGGCGGCAACTGAGCACGTTCCCCCGTGATGCCGACGACGCTGACGCAATACAGAAACCCCGTCGAAAGCCTGGCAATCTTGATCGCCCGTTCGCGCGGCGTCGTCGGCGTGACGAGCAGGATCAACTTGAAGTCGTGCTTCTTCGCAATCGCGGCCAATTCGTCCGCTTCATCGACGGGAAGATCGGGCACGATTGCGCCGGAGAATCCCGCCGCCTTCGCATCGATGACAAATCGCTCCAAGCCACGATGATGCACGAGCGTGTACGATACCATCGCGACCATCGGTACCTGCTCCCCTCTCCCACTGGGAGAGGGGTCGAGGGTGAGGGTATGCGCTCGCACGGCCCCGAAAATCGCCTCGACGGTCAAACCGCGATCCAGCGCCCGCGTATACGACGCCTGAATGACGCTGCCATCCGCGATCGGATCGCTGTATGGAAAGCCGACTTCGATCAACGACGCGCCGCGCTTGGAGGCCTCGCGAATCAACTTGGTCGTCGCGTCCAGATCGGGATCGCCAGCCGGGATGAAGGGAATGAACGCCTTTCGGCGGTCGGCTTTCAATCGGGAAAAGAGGTGGTCGATGGGGTTCATGATCTTTTAGTCTCACCAAACCTGGCACTACCACGAAACCTCTTCCGGAATCAGTATGAAACTCACGAGGAGGTCGCCAGGATTGTAACCCGCACCTTTCAGTATTTCATCCAATTCTTCAGGTTCGGAATGCGCTGCGACAATTCGCTTACCGTCGTGACTCCATGCCGCGTACTCTCCGTTGTACTTTTCTAGCTCCTCGCGCGGAACCTGACTCTGATTGTGACGGAATTCGTTGATCTCGATCATGAAGAGACTCCGTGCGGTGTTTCAATCCTTCATTTTCCCGAATGAAGCGGGCGGATCGCAAATCAATGAAAGTCGTCGCTATTCAATTTCCTCCCCCATCAACCGCGCCACCTCAAAACAATCCTTGTCGCCGCGCCCCGAGAAACACACAACGACCACATCCTCATGGCTCCGCTTCGCCGCGACGCGCATCGCCTCGACGATGGCGTGCGACGTCTCGAGCGCCGGCAGAATGCCTTCCAGTTTGCTGCACAGGGAAAAGGCCTCCAGCGCGTCGGCGTCATTGACGTGTGTGTAACGGACGCGCTGCGTGTCTTTCCAGTGGGCGTGCTCGGGGCCGACGCCGGGGTAATCGAGGCCGGCAGAGATCGAATGCACGTTGGCGGTTTGGCCGTCGGCGGTCTGCAACACGTAACTCATCGAGCCATGCAACACGCCCGGTTTGCCCTGGCTCAACGTGGCGGCATGGTCGCCTTCCTTCGCGCCGCGGCCGCCGGCTTCGACGCCGATCAGCTCGACGCCCGCATCGCCGGCGAAGGGATAGAAGATGCCCGCGGAATTCGAGCCGCCGCCGACGCAGGCGATCACCACATCGGGAAGTCTACCGATTTGCTCATGGCACTGTTGTTTGGTCTCCTTGCCGATGACGGCCTGAAAATCGCGCACCATCATCGGAAACGGATGCGGGCCGACGACGCTACCGATGATGTAATGCGTGTGCTCGACCGACGCCATCCAGTCGCGCATCGCCTCGTTGATCGCGTCGCGCAACGTGCGGCTGCCGGAAGTGACGCTCACGACTTCCGTGCCCATGGCGCGCATCTTGAAGACATTAAGTTTTTGCCGGCGCACGTCTTCTTCGCCCATATAGACCTGGCACTTGAAGCCAAAGAGCGCGGCGGCCGTGGCGGTCGCGACACCGTGTTGTCCTGCCCCCGTCTCGGCAATGATTCTTGGCTTGCCCATGCGTTTGCACAGAAGCGCCTGGCCGATGCAGTTGTTGATCTTGTGCGCCCCGGTGTGATTGAGGTCCTCGCGCTTGAGATAGATGCGCGCTCCGCCGGCGTGTTTCGTCAAGCGCTCGGCGTAATACAACTGTGACGGACGCCCGACATAATGGCGCAAGTAATAACGGAGCTGCTTGTCAAACTCGGGATCGTTGCGCGCGGCGTCATAATGCTCGGTCAATTGCCGGAGCGCGTGCATCAGCGTTTCCGGCACATAGCGGCCGCCGTAGGCGCCGAAGCGGCCCTGTTGATCGGGAAGAGATTGGATCGCGTTTGGCATATGATAATTGTAACAACGACGCCAACCAGGGAGGAGCCGACGTGCCTGAATTGCCTGAAGTCGAAACGGTCGTGCGCGACCTGCGTCCGTTGCTCATCGGGCGATCGTTCGTCAAAATCGAGGTCGGCAAGAAACGGCTTCGACGCAAATGGTCGCATGCATGGAGCGCCAAAGTC
Organism: Gemmataceae bacterium; assembly: GCA_036745215.1. Taxonomy (GTDB): domain Bacteria; phylum Planctomycetota; class Planctomycetia; order Gemmatales; family Gemmataceae; genus SIAQ01. The sequence continues at coordinate 3,441 of DAIOGM010000353.1, forward strand.
GTTGGCCAACGCGTCGGGCGCATCGAACGTCGCGGCAAATGGATCCTGATCGATCTCACGGACGCCTGGCTTTGTGTTCATCTGGGGATGACGGGCCAATTCACGGTCGCCAACGGACCGCGTGAAAATCACACGCACCTTGTGTTCACGCTCGATGACACCAACGAGCTGCGTTTTCGCGACGTGCGCCGATTCGGCAGCGTCACCTATTATCCGAATCAGGCCGCCCTCAATGCCCATTTCACGCAGAACCGTCTCGGACCGGAGCCGTTCAATTTGAATGCGAGCTACTGGCACGACGCATTTTCCGCGACGAAACGCAATCTCAAAGCCATCCTGCTCGATCAATCCGTTGTTGCTGGCGTCGGCAACATCTACGCCGACGAATCGCTCTTCGAGGCGCGCTTGCATCCGGCGCTCCTCGGCTGCACGTTCACGCCAAGACAAGCGGAGGCATTGCGCCACGCAGTCATCGCGGTTTTGACTCACGCCATCGAGCAGCGAGGTTCCAGCATTCGCGATTACATCGGCGGCTCCGGACTCAAGGGGGCATTTCAGGACGAGTTCAAAGTCTATGGACGTACTGGACAGCCGTGTCTTCGCTGCCGAGAACGGATCGCAAGAATCATGCTGGCGGGGCGTTCGACGCATTTTTGTCCGAAGTGCCAGCGAAAACGAGTGTAGGCGTTTTCGAGCGCGGTCGGTTACAATTGCAGGGGCATCCGGGTTCGACCCCGCGGAATCGCTGCGCTCATCCGCGGGCTTGGTCAGATTCACCCTTTCTCCTTGTGGGAGAGGGTCGGGGTGAGGGCATTCATGTCCTATCGCGCGTTCAAACGCCTGCTGGGCGAGACGAGCCTCGAGCGAAAGTGCCGATTCCTGTTCGGCTCCGGCGTCGTCGTCTTGATCACGCTCAGCTTTTGGCTTTACGCGTACCTGACCGAACACCTGGCGTACGATCAGCTTGTCGCGACGTGCCGCTTGCTGGTGGCGCCGATTCAGCAGCTCCATTGCATGAAGAACGAATTGAACAAGACGCCTCAGGCCAATCCGCCGGGCATTCTCGACAACGTCGCCATCAAGGAAATCGGCCGCGAATATCAGTATCACTTCGCCGACAAGAAATTTGACGACAGCTACGAAAGCGACCTCTACAAAGATTTCCTGCGCGACGCCAAGCCCGACGATCATCGCCGCCGCGAAGGAGAACAGGTGATGTATTTTTACGCACCATTGCGCGCCTCCAAGGAGTGCATGAGCTGCCATCAGGCGATCGCCCGGAAGAAGCAGCAGGAACTCGCGGAGAACGACGTCATCGCGATGGTGCGCATCCGCATGCCGACCAAGAGCATCGAGGAAGGCGTGAACTGGAACCGCGCCATCCTGGCGACCGCAGCCATCGCCACGGCCATTCTGATCATGGTCGGCAGCTGGATCATCGTTCGTTACATCATCGTCAAGCCGGTCAAGCATTTGAAGGAAGTCTCCGACGCCATCTCCGCCGGCGAACTCAATGTGCGCAGCGAAATCCAGACCGGGGACGAGTTCGAAGACCTGAGCCACGCCTTCAATCGAATGTTGCGCCATCTCGTGGCCATGCAGGACCAGTGGCGCAAGGTCAACGCGGACCTCGATCGCAAGGTCGATGAACTGGCGCAGACGAACATGGCGCTTTTTGAATCGAACAAGCTCAAGGGGGACTTTCTCGCGACGATGAGCCACGAACTGCGCACGCCGCTCAACAGCATTCTCGGCTTCTCGGACGTGCTGTTGTCCAGCGAAACGTTGACCGACAAACAGCGCCGCTGGGTTTCGAACGTGAAATCGAGCGGGCAGAAATTGCTCAACCTGATCAACGACATCCTCGACCTCGCCAAGATGGAAGCGGGCAAGATGCAGGTGCGGCTCGACCGCTTCGACTTGCGCGACGTGTGCGACGGCCTCTTGAATATGTTTCGCCCGCTCGCGGAGAACAAGAATATCGACGTGCGCAGCCAGATCGAGCCGGACATCCCCGCGCTGCGTCAGGACATGACCAAGCTGCAACAGATCTTGCAAAACCTGCTCTCGAACGCGATCAAGTTCACGCCGGAAGGCGGCCGGGTCATCTTGAAGTCGGAGGCGGACACGCGCTACGTCACGATTTCCGTGATGGACACGGGCGTCGGCGTCGCCAAGGACGAGCAGGAACTCGTCTTCCAGAAGTTCCGCCAATCGGGCAACCCGCTCACGCGCGAGCACGCCGGCACGGGCCTGGGCCTGTCGATCGTGCGCGAATTGTGCAAACTCCTGGGCGGCGACGTGACCTTGCAAAGCGAGCTGGGCCGCGGCAGCACGTTCACCGTCCGGCTGCCCTTGCAACTCAGCGAGGAGCCGCGGCTGGAGTTCGACCTGGCGGCCGAGCAAGTGGACCTGGCGCGAGCGCAGCGCGTCGATTCGCGCGTCTATGCTGGGGCGCCGGTGATGACGAAGGTAGAGCGACACGAGACGACCATCGTGGACGTGCCGGCGGAAGAAAATCCAAGCAAAAAAATCGGGGGCAAAAAAATGGAAACCGGAATCGAGGAACCGGGATTCTGACTCTCCGTCTTCATTTTTTTGCCCCCGATTTTTTTGCTTCCGGGGCCTATCGGTGGACTCAAACCTCGATCAAAGCGTTCAGTATCTCAAAGGCGTCGGCGCCGCGCGAGCCGAGTTGCTTGCCAAACTTGACGTGCGCACCGTCGGCGAATTGATCTTTCACTTCCCGCGCTCATACGACGACTTGACCAACGTCAAACCGATGGACGACATCGAAGCCGGCGTTTTACAGACAGTTACGGGCGAGGTCGTCGAGATCGAGGGAACGGAGCTGCACGACGGCCGGCGCGTCGTCAACGTCGTCATCGCCGACGCCAAGGGCAAGTGCGTCGCGGGTGTCTGGTTCAACACGCTGATCGTGGTAGGTAAACTTCGTTATGGCCAAAAAGTCGCGTTCTCGGGCAAACCGAAGTGGTATCGCGATCACTGGACGATGAACCATCCACGCGTGCAAGTGCTCGACGAAGGCGAGGAGAAGCTCGAGGTCGTGCCGGTCTATCCGCTCACTGAAGGCCTGCGGCCCGAGAGCCTTCGCGACGCGATTCGCGCGGCGCTTGCCAAAGGGGCCGACGACGTGGTGGAAACGTTGCCGGAGCCGGCGCGGCTCAAGCATCAATACCCGCCGGTGACGCAAGCGCTGTGGCAGGTGCATTTTCCCGAAGTCATGCAGCAAGGCGTGCACGCGCGGCGGCGGTTCATCTACGAAGAATTCCTGATTCTTCAGGTGGCACTCGCGCTGCGCCGGCGCAGCGTGCGCGATCGGCAACTGGCGCCCAAGCTGCCGACGACGCCACAAATCGACGCTCATATTCGCAGGCTGTATCCATTCGGCTTGACCGGCGATCAGGATCGCGCCATCGCGGCTATCGTCAAGGACCTGGCAAGCGATCGGCCGATGCAGCGCTTGCTGCAAGCCGACGTCGGCGCCGGCAAGACCGCGGTCGCCATTTACGCGCTGCTCGTCACCGTCGCCAATAAACATCAGGCAATCCTGATGGCGCCGACTGAAGTACTGGCGCAGCAGCATTGGCAGACGCTCGAGCAATATCTTTCCAAAAGCAGGGTGCGGCGATCGCTGTTGACGGGGAGTCTGTCCGCCGCCGAGCGGGAGCGAACGCTCAACGGTATCAAGTCGGGCGAAATGGATCTCGTCGTCGGCACGCAAGCCTTGATACAAGAAGGCGTCGAGTTCGCCAAACTCGCGCTCGTCGTCATCGACGAGCAACACAAGTTCGGCGTCAATCAACGAGCGCGCGTCAAGAAGCTCGGCGTTGATCCCCATTACCTGGTGATGACCGCGACGCCGATCCCGCGCACCATCGCGCTCAGTGTGTTCGGCGATCTCGACACGTCCACGATCAAGGAGCTTCCGCCGGGCCGGCAGCGCGTCGTGACGCGCTGGCACCCCGAATCGCAGCGCCAGCGCGTCTACGAACGATTTCAGGAGGAGATGAAAAAGGGCCGGCAAGGATTCATCGTTTGCCCTCTTATCGAGGAATCCGAGTCGCTCGATCTGACCGCGGCGACGGAGCAGTACGAGATTTTACGTACCGGCCCGTTCAAGGATTTCCGCGTCGGCCTGCTGCATGGCCGGCTGAGCGATGACGAGAAACGGCGCGTCATGAACGACTTCCGCGAACGCAAGCTCGACCTCTTGGTGACGACGGTCGTCATCGAAGTCGGCGTCGATGTCCCGAATGCCACGCTCATGATCATCGAGCACGCGGACCGCTTCGGCCTGTCGCAGCTTCATCAACTGCGCGGCCGCGTGAGCCGGGGCCAGGTGGCGGGCGAGTGCATCCTCTTCGCTCCCGGCGTGAAAAACA
>DAIOGM010000354.1:0-4542 GCA_036745215.1 Gemmataceae bacterium
TGCCTTTCTCTGTGCCTCTGTGTCTCTGTGGTTCAGTTGCGTTGCAAAGCCCATTTCGTGCTTCGAATTTGTTTCGGATTTCGTGCTTCGAATTTCGAGTTTTGGGGCAAGGCCGTCGAGGCCGTGTAAAATAATAACGCCGTAGGACGGCGCCGCGGCCGATTACTCCGATCGTTCGCGGAGCCTTTGGTAAAACTAATTCGCCCATTCGACCCGTGCCTGGCCGGGAGTTCCCATGGAGTGTTATTCATCGAAGAAAAAACGGCTCGGCTTGCTTCTCATGACGATCATCATTGCCGGCAGTGCGATCTTTGCCGCGACGCGCGACGATCCGATCGACCGCATTGTGGGCTGGATCGGCATCGCGTTGATTGGGCTCGGCTTGATCCTGATCCCCACACGGCTGGTGAGGCATGGGCCGACGCTGATCATCGATCATCGCGGTATCGAAGATTGCCGGCTCGGCATTGGCATCCTCTTGTGGGAAGACATCGCGTCCTTGAAAGTGGACGCCATCGGATCCGTGCAATTTGTAAGCGTCGAGCTGATGGATCCAAAGAAGTACGTGCCATGGATGCCGTGGTGGACCCGCCCTCGCGCCAACGCGAACAAGCGATTCGGCCATGCCACGCTCGACATCGGCTTCGTCGAGCTGGAGCCCGGCCTGGAGGACGCGTGGGAGTACATTCAGCATCGCTGGCAGATGGAACTGCGGGAGCGCACGAAGCGGTATGCCGATATATTAGAGGATTAATCTTATTAGAATTAATACCTATGCTGTCGAACACGAATCGCCTGGAGTACCAAGATCTCGGCGAGTCATGGATGCCTGAGTCTTTACCCCGAAGGGGTTGCATCTCAAAGCCCAGGGTCGCGCAGCGCACCCTGGGCAAGTGCGTCCAAAGTTGAAACGACCCCGAAGGGGTTGCATCAAGAGAAACAGCCTTGCATGATGCAACCCCTTCGGGGTAGTCCGACCTGGCTTGTTCGTTTACCCAGGGTGCGCTGCGCGACCCTGGGCTGTGGGATGTAACCCCTTCGGGGCAAATTCACCAAGAGGATTTACGACGGATCTGAGACGCGAAACGTCTATCACGGCCGCCGTTCTGCCTCCGGGATGTGAATCACCGTCATCGCGCAGCAATCCCACGCCGCCGTGCCACGTTTGACGTTCCACGTGATGTAGAGCTTGTCGCCGGCGGGATCGATCGCGGTCGAGAAGGTGCCGGTCGGGATCGCGTTGATCTTGTCCTTGAAGTACGGGTGCAAGAAAGCGATGACTTTGCGCGTCTTCGTCTTGGTGTCGAACTGCACGACTGCGCTGCCGTCGTTTTCGCTGCGGCCGTGAGCGCCGGGAACGTAGTAGAGGTAACGGCCCGTCGGGTCGGCGTCGATCGAGGTGATGTATTCCTGCGTGCCGACGGCGGCGGGGCCAATCTCCTTGGCTTCTTCGGTTTTGGTGTTGAACGAAAAGATCGACGTCGCGCCGATCTTGCCTGAGCCCTTCGACACGGTGTAGACCATGCCGTCCGGCGTTTCTTGAGTGGCGGAGCGCACGCCGAGCTGCGCGCCGATCTTGATGGGGGCTTCGCTCGGCTTGGCGGGGTCGTAGCGAACCACGTGGCCGACGTTGCCGTCGGTCTTGGGAACGAAGTAAACCTTGCCCGTCGATTTCGCGAAGATCATGTAACGCGGCGGGCCGTCGTTGCCGGAGTAGAGGAGCTTCTTGTTGAACACATCATACGCGAAGAACATGACTCCGTTGACGTCGTCTTTGCCAATACCGGGTGCGGTGCCGCCGTAGAAGATCAGGCGATCGGGGTCGAGCACGCTGTTCGGTATGCAATGCTTGGGCACCGGGCCGTGGGCGACGACTTCCGCTTTGCCCGTTTTCGGATCGCATTTGATGATCCAGTCGCCCTTGTAGCCGTTGGCATCGGTCGTGTCTTTCGTACCGCCGCGATGCGTCGAGAAATAGAGCCAGCCGTCCTTGCCCATATCGAGCCGGCCATGGATTTTGCCGGGCAGATACATGAGCATTTCGCGGATGACGCTGACGACGTCGGTGAGCAATCGCAGGGCTTTCTTGGCGGGATCGTATTCGTACACGAAGGCGTTGCCGACCGGGCCGTTGTGATCGCCGATGGAGGAGTAATATTTGCCGTTGACGGCCAGGCCATCGCCCCAGTTGGACCAGATCTTGGCCTTGTAAGTTTGGCACGGATAGTAAAGGAAATCGACGGTCGGCGCGGTCTTGGCGATGAGCACGTCCTTGCCGATGGTCGCGGGCGCCTTGAGGAATTCGTCGGACGTGACGGTGTGGATGTCCTTGCCGTCCGGCAGCTTCGGCGGGAAGGCGAGGTCGTCCCCCTTCTTTTTCTTTTTCTCTTTCTCCTTGGGCTGTTTCTTTTCCTGTCCGTCGGCCGGCGGCACGTCGGGAAGGAATGCGTAAACGACGAAGGCGCCGAACATGGCCAGGAGCATATTTCGCAGGTAGCGGAGCATGAAAGTACCTCGTTAGGACACGCCAAATTGGATATCAAGTAAACCCCAGGAGAGGGGCAAAGTTTCTTTGGATAGCGACGATCAATGGGTAGCCGACACCATTTGCGCCATCGACATCGAGAGCTTGGCGACGACGAGTTGATTGAGACTCACGCCTTCGCGCTCGGCTTCGGCTTCGAGGGCGGCGTGAAGGGAGCGCGGCAGGAAAAAGCGTTCCAGAACGTGCCGTTTCGGCGTCGCGCCCTCGATCAACTCTGATCGATCGCGCGCCTCGTTCAAGAGTTGTCGAATCGCGGCGTATTCGGGTGATTTCATAAATTCAGTCCGTGCCGGGCCGACTGGAAATGCCTTGGAAATAATTCCGACATCCGAATCGAACAAGAAATTGGAAAAATCAGCCCAGGTTTCCGCCTTGGCCGCTTCATCTGTAGCGTCCTTCAGAACCATTTGCGCAACGTTATTCATGATCAATCCTCGGGTTCGCGTGTTGCCCAGTAATCGGGCTTCCTCTTATCGTGTGCGACCGCAGCGATCCAGATGGCGTCTTCCAGTTCGAGAAAGTAAATCGTGTACGGAAATCGCTTCACACGGCATTTCCGAATGTCCTTGCGTTTGTACCTGAGATGCTTGGCAGGATTGTCTAGTATGCGTTCGACTGCGTCTTCCACTTTCTCCCGTAAGTCGGCGCCGAGACCGACACGTTGTTTCTCGTACCAGGCGACTCCAATCTCAAGATCAGCCTCGGCGTCGCGATGAAAGATGACCGGCTTCATGAATATCTTTCACGCAACCTGGCGAACACCTTCGCCGCAGGAGTTCCGCGGGCGCGCCCGCTCTTGATTTCCTTGACACGGCGATCAAGTTCCTTGTCCCACGCTGATTCCCAGCCTTCGTCTTCCCTTTCCAGCGTTTCGATCAGGAAATGGGCCAACTCCGCGCGTTGTGACGCAGGTAACTTTTTGATTTGGCTTTTGAGTTTCTGCACCATCGTTGGCATAATTTCGACTCCAAATATGGACCGTGTTGCGTCAATCATACCATGTTTGACCAACCGGCGAAAGACACCGTTACTTCCCCGCCAGCAGTTGCCTCAGCACATATTGCAAGATGCCGCCGTGCTGATAATACAGCACCTCCTGCGGCGTATCGATGCGGACGATGGCGTCGAACGATTTGACGCTGCCGTCCGCCTTCTTCGCACTCACTTTGATCGACTTCAAGCCCTTGGCCAGCGCGTCGGCCAGACCGGTGAAGTCGAAAGTTTCTTCACCATTGAGGCCGAGCGAATCCGCGGTTTCACCCGCTTTGAACTGCAGCGGCAGAATGCCCATGCCTACTAAGTTCGAGCGATGGATGCGCTCGTAACTCTCGGCGAATGCGACCTTGATGCCCAACAGATACGGCCCCTTCGCCGCCCAGTCGCGCGAGCTGCCACTGCCGTATTCTTTGCCGGCAATGACGACGAGCGGGATTTTCTCCTCCTTGTATTTCATGGCCGCGTCGAAGATCGACATTTGCGTTCCTTCGGGCAAATGACGAGTAACGCCGCCTTCGGTACCGGGCGCAAGTTTGTTTTTCAGACGAACGTTTGCGAAGGTGCCGCGGACCATGACTTCGTCGTTGCCGCGACGGGCGCCGTATTGATTGAAGTCGGCGGGCTGGACGCCGCGTGCCATCAAGTATTGTCCGGCAGGGCTGTCCTTCTTGATCGAGCCGGCGGGCGAGATGTGATCGGTGGTGATGCTGTCGCCGAGCAAGGCGAGCACGCGAGCGCCCTTGATGTCGCCGATCGGGCCGGGCGTCATTGGCATGTTGTCGAAGTACGGCGGATTCTTGACGTACGTGCTTTTTGCGTCCCACGCGAACAAATCGCCCGTCGGCACTTGCATCTTTTGCCAATGTGCGTCGCCGCTGAAGACGTCGGCGTAGATGCGCTGGAACGCTTCCGCGGTGACCGATTTCTTGACCACGTCCCGCACCTCCTGCTGCGTGGGCCAGATCTCGGCCAGCTTCACGTCGCGCGCCGACAGGCCGCCG
>DAIOGM010000354.1:4552-7800 GCA_036745215.1 Gemmataceae bacterium
AAAACGGGTTTGCCGTCCTTGCTCGTGCCGAGCGGCTCTTTGTCGAACTCGATATCGATGCGGCCCGCCAAAGCATAAGCGACCACGAGCGGCGGCGACGCGAGATAATTCGCTCGCACTTCCGGATGCACGCGGCCCTCGAAGTTGCGATTGCCGCTGAGGACGCTGCTCACCACCAGCTCGTGCTCGGCGATGGTCTTGGAAATCTCCGGCGCGAGTGGACCGCTGTTGCCGATGCATGTCGTGCAGCCGTAACCGACGAGGAAGAAGCGAAGTTGTTCAAGCGGCCGCATCAGGCCGGCGTTGATGAGGTAATCGGTGACCGCCTTGGAGCCGGGAGCGAGGCTCGTTTTGACCCACGGCTTCGTTTCGAGGCCGCGCTCGGCCGCTTTCTTCGCGACGAGGCCGGCGGCGATGAGGACGGATGGGTTCGACGTGTTTGTGCAACTGGTGATGGCGGCGATGACGACGGTGCCGTGAGCCGTTGGCAGTTGGCAGCTGGCAGTTGGCAGAGAAGCAGTCGGACTCGCCTGAGTCAATTCTGTTTTCGCTGCCGGCTTCGCGTCCTTTTTCTTGACTTGCAAATTGGGGAGCGCGTCGAAGAACGATTTTTTGACGTCCTTCAAGGCGACGCGATCCTGCGGCCGACTCGGTCCAGCGAGCGACGGCTCGACCTTGCCGAGATCGAGTTCCGTCGTGTCCGTGTAGATCGGATCGGGCGAACCAGCGGTGCGGAACAAACCCTGTTCCTTGGCGTATGCCTCGACGCGCTTGACGTGCGCCGGCGAACGGCCCGTGAGTCGCAAGTAGATCAACGTCTCCTCGTCGATCGGGAAGATGCCGCACGTCGCGCCGTATTCGGGCGCCATGTTCGCAATGGTGGCGCGATCGGCGAGCGGCATCGAGTCGAGGCCGGGGCCGAAGAACTCGACAAACTTGCCGACGACGCCTTTATTGCGCAGCATTTGCGTTACGGTCAAAACGAGGTCGGTTGCGGTCGCCCCTTCGGGAAGTTGGCCGGCGAGCTTGAAGCCGACCACTTGTGGAATGAGCATCGACACCGGCTGGCCGAGCATGGCCGCCTCCGCTTCGATGCCGCCGACGCCCCAGCCGAGCACGCCCAGGCCGTTGACCATCGTCGTGTGCGAATCGGTGCCGACCAGCGTGTCGGGGTACAGCGCGTTCGATTTTTCATCGTGAAAGACGACGCGCGCGAGATACTCCAGATTCACCTGGTGCACGATCCCGGTCTCCGGCGGCACGACCTTGAAGTTGCGAAAGGCGCTCTGCCCCCAGCGCAGGAAGACGTAGCGTTCCTTGTTGCGCTGATACTCGATGTCCGTGTTGAGGCCGAACGCGTTCGCGGTGCCGAAGTTATCGACTTGCACGGAGTGATCGATCACGAGTTCCGCTGGCTGCAGCGGATTGATCTTGGTCGGATCGCCGCCCATGCGCTTCATGGCGTCGCGCATCGCCGCCAGATCGACGACGCACGGCACGCCGGTGAAGTCTTGCAAAAGGACGCGCGCGACCGTGAATGCGATCTCCTTGTTCGGCTCCGCCTTCGCGTCCCATTGCGCGAGCGCGGCAATGTCGTCGGCACGAACGTTGAGGCCGTCCTCGGTGCGGAGCAGATTCTCAAGCAAAATCTTGAGTGAGAATGGCAAACGTTGCGCCTGGGGGTGTTTTTTGAAGACGGCGTCGAGGCGGTGGATCGCATACTTCGCGTTATCGATGGTGAGCGCGGCTTTGCTGGAGAATGAATCGGACATGGCAGATACCTCGAATGCCTGAGGTTAGTCGTTTGAAGCTATTGTCGCTTTTCGCTCGACGTCGGCAACGGAGGATGTGAGAGCTGCGATTGAAGTGAGCATCCGGTATTCGTACTCAGTACAAAGTACACAGTACTTAAACGTTCGCTTCGTAACCTCGAAAACTCGGACGATAATGGATACGTCCCATGATCGACATCATTTACCGCTACGACCCTGCCGTGCATTCGCCGCTTGCCGCGCCAACGTCACCGGCCGAAGCGCGCAAACGGCTGTGCGACGGCAATCGCGCGTTCATCGGCCTCGTCGATCTGCCGACCGGCGGCGAACGCTCGACGCGCATCATACCGTTCGACCTCAGCGAGATGGGCGTCGCCTCCGCCGACGGCGCCGCGCCGCGACAGCAGCCGTTCGCCGTCGTGCTCGGCTGCTCCGACGCGCGGGCGCCGACCGAGTTGATCTTCAGTCAAGCATGCAACTCGCTCTTTGTCGTCCGCGTCGCCGGTAACGTCCTCGGCAACGAATGTCTCGGCAGCATCGATTACGCCGTCCAGCATCTGGGCGACAATCTCAAGCTGCTCGTCGTTCTTGGCCACAGCGGCTGCGGCGCGGTGACGGCGGCGGTGGACACGTTTCTCGATCCGGCTCGCTATCTCGCGGTCGCCAACAGCCAGGCGTTGCGGTCGATCGTGGACGGCCTGTTGCTCGCCGTTCGCGCGGCCGCGGCATCGTTCGAGCACGCTCACGGCAAGGACGCGCCGAAGGCGGCAGGCTACCGGGCCGCGCTCATTGAAACAGCCGTCTCGCTCAATGCCGCCATGACGGCCAAGACGCTCCAGCACGAATTTCGCGACGCCGATGCGAACAAGGTGGAGATCGTGTACGGCGTCTATCATCTCGTTTCGCGCGAGGTGGATTTATTGTGCGCAGACGGCTACGACGGCAATCCCCACCTTTACGCGCCGCCGGCCAACGAAGACGAGTTTCGCCAGCTCGGCATTCAGCTCGCCGGCTGTGCGGAAATCGTCAAAATGCTCCATGCGAAGTAAATGGAGGAAACTGCTTGCTCCCGTCGCTGCACATTGGCCGACTGCTCGCCATCTGGATGTCGGTCGCCGTCGTCTATGCGGTGGCCGTGGAGTTGATCGTCGAGCGCTTTGAAATAACGCGCTTCCAGTCCGGCAACGAGATCGCGACCGTCCTTGGCTTGTCGCTCGGCGTGCTGCTGGTGTTTCGCATCAACACGGCGAACGACCGCTGGTGGGAAGCACGCAAACTCTGGGGCCAGCTCATCAACGACTTGCGAAATCTCGCGCTCAAGGTTCACGCCCACGTCGAGTTGAATGCTGCCGAACGGCATCGCTTTGCCAACTTGCTCGCCGGCTTTGCGAACGCGCTGCGGCTTCACTTGCGCGGCCAGGATGATCATGAGCCATTGCCGGGCCTCGAAATGCAACAGCAGGGCAAGCTCCGCCA
>DAIOGM010000355.1:0-5912 GCA_036745215.1 Gemmataceae bacterium
GAAATTGTACAACGATCAAGAGGGCCTGATCAATCCATTCAAAGCGTCTCTCGACAAAGTCGGTGATGAACCCTACTTGCCGCTGGTCATCCTGGGCGGCTTCATCGCCGGCGTCATGGTGCGAGCGCTGGCTGTGCGAATTGGACCCATTCCCGCGCTTCAGGATATCGAGGCGTGGATTTCACTCATGGCGCTATTGATGATTTTTGTCGCCGGCTTGATCCATCTGGTGGTCGATCCGAGCGGCGGCTGGGAAGATCGTTTGTATTTGCCGATATGGGAAAGCTTCGTTGGCGGCGTGGTCGCATTCTACTTTGGCGAGCGGACGTGACGCTAGTCCGGTATAATAGTCGTAATTGTCTTGAATGATTGATGCCGTCCTTGCCGTTTCGGAACCCGTTTGGGGAACTATTTTTGTTCCATTACACAAACGACAATGGATATAAGGCCATTCGTTCGCAAGCAGTCTGGCTGTTCAAGGCGTTCAAGCCGCCTGGCGATCATCCGAAAGGGGCATACTTCACGACGTTGCCGCCGGGAACGCCGAATCTGGTGAAACGGCTTTTCCTACGCGGCCCAGCGAGCAAAGTGGCTTTCGTCTTTAGCTTTGACGGAAGCGATGGCCTTGCGCCGCTCGAAGGAGGGCGAGGCGATTTCATTTTTTACAGTTCCGAAGACTACGCCGTGAACAAAGAGCGCCAAGGTCCGCACGGGCCAACCAATGAGGTTGAAGAGGCTTTGAAATGATCGGCGGTACGGATATTGTGATTCCTGCAAAGGGCGTTCCTGAAACATTGGATGCCTGCGCACGTATGGTGCGTGAATACTGGCCAATGGCACGTTTTGAAAATGCTCTCACGGGCGAAAAGTTTCGCCAGTACGCGGACGTGCCGTTTGGATATGTACGCGAGCTGCTCATTTATCCCGATCCCGAAGCAGAATCGGCGTGGGACCAATCGGACGCCGACGCTGCTCCCAATTCCATGTTGTATCTGATATTGTCTTCTGAAAGCGTGACGATTGTGCTGGACGACCCGATCGCCGAACCGATGCAATCCATGCTCCACTCGATCCACGATTTCTTGCGGGCCGGCAAAGTGAACACCTTTGCGGAGGCAGCATGACGGACAATCCAACCGAAGTATTACGAAGACTATTGCACGCTCAAGGCTTCGGCCCAATCCTGCAAGCCTATTCGCCTTCGCCGGACGATTTGCTTTCGCGCCTGCTGGCGATACTCGACAAAGTAGCCGCGGAATATCATGCCCGTGCCGGCAGTTCCACCCCTTTTACGCTGGAAGCCCTGGTCGCTGAATCGTCGCGAAATCCGCACAAGGTGCGAGCTTTTTTTCAGGCGACGAGATTAACGAATACGCCTGAGATGCTCGTCATGGTCTGGAGAATCCTGGAAGGATTTAGCATCCAAGAAATCAAAATGAACTATCAGAAGCGATGCATATTTGAATTCGTTGTAGTCCTGTCGCGACCGGAATCGCAAACGGAACCTCAAGAGACCTATCGCTCGACCACCATATTCGATGCGCGGCTCTTGAGGCATTTCGGCACCGCGACTGCGGCGGGTCAGCCGTCATTCAACGGCTTTTTTCCGTTGGATCAAGACTACGTCACTCCAGAAACCGTCGCAACACATTCGCCGTGATCTTCGACACGTTCTCGTCCACCGGCAAGCAACTCGGCCAGCAAATGGAGCCGACGGAAAAAACGGCGCCGCCCGACGGCGTATCGAAGATCACCATCTCGGCGCCGCCTTCATCGGCGTTCATGCCCTTCGCCAGGAGATGCACATTCTTGGGCGAACTCTTCGAGATCTTGTCGGTCTCGTGTCCCGACGCGCCGCCGGGGACGCGCATGTGCAGCGACTTTTCGCCGAAAGGCTCGCCGGCGCGCAGGCCGGTTCCCGCGAAAACCCAGTGCTTGCTATCGATGACGCGATACGGCGCCGCCGTCATGATGCCGCGCGGATCGAAGATGACGCCGAGCAGATTCGACTCGGGCTCATTGCGCCGCGCGAATCGGCTCTCGGCGCCCCCCATGCCCGCGGGAAAAAGCGTGGTGATCTTCGTGTTGTGAACGACCATGCGATCGCCGTCGAGCATTTCCACTTCGCAATTGAGCCCGTTGCCGCCGAGATAGACGAGCTTGCCCTTGCCGGCCGTGACCCATGCCTTGACGGCGTCGTACATCTTGCGGGTCCAGTATTCCGGATGCGGGCCGAGAATGAGGACGCGATACTTCGACAAATCGAGTTCGCCGTGATGAAGCTGCGTTTCACTGTAAAGGTCGTACGCAAAGCCCTCGCGCTCGAGCCAGCCCATGAGTCGCCATTCGGCAGGCGCAACATGGTTGGCGGCACGGCCTTCGATCGGATCGGTGATTTTCTCTAACGGGTCAATGTGATTGATCGGCTCCGGCCGATCGAACGAAAGCGGTGCATAGAATTCGCAACCCCACGTCTGGTGGCTCGCGTCTTGATACCGTTTCAATTCTTGCCGCGCGTTGACGGTCGGCGTCGCCGGGAAACAGTCCGCGTGGATGTAGTTGGAGCGGCCGCCGAAGTTGTTGTACGCGTTCCAGTTGAGGTTCGATGCCAGCACGGCAATCGGCGCCGTCGGTTGCTTGGGCGCCACAACCCAGGGGAACGTGAAGCACTCGCCCTTGCCGGTGGACGCATGGAAGTAATACAAGCCGGAGCGAGCGGGGGCTTCGACTTTTTGCAGATGATGCGGGCTGAGATAGCCGACCTTGTTCCACTGCACGCCCGTTTGCGTGTAGTCGCCGTCCGGCGTGATCTGCATGACGGCGCGGGGACCGTGCTCGTCGTGCCAGCCGAGGCCGCGGATGAACTCTTTTTCCCAGCCGTAACGCCAGAGTTCAAGTTTGTATTGCTCGACCGAGTGCACGCGAAACTCGGAAAGCTCACCGGAACGCACGCATTTGGGCCAGGCGTAGCCGTAGAGCGTGTCGGAGAGCAGGCGGAAGTGAATTGGGCTGCCCGTATTCGGCGACATGCGAACGCGTTTGGAGCCGAAGCCGGGCTTGCTGAGAGTGGCCACGAATTCGCCGGGCGGCAAGTCGCAATGGATCGAGCCGTCGGCGCGCGAGTGGGCTTCCCACGATTCACCAGCGGCATTGGTGAATTCGATCGCGACGTCGGCTAGGGCGACGTATTTTTCGTCACTGGCGTAACCAATCAGCATGATAATTGAACCACGGGGGTCACGGGGGACCCGGGGGGAAATCAGATTGAGACTCGTTTGATGCCCTGCTTTAGGAGTGGGACGTTAAAGTTCAACAAGAAGCCACGTTTGATGCGGAGGAGTTTTAGATAGTTGATGACGATCGCCAAATGGATCGGCGCGAAGGTTTCGATCGATTTCAATTCCAACAAGAGCGAGCCGGCGACAATCACGTCGGCGCGGAAACCCGCGCCCAATTCACGCCCGCGATAGAAAACCGGCACCTCAACCTGTCGCCGCGCCGGAATTCCCATTTCCTCAAATTCGATCATCAACGCCAACTCGTAAACACTTTCCAATAGCCCAGGCCCCAACGCGCGATGGACCTCCGTCGCCGCGGTCAGCACTCTATCAATCAATTCTTCACTACACTCAACGACTAAACCCTCACTGCTCATATCACCACCCTCGCATTTCCCCCGTGCTCCCCGTGCCCCCCGTGGTTCATTTCCCCGGCTCCAGAGTCGTCATGACCCCGCCGATTTCCCCCTTGAGCGGTACATAGTACAATTCACCTAATGCCCACGAATCGATCTGATCGGCATAGTGCGGACTTCCCGGATGCCCCGACACGCCGGCGACTTCCGTCTGCCACAATCCCGCGTTCGGGTCGGCCATGTCGGCGACCATGCGAAAGCCAGCACCCAAGGCCGACATCAAGTTGGCGTCCGCGGTCCCGGAACAGACCGTGACGTTGTCGCCGCCGCATGGCTTGCCGTTCAAGTCGAGCAGTTGGCCCAACTCGCCTCGCTTCGACAGGAAGTGCGGCTGACACAAGACATGCACGCGTCCCCACGTCCACGCATTCATGTCGGCGCCGAGCTTGGTCGTCAATTCATCGATCGAAGCACGGAACGATTCACGAATCGCCTGAATGCGATCGCGCTGAAACCAGCCGCTTTCGTCCTTCGCGATCAAGCGAGCCGCGATGCCGACACAATTCGCCGACGCGAACGCCGCTTGATCCGCGGGCAGCCGTTCGCGGCAAATCGTCTTGCACCAGTTGGCAAAGAACACGTTGAAGATCGTCGCCGCCGCCAGATCGGTTGCGATGTGGTAGTTCCACCCGCGCAGGAGCGACACGGCCTGCTTGACGCGCGGATCGGCGTCGCCATCGAGCGCGGCAATCAGGGGAGCGACGGCAAGCGCAGCTCGGCCCGACTGAACGTCCATCTGCAGGCGCTGGCAATCGTTGCGCGACCATGTTTTCTTCGCTTCGATCTGCTGACGAATCCGCCGCGCCCGATGCCCGGACGCCCAGCAACCGGCGAGCGGATAGGGGAAAGTATTCGGCGCGGTGCGATTGTTGGCGGTGACGACGTAGCCGCGTTTCGGATTGTTGAGGCTCGGCATTTCGTCAAAGCCGATCACGCCGGTCCATTGATGTTGCGGATCCCAGCCGGGGCGATACGCGCGCTCGGTGATTTTTCGCAGCGGCACGCGGCCGGTGCTCTGCAAGCCGATGTCGCCATCCACGTCGGCGAAGACGAGGTTGAACGTTGGACAAATCCACGGCCTCAAGGCTTCGCGAAATTCCTGGCACGATGTCGCCTGATTCGAATGAATGGTCGCTGTCAGCCAGCCGCACGGCTCGAAGCCGAGCCAGCGAATCGACACAGGGCCAGTGTGCCGAATGGCAGCCGGGATGATTTCATCGACGATTGGTCCATTGCGCGAGGAGCGGATCGTCTTCTTGATCGCCTCCTGGCCGCGCACCTGAATCGTCTCGGAACGCAGTTGCGCGGGCTCCCATTTACCGTCATAAAGGAACGCGCCGGCGTGCGCCGGATCGGTCTTTTCCAGATAGAGGTCGCGCTGCGAACAGATGTTGTTCGTGATGCCCCAGGCGACGCGTTCGGTGCGGCCGATCATGATGCCCGGCATGCCGGCGAGGGCGACGCCGGCGACGTTGAATGAACCGCCGTGAAGCCGAATCTCGTGCCAGATGGAGACGGCGTAATAGGGGATGTGCGGATCGTTGGCGACTAAGGGTTTTCCCGTATCGGTGCGATAGCCGTCGAGCACCCAGTTGTTGCTGCCGCCGTCGGAGTCGCCGCTGGCGCCGCCGGCGCTGCGTCCGTCGCTTGCGCGTCCGGCTAACCAATCGCCGGGATGCAGGATGCTTTCCTCGTCGATCTCCGCCAGAATAAACGCCTGATAAAGATCGCCATCGCCGACAGCGCGTTTGACTATTTCTGGAATCGCGATCACAGGAAATCGGCCCGTCAAATACCAGCGAAATTCACCGACGATCGCCAGGCTATCCGTCTCGCGCCAAGGCTCTGGCTGATAATCCAGAAGGTCAAACTCGATCGGCAAACTCGCGTGGCTTTCCTCCATGAGCGCATTGATGCCCGCGGTGTACGCGGTCAACAGTTCGCGGATGTCGGCGGGCAATGTCGGCAATTCCTTTTCCGCGATCTGGGCTAACCCGATGGTGCGATAAAGCAGATCGGACTCCACCGCCTCCGGCCCCATGATCTCCGCGAGTCGGCCGCGCGCTTTGCGGCGAAGGTAATCGAGCTGAAACAGGCGATCCTGCGCCGTCGCGTAGCCGAAGCCGAAGAAGACGTCGCGATCGTTCTCGGCGTGGACATGGGCGACGCCGCGCGAATCGCGCTCGATGCGGACGGCGCGTTGGATGCCGGTCAACTT
>DAIOGM010000355.1:5922-7795 GCA_036745215.1 Gemmataceae bacterium
GCCTTCCACCATGCGTCGAATTCGGGGCGTGCGATGCCTGCAGCCTGGCAAACGGTCCCAATTGGCTCGCCATTGCCGAGCCGGCGAAGCATTTCTTTGGCGTTAAGTTTCATGGCGTACTCGGTTTTCGTGACACATTGAAATCATGCGTTCAATCACATATTGATGCAATGGAGGCATCTTATCATCGAAGAATGATGATGCGAGCAAAAAGTGCTTGGAGGATTGGCCATGACATCGCGGGTACTTCTGTTTGTGTCGATGACGTTGATGTGCGTGTTTGCGTCGATGGCGAATGCGCAGCCGCTCAAGATCGCGACGTTCGAAGCCGACGTGACGCCGCCGCTCGGCACGCCGCTATGTGACGGGCTCGTCGTGCCGGCGAAGGAAATCGTCGATCCGCTGTCCGCGCGAGGCGTCATTCTGTTCACGAACGAGAAGCCCATCGTGCTCGTCGCGGTCGATTGGGTCGGCATCGGCAACAGCGGGCATCACGCATTTCGCGAAGCGATTGCCAAGGCGGCCGGCACGACGAAGGAACGCGTTTGCGTTCATTGCTTGCATCAACACGATGCTCCTGGCTGCGACTTCGAAGCTGACGAACTGCTCATCCCGCACAAGCTCGGCGGCAAGTTGTTCGATCCGGTCTTCGCGAAGAAAGCGATTGAACGCGTCGCCCGCGCCGTTGCCAAAGCGTCGGCAAAGCAGCAGACCGTCACGCACATCGGCGTCGGCAAGGCGAAAGTCGAGATGGTCGCGTCGGCGCGGCGCGTGCTCGGCCCTGACGGCAAGGTGAAGTACACGCGCACCAGCGCCACGAAGAACGCCGACGCTCGCGCCGAGCCGGAAGGCGAAATCGATCCCTACGTGCACACGCTCGCCTATTTCAACGGCGACACGCCGCTGGCCATCGTCACCTATTACGCGACGCATCCGCAGAGCCATTACGGCAAGGGCGGCGTGACGTGCGACTTCCCCGGCCTGGCCCGCAATCGCCGCGAACGCGAATCGCCCGGACCGATGCACATTCACTTTAACGGCGCCGGCGGCAACGTCACCGCCGGCAAGTACAACGACGGCGCGGTTGAAAATCGGCCGATCCTCGCGGACCGTTTGGCGAAAGGCATGAAGGACGCGTTCGCCTCGCTCAAGAAGGAACCGATCGATTCCAGTAAGATCGAATGGCGCGTCAAGCCCGTCGCGTTGCCGGTCAGCAAGCTCTACCACACGAAGGACCTGAAAACGAAGATCGCGGACGAGAAGATGAAGGAACTCGACCGCCTGCGTTTGGCGCGCGCTTATGTCTGGGCGCGGCGCTGCGAGGACGGCGAAATGGTCGATCTGCAAGCGTTGAAGATCGGCTCGGCGTATGTCTTGCACATGCCGGGCGAGTTGTTCATCGAGTATCAGCTCGCCGCGCAGAAGATGCGGCCCGAATCGAGCGTCATGATGGCCGCGTACGGCGACTACGGCATGGGCTACATCGGCACCGCGATCGCGTACACGCAGGGCGGCTACGAAACCGGCCCGGTGTCGCGCGTCGCGCCGGAGGTCGAGGAGGTGTTGATGAAGGCGATGCGCGATTTATTGAAGTGATTCAAGCCCCGAGATGAGCGCAGCGATTCTCGGGGGTCGCGCGGCGCGTACCCCCACCAATCGCTGCGCTCATGGTGGGGCTTGCCGATACAATCACTATTTGCTTGAGTGCCGCAATACCCGCCCAGGCAACGCGTCCGTCTGTTTCCCCTCGTCGATTGCCAGGCGTCCGTTGACAAACAAATACCGCACGCCCGTGGAATACTGGTGCGGCTGATCGAACGTCGCCTTGTCGCGGAACGTCTTCGGGTCGAACACAACGATGTCCGCGAAGTAG
>DAIOGM010000356.1:0-7793 GCA_036745215.1 Gemmataceae bacterium
CTGGAGAGTCTACAAAATCCTGGCGATATGAGTCAAGGTGCGCTGTCGAACTAATCGTACTTTTTTCGCCGCAACCAACCTTTGGGATGGTGCGAAATCAGAAACTTGCGCGAACGCTCGGCGTCCAGTTCGAATTCGACATTCGTGCGCAAGAAACCTTCAATCGCGGGCAGAGGCCCCGGTCGGCCGCCGGCAAAACATGGCAGCGTGTCGATGACGCCGTCTTGCACCAGAAGAAAACTGCCCGGCGTCACGAACGGCGCGTACGCGGCCAATTCGGCGCGGACGTGCTCTTCGCGATGATCGCTGTCGAGCGTCACCATGACCGGCCCCTTTGCCGACCGGGCGCGGCGGCGCACCGCGTCCACAATTGCCGGCGCGACGGAGCTGCCGACCAGAAACGTGACGCGCGGATGCGTCAGGTCGTGCAGCTTTTCGACGTCAATTGTGATGACTTCCCCGTGGTTCATCAGGTCGAACAGGTGGGCGAAGAACAGCGCCGAGCCGCCGCGATTCGTGCCGGTCTCGATCAGCAAGGCCGGTTTCACTTCCGCGATCGTCTCCTGCATCACCCAGAGGTCGAGCACGTTTTGCCAGACCGGTTGCCCGAGCCAGGTGACGTGGCTGAAGTTTTGCGTCTTCGCGATGAGTTGCTCAAAGAACCATTCGGGCACGTGGGACGCGAAGTGGTTTTGTGCCATCCTTGCTAACATGATGCTTCCTCAATGCTTGGTCACGATTCTCCCCGCAATACGTGCCAGATGGTGCGGTTCAGGCCCTGGATGGCAAACAGCAATGCGATTATCACGATGGTGCTCGCGAGCACCGGAAATACGAGGAAGCACGCATATGCCATCCATTTCCTTTGCACGAGAAGACATAGGAAGCTGGCAACGAGCAACAAGCCCGGCACGATCAACCAATTGTTCTCAAACATCAAGCTAATGGGAATGGGCGCTGTCTTTTTGCGCCCGTCAAGAAGTTTGTTGGTTGCCGGCACGCTAATGGTTGTTAACCATACGAACATCAGCCAAAGTGTTAGCGCTATTGTTGCGACTAAACCCTTCACAATTCGACGCGCATTCCGGCCGTGAATCTGCAAAGGTTCTGGCGAATCAGGATCCTTGAATTCTTCATCCATAGGTTCTGGGACATATTCAAAAACACGCCGTGTTTTGGCCGAACTGCGCGCTCCAATTGAGTCATCGCTACAAATCGCATTTTCGCCGAGCACACCATTTGGATGGCGTCATTTCACGGCCGGACGTTTCTCGATGTAGGAATTCAACTCATCGGTCGTGAGTGCCACCGACGCTCCATTGGCCGGCACGTCGAGCTTCGCGCTCCACAGGATGGCGTTCGTCAGGAAGCGGCGATAACCCTCCTCGCCGAAGCTCGCGTGCAGGTGACCGCCCGTGAAGGCGAACGAGCGGCCGCCGTTTTTGCGTTCGAACGCCCACGAGACGATGGACGTGTCATCGAGCTTCGCGTTCGGCGTTTTCGGATTGGCGGTCTTGAGCAATGGCGTGACGTTTTTCATGTCGGCGGCGAACCGGAGTTTGAAGAGGTAGCCGTCGTCGATCTTGAACGACTTGACGCCGCGAGTGATCGGGTGTTCGGGAAACTTGCTGTAAGTCTCAATCCAGTGAGCGCGTTGCGAGAAGCCCTTTTCCCAGGCGGCGCCCATCCAGGAGCGCATGCGGTCGCCGTGATCCTTGGAGATGTCAACGCCCTGATGCAGCATGACCACGCCGACGCCAGCGTCGGCGAGTTTTTGCACCTCGATCATGCGATCGCCCTTGAGCATCGAGTGCTTTTCGGCGCCGTCAACGAAGAAGACGATGGACTTGGCGTCCTTGAACGTTTCCGGGCTCTTCGGCCAATCAAGCGCGAGCACGGCCGCCGTGTTCGGGGTTTGCTGAATTAGGTTCATCAAGAGCGCGCAGCCGCCGATGTATTCGTGTTCGCCCGGCTTGAAGTAATTGCTGCCGGCGATGAAGACGATCTTCGCGGCCTTCGCGTCCTTGGGTTGCTCTTCAAGCGAGATGCCCTTGGGAAGGCCGGGCGCTTTCTTGTCGCCGGCGTCAAGCGCCAATGGCAACGTGAAACACCACGCAACGACGAACATCAGACAAATTCGCATGGACATGCAATGGACCTCCAAAAGCGTTCAACCGGCGTTCGGCAACTGGCCGCCCAGGCCTTCGAGCAGCTTCATGTAAGGGTAGTAAAGATTGACGAATATTGACAGGTTGGCCATGATCGGCAGAACGATGAGAAAAACGATCCAGAGCCAGCGCACACGAATCAAGCCGCAGAGTAAAAACGAAAGGAACATGGAAATCGCCACGATCCACAACGTGTGTTCCATGATCATGCGCGTGTGCCAGGGTATCGCCATCCGGAATTCGTTGAAGGTCTTCTGGAACCATGGAATGACGAAAACGATCTGAAACGCGGTGACGGACCAGAGCAAAAGCGAAAACACGACGGTCCCGACGGCGAAGCCCGGACCCATGCCAGGCGCCGGGGCGTCCGGATCGGCCACGCGATAAGGAGGATCGCCGGCTGCGAAGCTCATGATCGATTCCTTAGAGGTTTAGCGATCATCAGAAAAGGAAGCCGCGTCGGGAGGGCGAGGCTCCTGCCGAGCCGTTTTGGGCTACGTTTTCTCGAGGTTCGCGGCTCGGCGGGAGCCTCGCCCTCCCGGCACGCGGCGTATTCCTTTCCTGAAGATCAATCGCGCACGTGTTTCTTGAGGAACGCCAGCGTCCGCTCAAACGCGGCCGCGACCTCGGCGTCCTTGAAGCCTTTCGCGTCGAAGCCGTGCGGGCCGTTCTTGATCGTGATGAACTCGTGCGCGACGCCCTGCTTCTTCAATTCCGCGGCCATGTCAACGGACTGCTCATACGGCACATCGGTGTCGTTGTTGCCGTGCAACAAAAGCGTCGGCGGATAGTCCTTGGTGACGTTGCGAATCGGACAGAAGCGATCGAAGGCGCGCGGCTCCTTCATTGGGTCATGGCCGGCGACCAGTTGAGGCCACAGACCGTTCTGGCGGCAATACATATAGAAGTCGCCGCGGCCCTTGACGTTGCCCTCCGCGATGTCCTTCGTGCCGATCGCCTTGTACGCGTCCTCTTTCGACACGATCGCCCGCGTCTTGCGATAGAACGGATCGGGCTTCGCGTACCAGTCGCCGACGATGTCGCCGTAGCCGTAAAACGCGACGAGCGCTAGCGGCCGCGGCTCGACGGCGAAGCCGGACATGAGCGTGAGATAGCCGCCCGCCGAGTGGCCGACGACGGCGATGCGCTTCGGATCAATCTTATAGGACTTGGCGCCTTCGTTCCGCACCCATTGGAACGCGTCCTTGACGTCGTCGATGATGCCCTTGAGCTTCGTCTCCGGCGCGAGGCGATAATCGATGGAGACGACGACGAAGCCGGCGTCGAGATAACGTTGCCGCTGTTCGGCGCGCATGCCGGAACGCTGGCCGGTGATGAGGGCGCCGCCGTGAATCCAGACGAGGGCAGGGCGGATGTCGTCGCCGGGCAGGCGATAGACGTCGGCCTTGATCGGCAGGTCGCCGACGGTCTTGTAGGCGTGCGTTTTCGGGGCGGCGTCCGCGAGTTGCACGTTGGCTTTCACGGGTGCAGGTTTGGGTTTTTCTTGGGCAGTGGCTGGAAACACCATGGCGAACGAAAGCAGAACGGCCGAGATCGTACGCATGGTTGTCTCCCTTGGAGGAGTACTCGGTACTGAGTACCGAGTACTCAGTACCGAGCCGATCAAGCGGAACTACGGCACGTTCACGACATGCGCCAATTTCTCCACATTCCCCGCCGCGTCTTGCGAAAACGCCGAGATGCGCGAGGGACCGCGTTGAACGGGCAGGTCAATCTCCCACTCCGCGAAGTTCGCCCGCGTCGAACGGGCTTCGCGATCGTTGACAAGCACCTTCGCCACCGTGCCGTTGTCGGACGTGACGCCGCGCACGAGCAGCTTGCCGTCCTTGACGACGACGTGCGTCACGACGGTCGTCGGCGCGAGATCATCAATCAGATCGAGGACCTTCGGGAACTTCACGCCCGACACCTGGGTGACGCGCGATTCGTTGCCGGTCAGGGGGAAGTCTTCCTTGAACTTGGTCGGATCAGCCTTGAACTCGCCGGAGCGGGTGCTCGACACCTGGGCGGTCTTGCCGGGGCCGTAATAGTCGTGCAAATAGATCGGCACGCCCTTGTCGGTGTTCGGCATCGGTCGCGGGCCGCCGCCGAGGTTGATGAGCGCTTTCGCCTTGCTGTTGTCGTTCCAGTTGATCGTCTTGACGTTGCGGACGTGCGTCTCCGCCTTGCCGGACGGGTTGTCGTCGGAGATCTGAATGAGCGGCATGCCGCCGGAGCGGCAGCCGTCGAACGTCAGGCCGTCCACGGTAAGGACGCCGTACTGGATACTGATGTCGTCGTGGCCGCGATTGAACGGCTCCGTGTTCGTCTGGCTGATGGTGAGGTTCTTGTACTCGTGATTGTCGTAGTTGGGATGATAGACGCCATACGCGACCTTGTGGATCATCATGTTCTCGACGTACAAGTTGGGCACCTGCGGGCGGAAGCCGTAGTGCGTGTCCCAGATTTTCATGTTGCGAACGATGAACGGATGCTTGGCGTCCGGGCCGACCTTGTTGACGCCTTCGCCGAGGTTGAAGCCGTACAGGCCGACGCTGGAGTGAACTTCGTTGTCCTCGAAGCGGACGAACGGCAGCGTGCGAATATCGACGGTCTTCTTGGAACCATCGGGCTGCGCGACTTTCATGGTGAGCTTGAGCTGGCTCGATTGCGTCGCCTCGAAGCGGAAGCCGTAATTGTCGTTTTCCGCGGCGATGTTGCGCGTAAACGTGTTCATGCTGTTGGCCCACCAGTAGCCGGCGCCGTTGTTGGAGTCGAACGGCAGCACTTGCTTCGGCAATCTCTTGGTGCGAACGGCGCCGACGGCCAAGTTGCGATCGAGCACGTTGAACACTTCGGTGCCGTCTTCCATGAAGAAGCCGTGGCCGAGGCTCTTGTAGCCGATGCAATCGCGGACGACCAGGTAGTTCGTGCCGTGAATGGTCAGCCAGCGATTGTGGCTATCCCAGATGGACGCGCCGACGACGGACGTGCCGCGCATCGAATCGCCGCACAGGTGGAAGTGCAGGCTGTATCGGCCGAGCGTGCCGGCCTTGCCGAGATGGCGGAACTCGGCGTAGCTGACCGAGCCCGCGGAGCCATGGTGGTACATGGTGTGGCCGCGGACGCCTTTGGGATCGGCCGATTCGATGGTGACGTTGCGGCTCAAGTTGGCGACTTCAGCGCGGAAATCACCCGTGCCGAGGTGATCGTACGACAGGCCCTTATCGAGCGTGATGCGGACGCCTTCGATCTGCTTGATGATGCGTTCTTCGGTGGTCGGGCCGCCCTTGCCGTAGGTGCGATTGGTGATGGTGACGATGATGCGATCGCCCGCCTTCCAGCCGGTGACGGGTTCATTGACCGTGATCGCCGAATCGCCGGCTTTAACTGAATTGCCGAGGCGGACCCAGGTTCGATTCATCGGCGCGCCGTGAAGGTCCATGCGGCCGCCGCAGCAAACGATGGCGGGCCAGGAGTCTTTATCGGTGCCTTCAATGTAATGCAGGCGGATGAGCGCGGTGTGCTTGGCATCGATGGCCTGGGTTGGCGTGCCGACTTCCAACGCCGCATGCGGACGTGTCGGCGAGCCGGGAGCGTTAGCGACCGGAGCGTGTGCGTCGCATTCAAAACCGTTTTCGCTGGCGTCTTCGCCGGGTTGAATCTTGATGAGGCCGACGTTGAGGAGCGTATCCATGTTCGGCGCGAATGACAGCGTGCCGGCGACGTGGATAAATCTCAGAACCTTCTCCGACTTGACATCGTACAGGACGATATGCCCTTCACGCACTTGAACGCGCGCCC
Organism: Gemmataceae bacterium; assembly: GCA_036745215.1. Lineage (GTDB taxonomy): Bacteria > Planctomycetota > Planctomycetia > Gemmatales > Gemmataceae > SIAQ01. Next base: position 5,973 of record DAIOGM010000356.1, read on the forward strand.
CGGCGTCGGGAACTTTGCCCCCTTCCCAGGTCGCGGGGGAGGACCAGGCGCCGCTCTTGGCGGAGCGAATCAAATCGGCCGGCTTGCCTTTGCCGTCGTGCTGGTCGTGCGTGGCGCCAATAGGACTCAGACTTACCAAGGCGAGTGCGGCGAGTAAAAAACGTGCGAACTTGACAGGTAGGAACATTGGTGGGACTCCCGTTGAGGTAGGAACTACGCTGCTATCTTCGTCAGGAATCCCTTTGGTGTCAACGGTGCATCGGAATTGATTGGAGCATTTTTCCGGCGCCAACGAAATTGCATGCTGTTGCGGCGTCGCCACGACGAGAATCGCCGGTCCAGCGGGAGGGCGAGGCTCCTGCCGAGCCGTGCACACGCAGTTACTTGGCGCTTCAGGCTCGGCAGGAGCCTCGCCCTCCCGTAACTTGATCCCCTATTTGCGGGGACGTGTACTAAGAATCACACCGCGGACAATTCGGCGACAAAAACCAAGAACGGGTCAGATTTCTCTAGGAAATAATGATGAAATGGTTAAACTGTGTGTGGTTTGGCTCATTAAGTCATGAATTCATTGCAGCGAACCAAGGTACGGAGTTCTGCATGTGGCATTGGCGGAGTGTCGCGCTTTGCACAAAAACACCGTTTTGAACCACGGGGGGCACGGGGGACACGGGGAAAAGCCAAACAGGATTCTAAACGAAGTTGTGCCTTCGATTTCTGTCACTGCCTGGGTGGGATTCCCCCGTGTTCCCCGTGCCCCCCGTGGTTCCAAGTTGAGTGTTGCAGCAAATTCAAGGAGAACGACCATGAAACGCCGCGGTTTTACCTTGATCGAGCTGTTGGTGGTCATTGCGATCATCGCCATCTTGATCGCGCTGTTGGTCCCCGCCGTGCAGAAAGTTCGTGAGGCGGCGTCGCGGACGCAGTGCGTCAACAACCTCAAGCAGCTGGGGTTGGCAATGAACAATTACCACTCCGCAATGAAAGCCCTGCCGAGCAGTTGCTTTAACACCGGAAAATTCGGTCCGTCCACGCTGGGATTCCTGTTGCCTTACGTCGATCAAGCCGTGCTTGGCGACCAGATGGCCACCAACGTCGCCTCGGGCGCGTCCAACGACACGGTCATTACGCCATGGGACATTGCCGGCCGGGCGCGGCTTCAAGTGCTGGTTTGTCCGTCCGACTCCCAAATGGCACACAACCAGTTCAACTTTGGCTGGACCAATTACCACACCAACCACGGAATATGGGTGAAACTGACCAACAAATGGGACGGCGTGTTCGGTCCCAATGGCGTGGTGATCACGGGCGTGCCGGCCGCGTCCTTTACCAAATTCGCCAACATCACGGATGGAACCAGCAATACGGCGGCAATCGCCGAGGTTTGCCGCGGGATGGCCGACACCGCCGGCGGGGCGCAACGCGACAATCGGATCGACTGCTTTGAGGCGGTCGGCACGATTCCCGTCACCTCCGCGGCGGCGGCGCGCACCTATCTTGCTACGCTCAATTCGCAAACCGCACTCTTCGCCGGCGGGACCGTGACGTGGGGACAGAACCCGCCCTGGCGCTGGCGGGGTTAGCCGTGGCGCGAAGGATCGATGTGGCGAACCGGATACAATCACCTGCTGCCTCCCAATTCCCCGTGCTGGCGCCCATTCGGCACAAACTCGGATGAATGGTGGCGTTTGATCAGTCCCGCCAGCAGCTACCACTCCGGCGGCGTCAACGTTCTGTATTGCGATGGTTCCGTGCATTTCGTGACGCAATCGATCAGTCCCGATACCTGGGCTGCCATCGCCACGCCGGTCGGCGGCGAAA
>DAIOGM010000357.1:0-7790 GCA_036745215.1 Gemmataceae bacterium
AGAGGTTCACGTAGATGGAAACGGCGAACACGATGACGATCAAGAAAAGATAGGCAAGAATCGGTGGCGATGCGGTGGTACGCGGATGGCTCATGTCCACCTCTAACGAGCGGCAGCGGCCGGAGCGGGCACCGTCTTGCCGCAGCCCGGGCATTTGATCTTCTTGCCGGCCATCTGGCTACTTGTCTTCAAATTCTTGCCGCACTCGGCGCATTGGAAGGATATGAACGTGGCGGCGCGTACTGCCTTGTCCTTCCCGTTTGCACTTTCGGGAGTGCTCGTCGGGCGGCGATTGCGAAGGTAAAGCCACGCGGCCACGGTGAGGATAACGGCGACGACGAAACCCATGCCGATCAAGAGGGCCGCCGACAGCCACGCCTTCGAACCCAACTTTTGCGGGTCGGTATTGGGCGGATTGGCAGCGAAGCCTTTTTGCCACGGCACCAACGGGCCGACGATTGGGGCTTCTACCGCTTCCTCTTTGTCCGACCAGGCGAGCCGGAAGAGCCGAAAACACATTCTGCGTTCGTCGGTGGATTTTTTTTCATACTCCGTCGGGATGAAGAAGCCGGTGCAGGAAAAACGCAACTCGGAGTATTCCTCTTTGTTTTGCTTCGATGCGGGGACCTTGTAGGTTTTGTCCATCGCGCGCTTGTCCGGCTTGAACTGTTCCAGGACCTCGCCATTGAACAGGATCTTGATGGTCGCCGGCACGCGCATCGCGTAAACGGGAATGTCGCCGACGACTCTCAGATTCATGTCTTTTTTGGTGTTGCGCAGATGGACAATCGCTTCGATCGGCACCGGCGCCGCCTTGGGAAGGCGGTCGCCCATCCAGCGCCATTGACGTTCCGCGTTGTGCTCCTGGTTGAAGAAGCCATCGATAAAGACGACTTGCGGTTCGATTTCGGCCGGTCCCTGCGGAGGACCATCGACGATGAAAAAAAAGACGGCGACAAGCGTCAACGCGGGAATCAACGAAACGGCCAAGAGCAACAGCGTCGGCGTCATCGGGACGCGCGCGGAAACGGTAGCGAGTTCCCCTTCGACCACGTCCATCGACAGGTCGTCTTCTTGAACGACCGGTTGCAGAAGTGGCGCCGCGACTGTGGTCGGCTGTTGCAGGTGAGCGAGGAATCCTTCCAACAGGGTTGCGACTTCCGTGGCGCTTTGAAAACGAGCGGCCGGATGCTTGGCATGCAGCCGGCGGATGATCTCCTCAAGCCAGTCGGGGATGTCCGGATTGATCTCGCGGATCGGGGACGTTCGATCTTCCTCGACGCGCCGCAAAACCGCAAGCGTCGTATCGGCGCGGAACGGCGGGCGGCCGGTGCACAAGGCATACAGGACGCTTCCCAGGCTGAACAGATCGCTGCGATGATCGACGCCGACGCCCGCGGCTTGCTCCGGCGACATGTACTGCGGCGTGCCGGCGATGATGCCGGAGCGCGTGAGACTGGCGTCATCCACGGCGCGTGCGAGCCCAAAATCGGTGATGCGCACCCGTTCGGTGCCTTCTTCGAGCATGATGTTGGCCGGTTTGATATCGCGATGAACGAGCCCCTGTGCGTGCGCCGCCGCCAGGCCGGAAGCGATTTGCATGCCGATGCGCAGGATCTCGACGAGCGCCAGCGCGCCGCTCGACCGCAACCGTTTTTCGAGCGAGGGGCCGGGAACGTACGGCATGACGAAGTAAGGCAGGCCGTTGGCCTCCGCGACGGCGTGGATGGCCATCACGTTGTCGTGAACGACGGTCGCGGCGGCCTTGGCTTCGCGCGCGAAGCGCTGCCGTGCGGCGCCATTGAGCGCCAGATGCGGCGCCAGTACCTTGATCGCGACATACCGATTGAGCGGCGCGTCAAAGCCCTTCAGCACGATGCCCATGCCGCCGCTGCCGATGACGCCGGCGATTTCATAGCCTCCCACGCGACCCAGCATGTGCGGATCATCGGTTGGCGCGAGGTAACTCTGCAAACCGAATAGCGATGGGCCACCGTCATGATTTTCTGGGCCGGATGAGGGGTCTTCCAAAAGCACCGGGTTCACCGCAGCCAAATAACCTCGCGTTTCTTGCCACCATATTTCTTCAGCCGCCAGCTCGTCCAGGCATTTTCTGCAAAGCGGACAGGATTCGAGGTGAGACTCGAACGAACTCTGCTCGTCTTCGGTCAATCGATCGGCAAGGAAATGCTCGATCGTTTCTCGGCTACAGGCATTTTGCTGTGCGTTCATGGCGTTCGTCCACGGAAGGCATGAGCCGGTCATTCCAGGCCATCCCAGCGAAGAATGACTTCCTTCAATCGTCGCATGACTCGGCCGCGTGCTGCATAGACGGCGCCGGGATTTTTGCCGAGCGAGCGGGCGACGTCCGCGACTTGCCTGCCTTCGACGGCGGTGTGCCAGAACGCCATCCAGGTTTCCGGCTCAAACTCGGCATGAATTTGCCGGGCGGCCCAGGTGAACACCTCGCGCCGATATTCGATCCGCAACAGCTCGGAATCGGGCCCCTGCGGAGCGGCCTGTTCATCCAGAAGATCGTGCGCCTGGTCGTCGCCGGAAGCGCGATCGGGGGCACGCCGGGTCAGCGCATTGATGGCCAGATTCTGGGCGATGCGATGCAACCAGGTACGGAAACGCCCACGCGACTCGTCCGGCTCCCAGCGATGCACCGCCGCGGCGACGGCCAGCATTACTTGCTGCGCGAGGTCGTCGGCGTCCGCGTGCTGCAGACCTTTGCGACAGGCGAGGCGGTAGATCACCGGCCGATACACTTCCACAAACGCGTCCCAGGCTTCCTGGTCAGACCGATCTTTCAATCGGACAATCAAGCTGGCGCGCGTATCGGGAAACTCGGCCACACGAGCACCCCCTCTGTTTATTACACACCAACTGCTTGAGAATTCGACGCGAAAAATGCCAAAGTAGTGATCACGCTCCGCGTGATGGAGTTCGGTCCAATGCACAGACGACCCACTCCGTCTGTGCGTTGAACCGAACTCCATCACGCGGAGCGTGATGACTACTTTGGCTTTGGCCGCCGAACGATCGTCAACAGATGATCAAAGGCCCAGATCATCAACAGGACCTTGACCGCCAGAAGCGGGATGGCATAGCGATCGTAATAACTGGCGCCGATGTACGGCAACAGATAAAGCAAATAGACACCGATGACGATCCATTGCAGCGCGTGCAGCGGCCGCCAGAATGAAACGGAAAGCAAGAACAGCAATGCCAGGAACGGCAGCGGATGAGTCAATCGGCAAATCCACAGCTCCCACCAGCGCATGCCTTCGCCGCGATGGAACGGGACGTACCAGAGCGTCGCGCCGACGAAACGCGCGGCGACGCGGTCGAGAAAATCGATCGGATCCGCCTCGATCGATTCGCAGTATTGCTGCCACTTCAGATCCAGATACGCCGTCTCGCCGAGTTCCTTGTACTTTCGGCCTTCCACACTGTTGTTGACGCCGTAAGGATGCTTGATGAATTTCAACAACAGACCATTGGGTTGCAGCACTTGCGATTGATACACTTCGAAGGCCAGATTCGCTTTGGAAGGGATGAAGCGGCCGAAGACGAGGTAATTGCGAATCGTCCAGGGAGCGAGCGTGAGCGCCATCAATAGGAACATGATGCCCAACCGCAGCCAGCCGCGTTGCCGAAAGCCGAGGATCGTGCTCATGACGGCCCACGTAACGCCGACGATCGGGTTGACCATGACGCACACGCCGCCGAAGACGCCCCACGCGGCGGCCGACTTCCAACCTTGCAAAGGTTTGCACCAGCAGAGGCCCGCGATCAACAGATCGACGAACAGGAGGACGATCCACCAGTCGTGCGTGACCTGGAAATAGAGCCGAAAATCATACACGAGCGCCAGGGCGCACAACGCGGCCGCGAAGGCGGGGGCGATGCGCTGCGTGGTTTGCATGACGAGCGCCAGCACCAGGAAGGTGGTTCCTATCAATATGAAATCTTGCATAACGACGACAATGATCGCCGTCGCTTCCCGGCTTCCGTCGGTCAACCAAAGCAAGCTGGCCAATACCAGCGGCAGCACCGGCGGCTGCCAGGCGGTGGGGCCAGTCGGTGTTGACATTGGATCGGAAAATCCTTTGCCGGCCCTTAACGCCAATGCCATCTGATAATATTCGCCGCCGAGATGCTTGTTGCCGTTGGCGTTGACGTAGGGCCTGTATGGCGGGAGATATTTGAGATTGGCTTTATTGGTGATGACGAGCGAAGCATTGGCGTACGTCGAACAAACGAAAACGACGAGAATCAGGAACAACCCCGAGAGGATCGGCAGGCGCCATAAGCGGGGTGTGGCGATTTCCGCCGGCGGGGGTGCACTGAGCTGAGGCTTGGGCGAGTCGGCCGAGGCAAGCACGATCCGCGTGCAATAAGGGCATTTGACTTTTCTGCCGATCAGTGCGCGTTTGACCTTGAGCTTTTCGGTGCAACCGGTGCAGCGAAATATCAAGGGTTCGTCAGGCGCGACCTTTTTTGGGACGATTGACGCCATCCGACTCATTCTCCCACGACTCGTTCCCAGGCTCCGCCTGGGAACGCACTGCCTCGAGGCTCTGCCTCGGCGTCCCGCGCGGAGAGTTTAGCAATACCGGGTTCAGCGAGGCAGAGCCTCGCGGCAGTTGCGTCCCAGGCAGAGCCTGGGACGCAGGGTGCGGCTTCCGAGTTAACTTCGCGCCGCCAGCGCGATGGCGCCGCACCGGGCGCATTTGACTTTCTTGCCCGCGAGCTCGGTCTTGACGGTTAGCTTGCGGCCGCAAACCGAACAGGGAAAGCTGAGCGAAGCGGCGACGCTCTCGGCTTGCGTGTTGCCGGCCGCGCCGCGACGTTGGCGCGAGTAAAGCCACAAGCCCAGGATCAGAACCACCAACAACAAGAATCCAGCGCCGAGCAGGAATGCGATCACCGGCCATTCAAGGAAAGTCGAATTCGCCGCGGCAACTTCGGCGTTCGGCACGGCCGGATGGTTCATGAGTTCGGCGGGAGGGTCGGGAAACGACTCCGCGCGGATGACGAGATCGGTGATGCGAACGTCCAGCGACGCCTTCGGTCCGTCCGTGGCGCCGACCATGCGAACCTTGCTCACGTTTTCCGTGGACATTGCGTACTTGGTGAGCAGGTTGAATTCCGCATCGGCCCCTTCGGAAACGTAGTAGGAAAGCTCCGAGCCGACGCGGACCAGGCGCAGGCGACCGGACTTCGTTTGCGTCGGGGCGTATTTAATCCGCGGTATCTTAACGCCGGCGTCGTCCAACAAGGGCGGCGCCCAACCGGCAAATTGCGTCGCGCCTTTGGCGTTGCGCAAGCGCGACGTGGTGGCGTCGCGACTTTCTTGCGGCGCCGCGTCGCACCGAATTCCGAGCGTCGTTCGCGCGTAGCCCTTGTCCTTCGGCCCAGGCTCGTGCAAGATGTCGAAGCTCATGGTGATCTCGAAATCGCCCTTGATTTCGACGTCAACGCGAATGCCCGTCTCCGGTCGAGAGCCGACGTATTCGGTCGGCAAGGTGATGCGCAGGCCCGCGTCATCGAATTTCACGCACTCGTCCGCATCGGGTCCCATCAACTGGAAACGCTCATTCTTCGCTCCGTCCTTGAGAGACGGCCGGTATTCTTGAAACACCTTCTTCTTGAGCGCCGGCTCAACTTCTTGGGCGCCTGCGGTTTGCGCAACGACGGCGCCAAGCAGCGCAAGCCAAATCGCGGCGTTGGCGAGCGGCCGTATTCCAGGGAATTGGTCGAACATGTTCGCCTCATCGCTTCGTAAAGTCGGATTCGCGCCGGCGCCACACCCTATATAGTGTTGCAACTGGGCCGCGAGGTCCATGTTTGGCCAAGTTTTGTTGTGTCCGACGCGTCCTTTTTCATGGATTTCGCTTGTTCGTGTCGCTGAATGCCTTACAATCCGCCTGGCTATTTTTGATGGATCGGAGTTCGTCCAATGTCGAGTTTTTTCGCACGTCGCAAACCAAAAGCAACCACCATTCACAACCCGCGTCGCCGCCGGGCCGATTATCGGCCAGTTGCAGAGATATTGGAGGACCGCCTGGCGCCGGCAGTCTTTTTCGTCAACACGCCCGACGACACGACGGCGGTGAATCTGGCAACCGGCGAAGATTTCAACGGCAACATCAGCATTCGCTCCGCGCTGATGGCGGCCAACTACCTGGGCGGTGGGAATCTCATCTCGGTGCCGGTCGGCGAATATGAATTCGGCCTGTCCGGCGCTGGTGAAGACGACGCAGCAACGGGCGACCTGGATATCAAGAACAACGTCACGATCGTCGGCGAGCTGGATGCCCTGGGCGGCATTGGAACGATCATCGATGCCAATCAGTTCGACCGCGTCTTTCACGTTTTTAGCGGCCGCACGGTGACGCTCGACACTTTGGTAATCCAAAATAGCCGGGTCCTTTCGAATGCCGGCGCGACGGCGCAGGGGGGCGGGATTTTCAATGCCGGCACGCTCACGCTCGATCGCGTGCAATTGGCCGACGCCAACGCGGTCGGCGGGGCCGGGAACATGACGCCGGCCGGGAATGCGGAAGGCGGCGGCATCTACAACGCGCCCGGGGCGAGCTTGCACCTCATCGACTGTACGATCCACTCGAGCGCCGTGGGAGGCGCTGGCGCGCCGGGAACGCCTGGCGTCGATGACCAACTCTTCGCGACGGATGGAACCGAAGGCGGCAAAGGCGGCGATGCGCGCGGCGGCGCCATCTTCAACAGCAACGGCACGATTACGATCACCGGCGGGTTAATGAGCAGCGTGGCGAATGCCGGCCATGGCGGCGCCGGCGGTCGAGGCGGCCATGGCGGCAATGGCATGGGGCAGCCGGGCAGCAACGGCGGCGACGCCGGCACGGGTGGCGATGGCGGCGAGGCGCGCGGCGGCGTCATCTTCAGCACCGGCGGCACGTTGTCGGTGGTCGATAGCCTCGTCACCGGGGCGGCGTCCATGGGCGGACTGGCCCGAGGCGGCGATGGCGGTGCCGGCGGCGTCGGCGGCAACGGCGGCAATGGCGATACGGGGCTCGCCTACGGCGGCGGCAATGCCGGATTAGGCGGCCACGCCGGCGTCGGTGGGGACGGGTACGGCGGCGTTCTTTTTGTCGCCATCGGCACGGTCCTGCTCGATCACTCGGACCCGTTCGTCCAGGGCTCTTTCCTGCAAGGCGCCGCCTGGGGCGGCATGGGCGGCGCGGGAGGCAACGGCGGCTTCGCGGGCAACGGCGGCACGTCCTCGCCCGGCACCGGCCTCTCCGGCGGCCTCAGCGGACGCGGCAAGGATGCCGGCGACGGCGGCGACGGCGGCTCGGCCTTCGGCGGGGTCGTCTACTTCGGCGCCGGCAGCCTCGACGTTCGCTACAGCCAATTCGGAACCCCCGGCTCCAGCTCTGTCCTCGGCGGCAATGCGGGCATCGGCGGCACCGGCGGCCTCGGCGGCAGCGGCGGCGTCGGCAGCTCCGATAATGGCGGCTCCGGCGGCGTCGCGCTCGAAAGCGGCAACGGCGGCGACGGCGGCAACGGCGGCGCGGCACGCGGCGGCGCCCTCTATGCCCCGGCAGGCTTCTTGTTCATCAAGGGCACTCCGATCAGCGGCAGCGCTTTCGGCGGACATGGCGCCGATGGCGGTGACGGCGGCAATGTCGGCGAAGCCGGCGGCGGCGGCCACGGTCTTGTCCAGGGAGGCCAAGGCGAGTTTCCGGCAGGCATCACTGGCACTGGCGGTGACGGCGGCAATGGCGGCATTGCAGAAGGCG
>DAIOGM010000358.1:0-7763 GCA_036745215.1 Gemmataceae bacterium
TCGAAATCAACCACAAGCTGAATGTCGTCCAGGTCGCCGGTGCCGGGGTTCGACACGCGAAGGACGTAGCTGATCGGCACGCCGAGGATGCCGGTCTTCGGCGCGAGAATCTCCGCCTTGAGCTGCGGCGTCGTGATCAGCGTGTCCACTTCCTTTTGATCGGTGAAGCCTTCGCCGGTGCGCATGATCGCGACGCTCTTGACCGGGCCGGGCCGCTTGGCCTTGAACGTCGTCTGCAGCGTGTGCACCTGGCCGACGCTGAGGGCGGCGAACGGGAACTCAAGCCGGCCGTCGCGCGGTTGCTCCAACAGCGGCGGGTTCGAGCTGACAAATTCGAGCCCGTCGGGAATCGGCAACGTGAAGATCACCGATTGGCTTTCGATTCGGCCATCGTTCTTCGCGGTCGTGATGTAGACGACGTTCTGATTGACGACCGCCGCCGGGGGGCCCGAATGGCTGAGCTGCACGTTCGGCGCGAGCCATTCGATCGACGTTTCGCCGGTGACGATGGTGATGCCGGAGCCGGACGGCGTCGTCGGATCGGGCGGCCGAATGATCTCGACCGCGACGCGATTGATGCCCGACGCCGGCGCGACCTGCTTGATGCGGACCTTCGCCTGGCCGTTGAAATCGCTGACGACCACGTCTTCCTGGGCGCCGCTCGGCAATAGTACTGCTGGCGGGCCGTCGAGAATCTTGTAACGCACCCGATACTTCGCGAGCGGCTGGCGATCGGTGAAGCGAAAGATCTTGGTGACGAACTCGTGCTCGACGCCGAAGCGCGAGCTGGCCCGCGGCGGAAATTCCCAGACCGCGTCCACCCAGCGCACGACGGTCGTCTTCATGCGCTTGTCCCAGTTGTAGATGCCGGGCACGACCGCGGTGATGTGCGTGTCCCCTTCGACCGGCGAGCTGACGGTGCACCAGGTTTGCCCCGGGCGGAGCATGATGTCGTCCGCTTTATTATTGTTGCCTCGGCTCAGGCGATCTTCGCCCCAGCTCGTGTAACTCCAGCCCGTGTTGCCTTCCTTGCCGCCGCGGCCATTGAAGTAACCCGATTCATCAACTTCGACGAGATTGCCGCCGTTGACAATCCAGTCCACGCGGCGATTGCGGCGCGGAATGGTCTTCTCATCGCGAACGGTTGCGAGCACGACGACCTGCGAGCCGACCTGGCTGGTCATCGTCTGCGGCTCCAGATCAATGTCGATCGCGTGCGGATCGAAGTTCGCGTAATAGCCCGGCCCCACGGGTTTGGCGTGCGTGCGAACGACGTCGCCGGAGGGCAATAGATACGGGAAATAGCTCGGATTGCTGCTCCAGCCGAAGCAGCCCGAAGCGCAGAGCGTGAGTGCTGCAAAGAGGACGAACCCCAGACGTCGAACCGTGTGCGACATCGGCCGGAATGCTCCGAAACTGGTTGCGATTGCGGCGGGGATATACGCGAAGTACTTGGAGGTGACAAGCGGAGATTTGCGGGGATTGTAATTTTTACAACGATTGCCGACGCATTGAATGCAACCGGGTAACCGGGTGACGGAGAACCGAGAACCGAGAATTAGATCGTTCAGTAATCCTCATTCTCCGTTCTCGGTTCTCCGTCACCCGGTTACCCGGTTTGAATTCACTTTTTCTCAACAACGGCCACATCAATCGCGTGTAGCACTTCGTTCGTGTCGTCATTCTGCACAAAAGCCACCACGTGTAGGTCGCGCATGCGCATCGGCCGCACGCCGTCGCGATAGCGTTCGTCGAGAAACGTGTTGATGCTCTTGCGCACCTTCTCCAGATCGACGTCAACGGTATGCTCGGCGTCCTTTTGCTTGAGCGTGAAGCCCTTGGCGCCGCCCGGCATGGCGCGAACCACCCGGTGATGATAGGACAACTGATTTCGGCCTTGATAGTGGGCCCAATCTTCAACCAGCACGAGCCGCAGTCGAGTCTTGTCGCCGGGCGCGGCCAGGTCCTTGACTTTCGCGGTGATGCTGATCTTGTCGCCGGAGCGCGTGGCGGTAGCGGATAGATTGACCAATTCGGGCAGATCGATGATCTTGTTGATGGCCTTGCAATATTCCGTGTATATTTCCGGCGCCTCTTCGATGGACCCGCCGCCGCGCACCGCCGGCCTGCCGTTGAAGAGGGCCGACGGCGTGCCCTGGACGCCTTTGACTTCCTGGTAGTATTCAAATCGAGCGTCCGAGTCCGCATTGGCGAGCGGCTCCGGCGCGGGAATGTGCATGTGATATTGCAACAGCACGACCTCCGCGGACTTGTACGTTTTCCCCAGGCCATCGAACGCCAGATCGGCCGCGACGCACGGCGGGCATTGAGCGCCGGTGAACAGCTCAACAAGGACCGCGCGATTGGTCTTCGTCTTGCGGCCCGCGAACTTGTCGAGCTTGAAGGACAGCCCTTCCCTGGCGTGCTCGTTGTAGCCTAGGACTTCGAGTTTATCGAGCTTCGGCGCCAGCGTCTTGGCTTCGTCCTTATGTTCGCTGGTGCGCAGGATTTCGTGGATCAGCGTCACCAGTTCCAGTTGCGGGCCGAGCGGCCGTTTGTCATCGGCTTGAAACTGGTTGCCGATTTTGCGGGCGAGTTCGACGCCAACCTTGGAGTACGCCGGCCTCTCGACGAGCGAATCGATCAAGCGAAATTGATGGATGGTGCCGAAACGCGGGCCGTAAAGCTCGGCTGCCTTGACCGAGCTGTTGACCCAGTCATTCATGTCCTTGGCATCGATCTTGTTCTTGTCGTCGTGGATCAACTGGATGATGGTGTCGAACGCCTTGGGGTCGCTCGGCGTTTTCGCCACGAGATCGCGGTCCAGTTCGAAGGCCGACTTGGCGGAAACGATTTCCAGGACGGCGGCGCCGGTGCTGCCGCCGAAAGTCACGTTGCCGAGAATTCGCTTGGCGCCGGGCTTGGGCAACTTGCCTTCGAATTCGACTTTGACGGTCGCCTTTTGTCCTTGCTGGACGATGTGGCCCTTCATCTCAAAGGAAAAAGTATCGCCGACTAGCCGCACGTCGCCGACTTCGACTTCGGGCGTGTTCTTCAGCTTGGTGGCGGCGATCTTGAGTTTGCCGTCCTTGCTCTCGATGTGGAGCAGCCATAGGGAAGTTTGCTGAGATCCCTCGATCAGGCTGAGCTTCCAGTTGCCGGACAGGCCGTCGTCGCCCGCGAGGACGGGCCCCGCGAGCAAGACGGCGACGAGGAGCGTGGGGATGACGCGGCGCATGGAAAAATCCTCAAGAGGAGCAGATCTGGCGTAATTATTAAAACGGCGCTCATTTTCCTGGACAAGGTACGGTTGACGTAACTACATTACAGACGAATAAGATGGACGCCAAAATCATTTTGGAATTGCAGAACTTTTCCAGAGTGATGGGGTTTATTTACCAGGCCCAAGACCGGTCCGCCGACAACGGAAGTATCAGGCCGATCAGCCTCCAAGATACAAAGCATTTGGGAGTAAACACTTATGACCAAGAACCAGGCCAAGACGCGGTCGGTTTCGAGGTTGCTGCCGGTGATGACGCTGGCCTTTGCCACGTTGCTTTTCGGCTTCCTGACCGTCGAATCTGACCGTGCGGAAGCCCAGCCGCCGAAAAAGAAGGCCAAGGCGAAACAACCCTTTGAAGACAAAAAGGGCTATTCTCCGGATCGCAAGAGCGTTCCGGAAGCCAAGAGCTTGACCGCCGGCCAAAAAATCGAATCGGCCGCGCTTACCAAGATCATCAATCAAGAGATCGCCAAGCGTCTGCAAAAGGAAAACGTCACCTCCGCCGGCCTGTGCAGCGATGAAGAGTTCATTCGCCGCGTGTACCTCGATATCGTCGGCGTCATCCCGACCGGCGAAAAGGTGCGGACTTTCTTGGCGGACAAGTCGCCGGATCGCCGTGCCAAGGTGGTCGATGAGTTGCTCGAAAACTCCCGCTTCGGCGTTTACCTCGCCGAGACGTGGGCGATCAACATGGTGCCGCGTGAATCGAACAACCGCGCTCTGCAACAAAAGCCGCTCGAGGTCTGGCTCGCGGAGCACTTCAACCAGAACACCCCGCTCGACAAACTCGTGTATGAACTGATCACGACGACGGGCGAAATCGACAAGAACCCGGCCGGCACCTATTTCGTCGCCAACCCGACCGTGGACAAGATCACCGACAATGTCACCCGCATGTTCTTGGGCGTTCAACTGCAATGTGCGCAATGCCACAATCATCCGTTCACCGACTGGAAGCAGACGGAATACTGGGCGATGGCCGCGTTCTTCATGAACACGCGCGTCAACGGCAATCCGCAACAGGCCGCCAAGAAGGGCATCACCCTCGCGGTGTCTGAAAGCACAAAGGCCCCGAACAAGAAGAACGCGTTGCCCGAATCGGCCAAGTTTGTCCCCGCCAAATTCCTCCAGGGTGATTCGCCGACGATTCCAGGCGTCGAAAAACGTCCGACGCTTGCCAAGTGGATGACCTCGGCCGAAAATCGCTTCTTCGCCAGGGCCATGGTCAATCGCTTCTGGTATCAACTGCAAGGCCGCGGGCTCGTCAACCCGGTTGACGACATGCACGACGACAACGCCGCCACGCATCCGGAATTGCTGGCGACGATCACCGAACAATTCAAACTCAACGGCTTCGATACGAAGTACCTCGTTCGCGCCATCTGCAACAGCGAAGTGTATCAGCGCTCCAGCGCCACCAAGGACGACGTGGGATCGATTGACCTCGATCTCTATAGCCGTAGGGAGGTGCGCGTGCTGATGCCCGAACAGCTATACGATTCCTTGACCACGATTCTTGGCACGAATAACGCCAAGGTCGAAGCGAAGGACAAGGCCAAGAAGGGCCCGCAAACGCCGCGCGACAACTTCATCAACTTCTTCCGCGTCGATGAAGCCAATCCGCTGGAATACCAGAACGGCATTCCGCAAGCGTTGCGAATGATGAACTCTCCGTTCACCGCGAAGTCGGACGTGACTGCCGCCCAGATCACAGCCGGCTCGAAAACGACGGCCGAAGCGATCGAGAAGATCTATCTGACGACTCTCGCTCGTCGCCCGACCGCCAAGGAAACGGAACGCTTGACGACCTATGCCAATCGTCCCGGCGCCACCGTCCGAGTCGCGTACGGCGACATCCTGTGGGCATTGTTGAACTCCAGCGAATTCGTGCTCAATCATTAAACCCTCCAAGCCCAGGGGTGAGGTACTCCGAACGCCTGGGATTACTCAAAACATTTACCCCTTCGTCTCAGGAGCAAAAAATGAATCGTCGCGATCTACTCAAGGCCTCCGCCATGGGCGCCCTCGGGCTTTCGACCTCCAACTGGCTCAACGTCCTGGCCGCTCGCGCGTCCGAAACCCGCGCCCAAACGAAGAATTGCATTCTTCTGTGGCTGGCCGGCGGACCGAGCACCAAGGACATGTGGGATCTGCGTCCCGGCACCGACAACGGTGGCCCCTATCGCCAGATCCAGACCAACGTCACCGGCATCCAGATCAGCGAACACTTCCCGCAGTTCGCTCAGCTCATGAACCACGCCGCCATCATCCGCTCGATGAGCACGGCCGAAGGCGCCCACGCTCGCGCCAGCTACAACCTGCACACCGGCTATCGCGAAGGCCAGGGCGGCATCGTCTATCCGTCGCTCGGTTCGATCGTGTCCAAGGAACTTGGCAGCGAAGACACGGCCATGCCGAACTTCGTCTCCGTCGGCCAGCGCAGCTACGGCTCCGGCTTCCTCGGCGCGCGTCATCAACCGTTGATCGTCAACAACGCGGCTCGCGGCGTTGAGAACCTCCGCACCGGCATCGGCCAGGATCAGTTCAATAGCCGCGTCGGCCTGCTCGACGAACTCGAACAGGGCTTCCATTCGACGCACAACGCGGGTACGGCTCAGGCTCACCGCACGACGACGCAACGCGCCGTCACGCTCATGCGTGACAGCGGCACCCGCGCCTTCGACGTGACGCTCGAACCCGCCGCCAGCCGCGCCGCTTACGGCACGGGCGCTTTCGCCGACGGCTGCCTCATGGCTCGCCGCCTCGTCGAATCCGGCGTCAAGTTCGTCGAAGTCACCCTGGGCGGCTGGGACACCCACCAGAACAACTTCGCCCGCGTCCAGCAGCTCTCCGGCCAGGTTGACCCGGCCATGAGCGCTCTCGTTCGCGACCTCCGCGATCGCCGCATGTTGGACAACACGCTCGTCATCCTGATGGGCGAGTTCGGCCGCACCCCGCGTATCAATCAGCGCGGCGCACTGCCGGGCCGCGATCATTATCCGCGTGCGTGGTCGAGCGTCATGGTCGGCGGCGGCATCCGCGGCGGCCAGGTCATCGGCCGCACCGACGCCGAAGCCGCGACGGTTGTCGAACGTCCGGTCAACGTGTTCGACTTCATGTCAACCGTTTGCCGCACGCTTGGCATCGACTACAACAAGCAGAACCACGCTCCGAACGGCCGCCCGATCCGCATCGTCGATCGCCCGGCGACCCCGATTGCTCAGCTGTTCTAAGAACCATCCAGAAGCCTGCACGCGAGTGTGCGGGATCGAAACTTCAAACCGCCCGTGGCACGAGTCACGGGCGGTTTTTTCGTTCTCGCTTCGGCATCCGCGTGATATGATCAAATCGTTCGGGATTATAGAGTGAGGTTAGTCTCATGGCAGAACCAAGTGATTCGGAACGCCGCTCATGGCTGTTAGAATTTGAAGCCGCCGCGCGCCGACCGTTGGCCGAACGTCTGCGTTATGCCTTCGTGAAAACCTACAAGCCGGTCTTGGATGATGCTCCGTATCGGTCCTTCGAGACCATGGAAGAATATCGACAGTGGTGCGAATCGGAACTTCCCTCATGGTTGGGTTATGGCCGCGATTGAGGATTGGCAGGAGCAAGACTTGTGCGACGCATTGGACTCGTTTAGCAAACGTTGGATTGAACAATCGAAGTAAAAAACCTTCGTTCATGCCCACCCATCCGTTACAATAATAACCTACCCGCAAACTCGCCTCGCTTTCATCACGCCACGGATCGACTCATGAATTCCACCACGCGAAAGTACGTCCTCGCCTTGATTGTCTGCTGCTCCTCCGCCGCGCTCGTTCGCGCCGACGACATTCAATACAACCGCGACATCCGGCCGATCCTCACGGACGCGTGCTTCAAATGTCACGGCCCCGCGGCGAAGAAAGGCGGGTTTCGCCTCGACGTGCGCGAGGACGCGACCGCGCCGGCTAAGAGCAAGAAGGCGCCGATCGTCGCGGGCAAGTCGGCGGAAAGCGAGCTCATCAAGCGCATCTTCAGCGATGACGCCGACGAGATCATGCCGCCGCCGACGTCGCATCGGCCGCTCACGAAGTCGGAAAAAGAGCTGATCAAGAAGTGGATCGCCGAGGGAGCGAAGTATCAAAAGCACTGGTCGTTCGAGCCGCCGGCCAAAGTCGCGCCGCCGAAGGTGAGTGCGAAGCATCCGATTGACGCGTTCATTCTCGACCGCCTCAAGCGCGAAATGGCCTCGCTATTGATCGTCAACCTGCGCAACATCTACCGGCCCAACGAGATAGCGCGCCACGACTTCGCGTAAGAGAGTGTCGGGTGCGACCGGGTCGGCAAGCACGGCCACCTCGACAGCTGACCCATTCTGGACCGAACGAAGCCGATTGCCTTCCTCGCTCATCGCAGCCTCCATGCGCTCTATATTGCCGGACCAGCGCACAGGTGATTGGAGCACCTGCGTCACCGCGAAGCCATTGCACGTTGGTAT
>DAIOGM010000359.1:0-7739 GCA_036745215.1 Gemmataceae bacterium
TTCAAGAAGATGATCTTCAGCAAGACGCCGCCGCGGATCACCAGGCGAGCGATTTATTTGATCGGCAGATCGACGCAGTATTCGACCGATAAGGCGCGGACGCAACTGGGGTGGAAGCCGGAAGTCGATATTCGCGAAGGCGTGCGGCGAACGTTGGAGTGGTTTGTGAGTTTGCCTGAGAACAGGCATATTCAGATCAAGGAACCGGTGTTATAGCCGCTTGCGTTTAGCGCTCGCGTGCCGCCATGCGAGCGCTAAACGCAAGCCGGTTATTTCCATTTCATCACCGCGCACAAATATTCTTCCTTGTTCTTCAACAATCCATCATAAGTTTTGCCGAGCTCCTCCGGCTTGATGCGATGCGTGATCAACCCGTTCAAGTTCAATCGCCCATTCGCAAGGAGCGCTAACAGCCACTTCTGCGCCTTGTTGATGTCCCACGCGCCGGCCAATCGCGTATGGGCCGGCTCGAACAGTTGATTGCCATGCGCTCCCGTGACCTCGATGTAACGGCGATGCAGATCATCATAAAAATTGACGTCTTTCGCCTTGCCGCGCGGACTGCCGACGACGACCACCTGGCCCGCGTCGCACGCCAGCGACATCGCCGTCGGAATCGCATCCGGAACGCCTGTCGCGTCCGCGACAATTTCGACGCCTTTCATGCCGAGGAAGTCGTTCATCTTCTGCTTGAAGTTCGCGTCATTCGGATCGAGCGTCAGATCCGCGCCTGCTTTTGTCGCAGCCTCACGCCGCATCTTGACGCTATCGATGCCGATGACCGGATTCGCCCCCGCCGCCATCGCGCAGCGGAGCGCCGCCTGGCCGATCATGCCGAGGCCCAGCACCGCGAACGAGCGGCCCAGCGTCAGGCCGGCGCGGATCGATGCGCCCATGCCATAACGCAAAATGCACGCGAGCGCCGCCTTCTCGAAATCGAGGTTGTCCGGCAATTTCCACAAGCGGCCGCGCTCGTGGCCAATCGTCAACAGCTCCGCCGACGCGTGGTTGCCGGGGAAGCTGACGCGGTCGCCGGGCTTCCAGCCGGTGACGTTTTTGCCGACGCTAACAACGGTGCCCGCGGCGCTGTAGCCGGACTTGAACGGGAACTTCCAGTCGGGCAAGTTCGGATCTTGCAGCCATTGATGCGTGCCGGTGTAAACGGCAAGTTCGGTGCCTGGGCTGATGCCGCTGACCTCGGCGGCGACGAGAATCTGATTCTCCGCGGGGTCGGGCAACTCGACCTCGCGGACGGCTACTTCGAACGCCTTGGTAATGACGGCCTGACGCGCTTTCATACGGAGGGTCCTCGCAAATCGCGAAATTCGGCGAGCCGAGCCCCGTCAGGGGCCGGTTGAGTAATTATCCGGACGCTCAACCGGCCCCTGACGGGGCTCGGCTCGCCAGACATTGAAACGTTGAATCAATATGCAAATGGTACGAATGGGCGAAACCATCGGACACCTGCGAGGACGGCGCCCAGTTAGCGACCCAGTTACCCAACGGCGATTGGGTAACACGAACTGCGAAAAACACGGGAAAAAGCAGTCCTTATGGGCCAGTTCCCCACGTGCGCGCGCCTCAAGCGTGACGCCAAACGCCCATTTCGTTCAACCGACATTGACATTTCACGCCACACCATTGACGGCGGCGGTCATCGCATCGGCAATTCGTTGCAGCGATTCTCGGGACGTGCAAAACGGCGGCATCACATAAATCACGTTGCCAAGCGGCCGCAGAAAGACGCCCATCTCCAGGCAGCGACGTTTCATCGTTTGGCCCGCGTCGGCGAGGTAGCCGCCGGTCGAGTCGATTTCGAAGGCGGCGATCGTTCCGCAAATTCGCACGTCTTTGACATTCG
This sequence comes from Gemmataceae bacterium, assembly GCA_036745215.1. Lineage (GTDB taxonomy): Bacteria > Planctomycetota > Planctomycetia > Gemmatales > Gemmataceae > SIAQ01. The sequence goes on from DAIOGM010000359.1 coordinate 1,862, forward strand.
CGCGGCCGTGCAAGTCCGTGAAAGCGTTGCGCCAAGAATGTTCGATGCGCTTGGCGTCCTGCAATGACCCAGCCAACAGCAATCGCAGGTTGGCCGCCGCGACGGCGCACGCCAGCGGATTCGCGGTGAAGGAATGGCCGTGAAAGAACGTGCGCGTGCGATCGGCGCTAGCGAACGCTTCCACGATCCGCGGAGAAACGAGCGTCGCCGCGAGCGGCATGACGCCGCCGGTGAGCGTCTTGGCGGCGCACAACAAATCGGGAACGATGCCGGCGCGTTGATGCGCCCACTGCGTGCCGGTGCGGCCGCCGCCGGTCATCACTTCGTCGGCGATAAACAGAACGCCGTGGCGGTGCGTGATTTCGACGATCTCTTTCAGGACCTCCGCGGAGTGCATCCGCATGCCGCCGGCGCCTTGCACGAGCGGTTCCAGGATGACGGCGGCCGTTTCGCTCGCATGTTGTGCAAGGTGTTCATCGAGTCGATTGGCATCGAGCGGCAGGATGTCCGCACGAAACAAAAGCGGTTCGAAGTGGCCGAAAAACACGGGATCGCGGCTGACCGCCATCGCACCGAAGGTGTCGCCGTGGTAGCCGTGCTCGAAACCGACGAATCGCGTTCGCTGCGGCTCGCCGTGATGACGCCAGAATTGATACGCCATCTTCAGAGCGACTTCGACCGCAGTGCTGCCGTTGTCGGAATAGAAAACGCGGCCGCCGACCCAGGGCATCGTGCCGAGCAAGAGGTCCGCCAACTCGACGGCGTCCGGATGCGTGACGCCCGCGAAGAGCACGTGATCGAGCCGGCGTGACGCCTCGGCGAGTGTTTTCATCAATGGCGGATGGCGATGGCCGTGCAGGATCGTCCACCACGACGAGATGGCGTCGATCACGCGCCGGCCGTCCGCCAGCTCCAGGAATTCATCGCGCGCGCCGACGCAGACGAGCGGCTCATCGGCGCCAACGAGCGGCGTGTACGGATGCCAAACGCAGCGGCGGTCTTCGGCCAAGACATACGGATCCACATTGCGCTTTCGATCCAGCGCATTTTTCAAGCATTGCAGTGGCTCACGTTGTCGTTCCGCGCAGGCGGCCAGGGCAGGGGATGTCCAATCCTCCGGCGGCGTCAATGAAACGACGGTCACGGTCGGCGCATGCTGCTTGACCTTTTCCGCAGTGAATTCATCGTATTTGCCGAAGAGAACAACACCGACGATATCGACGCCCTCCGCACCCAGGGCGGTCAAGCATTGCAGCGTGCGGCCAATGCCGCCAAGGTTCGTGGAGGAGACGAGCACGCAAGGCAACGCCAGTTCATGAATGAGCGCCAGTTGCAGTTCTTCCTCATTGAGCGGCGAAAACGGCCCGCCAAACGTTTCGACGACGATGTTCTTGTCGTTTAGCGCCTGGGGCATCGCGCCGGCGATCACCTTCGCCTGGGGCACGCGTTGCCCTTCCAATCGCGCAGCCAGCGGCGGCGCCACCGGCGCCTTCAACCGCACCAGAGGCGCATGCACAACCGCCGCCGGGCAAAGTCGAGTAATGCGCTCCGCATCCGAGTCGCCGGTTTCAACGGGCTTCCAGTACGAATAACTCTCCGCGAACCGGTGCAGCCAGAGCAACGCAAAAGTGGTTTTGCCGGCGTCGGTGTCGGTTCCGAGGATGATGAAATCGGTCATGATCGTTCAAATCACCCGCCATTCAGCGCGAGTTTGCGTTTAACGCCCCGCGACAAAAGACGAGTTAATTGGCTTTCGATAGGATCGCCGCCAACTCTCGCAACACGGTCAGGTCATGGTCCGCATGAATTGAGATGCGCAAGCGTGCCGTTCCTACAGGTACGGTCGGCGGGCGGATGGCGCGGATATCGAAGCCGGCTGACTGCAATCGCGCCGCGGCCGAGAGGGCAGCGTGATCGCTGCCGAGCACGATCGTTCCGACATAATGACTTCCACCTAAAGACATTCCACGTAAGCAACATTCCTTACGAAAAAACTCCGCCCGTTGATGCAATGCCGACCGCGCCGCTTCATCCGTGGCGACTCGATCCAGCGTGTCGAGCCACCATGCGCCGATCTGCGGCGGCAGCGCGGTCGTGAATATCAAATGCCGGCAGCGGTTGACGAGCAGCTCTTTTAGCTGCCGCGAACCAACGATGTACGCCCCGGGGACGGCGAGCGCCTTGCCGCCGGTGTGCATGGTTGCGAGCACACGCGCCCGCAACCCGGCTGCATCAATCAGGCCGCTTCCCGCGCCGCCAAAGCAGCCGGTGGCGTGCGCCTCGTCCACGATTACATTCGCATCAAAACGTGCCGCCAAATCGACCAGCTCCGGCAGCGGCGCCTTGTCCCCTTCCATGCCGAAGAGCGACTCCGTGACGATGAACCACGCCTGCGCCGCCCGCCGGTTGCCATGCCGCTGTCGCAGTGTTTTTACGAGGTCATTGACGTCGTTGTGCGAAAATACAATTTTCTCGGCCCGGCAAAGGCGCAGGCCGTCGATGATCGAAGCGTGATTACATTGATCGGAGAAGACGAGATCGCCCGGCTCCACGACGGCGCTCAGCAAGCCCTCGTTGGCGACGTAGCCGCTCGTCATCACCAGCGCCGCCTCCGCGCCGTGCCAGGCCGCGAGTTTGGCTTCGACTTCTTCCCAAACGGCATCGTGGCCCCGGAGCAAGCGCGACGCCGTGCCGCTGCGGCTCCGGTCGCAAACGCTCCCGGCTAGCTTGCTGTAACCGAGGTAGTCATTCGAAGAAAAATCGATGCCGGCGGCGGTCGTCAATGTGCGGTAACGGCCTTCGGCGCGAAGTTGGTCCAGTTGCGTTTGCCAGCGATCCATTCGTTTCATGAGATGCTCACGCACGGCTCGGGCAACCCCATCGCTCGAAAGAGTTCGGCGTCGGCGCCTGCGGACGGATTTGGCGCCGTCAGCAGTTTGTCGCCGAAGAATATCGAATTGGCGCCGGCCAGGAAGCAAAGAATCTGAAGCTCGCGGCTCATGCGATCGCGTCCGGCGCTCAGGCGGACGCGAGCTCGAGGAAACGCGATGCGAGCCGTCGCGATCAGGCGCACCAGTTCGATCGAATCGACGGGCGGCGCGTTTTCCAACGGCGTCCCCGTGATCGGCGTCAACACGTTGATCGGCACGCTTTCGGGCGTCTTTTCGAGGTTCGCCAGTTCGACCAGAAGCGCGAGCCGATCGTCCTCGCTCTCGCCCATGCCGATGATGCCGCCGCAACAGACCGAAATGCCCGCGTCTTGCACGGCTTGCAGCGTGCGAAGGCGATCGTCGTAGGTGCGCGTCGAGATGATCTTTGGATAGTATGCGCGCGACGTGTCGAGGTTGTGGTTGTACGCCGTCAGCCCGGCGTCCGCGAGCCGTTCGGCCTGTTCGTCGGTCAGCATGCCGAGCGTGACGCACGCTTCCATGCCGAGATCGCGCACGCAGCGGACCATGTCGAGAATCTGCTCGAATTGCGGTCCATCCTTCACTTCGCGCCACGCCGTGCCCATGCAGAAGCGCGAAGCGCCGAGGTCCTTGGCGCGCGTCGCCTTGGCGCGCACCTCATCGAGAGTCATGAGCGGCGTCGCTTCGACGCCGGTCTTGAAGCGAGCGCTTTGAGCGCAGTAGCCGCAATCCTCGGAGCAGCCGCCGGTCTTGATGCTGAGCAGGACGCAGCGCTGAATGTCGGCCGGGTCATGGTGTTCGCGATGCACTTGAGCGGCGCGGAACAAGAGCTCGTGCAGCGGAAGTTGATAGACGGCACGAAAGTCGGCCAACGTTTTCATTGGGTCATTCCGGGAAAACTCAAAGGGCGGGTGGTATCTTACAGAATTCTGAGAGAATGCGCCGATGCCGAGAATTGTTGGGAACTACCATCGGGATCGACTATAATTCTCGTCAGACATTCACCTCTCCACCGTCATGTTTATCAGGAGGTGCGCCGATGAATTCTTCGAATCAATCAAAGCGACGCGGTTTCACATTGATCGAGTTGCTGGTGGTGATTGCCATCATTGCGATCCTCATCGCCTTGCTGGTTCCCGCGGTACAGAAAGTGCGCGAGGCGTCGGCGCGGACGCAGTGCCTGAACAACATGAAGCAGCTCGGCCTCGCGATGCATGGGTATCACGACACCATCAAGTCGCTGCCGACCGGCGGGGATCCGGCGTCGGGAACTCGCTACGCCATCGGCTGGCCGGGACGGATTTTTCCGTACCTCGACCAAGGCCCCCGGTTCTCTTGGATCGAATCGTTGACGGCCAATGCACTGCTTACCGTGCAGCCGTGGCGCTTGACCGCCTCTCCGCACCTGGGCGATCATGCCAACTATGTATCGTCGATTGCTGTATTCGCGTGCCCATCGTCGGAACTCGGCAAGCAAAGCCCGGATTCCTATATGTCCGCCAGCCTCCCAGAATTGAAAGCGCTGCAGCAAGGCGCTCTCCACTACCGGGCCAACGGCGGATCGGCGTCGGTCGGTCTGGTGCAGGGCACCTGGAGCCGCGACGCCTGGTATGGCACCTCCGGCGTGATCTATCCCAAGAGCGCCATCAAAATGGCGACCATCAGCGATGGTACGTCAAACACGCTCCTTTGCGGCGAAACATCGTCCGCGCGCGGGCGAGCGCTGTTGTCCCGGGGCTGGGGCGGCATTCAGCCGTGGACCTGGGGTTATTACAATTACGAGACGGCGGTGACGCCCGCGAACCCTGCCAATGGTTGGCTGATGATCGATCACAAGGTCGTCACCTATCCCATCGGTTACGTGGGATCCTACTTTACCAATGAGACCCCGTTCACCAGCGGCCATGACGGCGGCGGCGTGAACATACTCTTCTGCGACGGCACGGGGCGGTTCATGTCCAGAGACACGAGCCTGACCGTCTTGCAGGCTCTCGCAACGCGGAACAACGGCGAGTCGGTGACCCTGCCGTGACGGAGGATACGCCCGTGCGCACCGGCCTTTCCATCGGCCTTCTCCTGGTTGCCTTCCTGATCGGCGGTTGCGGCCCCGGTCGTCCCCGGACGGTCCCCGTTCGCGGCACCGTGATGTATCAGGGCAAGCCGGTGCCCAACGGCACGGTGCTGTTCGTCCCGCAGTCGGGCCAAGAGGCGACGGGCGAGATTCAGCCGGACGGATCCTATACATTGACCACCTTCGTGCCCAAGGATGGCGCCGTGCCTGGCCACTACACGGTCGTGATCGTGGCCAGGGAAGATACGTCCCAGCGACTTCCCGAAGACCGGAATCCGCTTCCGCCCCCGATCGTACCGATCCGATACACGAGCATCGCTACCTCGCCGCTACGAGCCGAGGTCAAGGATCAGGAAAACGTGTTGGAGTTTGTTCTGGAACGTAACAATTGACGCCATGACCCATCCGCCGCGATAGACAGCGTTGTCTTTGTCGAAGTGGTTGCGACGCTCACGTAGAGCCGCGCCGATGTCGGCGTTCGAACGTCGCCGGCGCCCCCCGTTGCCGCTAAGATGAACATCTCCAGCCGAAGTGGCGGAATGGCAGACGCGCCGGACTCAAAATCCGGTCCCCGCAAGGGGGTGTGGGTTCAAGTCCCACCTTCGGTACTCAAGCAGGATAAGGACTTACGGCGAAAGTGGTGAGTCCTTTTCGTTGGGGAATGGCGAGAATCCCCCTCAAATCCCCCTCAATTTTCTTGCGAGTCTCGCCGGTTCCCGACGCTACTCGCCTGAACCCGACGACGCTCCCTGTTCCGGTTTTGCAACCTCGGGAGCGGTCCCGTTCGTGGTCGGCGTGGCCTTCCCGTTCCCGTTCTTGCCGTGAATCTTCTCGAACACGGCGTCAGCGACGGCCAAGGCTTCCTTTCGGATGTAGTGCTTCTTCATCGTCTCCCGGT
>DAIOGM010000360.1:0-2514 GCA_036745215.1 Gemmataceae bacterium
ACGGCTTCGCGCAGCTCGTCATGCGAGGCGACGCCGTAACAAAGGCGCGCTTCGCAGTTGGGCACGCCGTTGCCGTGCTCGTCCTTGACGTAACAAAACGCGCCTGGCACATACAGCACGCCCTCGCGCAGGCACGCTTTCATGAAGCGACCGGCCGGGCCGGTTTCCATTGGGGCCGGACACGTGAGCCAAACATACATGCCGCCGCTGGGGAACGTCCAGCGCAACGGCGACACGGCGCGCGGAAACTCCTGGGCCAACGCATCCAAGAGCGTGTCGCGCTTGGAGCGATAGACGCCGCGCAGTTTCTCGACGTGGCGATGATACGAGCCGTTGGCGAGCAGCCGTTCCAGGATGTGTTGGTTGACGTTGCTCGACCCGAAGTCGTGATTGCCTTTGATGCGCAGAAGCGGGCCCATCAGATCGCGCGGCAACACGCCGTAGCCGGTCTTCAAGCCGGGCGAGAGCGGCTTCGAAAACGTCATGCCGAGGATCACGTGCTCGTTGCTGCGGTCGAGGCTCTTGATGCTCGGCACATCGTCGCCTGCAAAACGCTGCTCGCGATAAGCGGCGTCCTCGAGGATCAAGATGCGCTGCGTCCTGCTGAATCGACGCACCAATTCGAGCATGTGCTTCCGCCGCGGCAACGACAGCGTCAGCCCGGTCGGATTCTGGAAGTAATCGACGGTGTAAATCAGCTTCACGCGCGGCAATTCGCCGGCTTTCTCGATACGCGTCAACAATTCTTCCAGCGCGTCGGTCCGCATGCCTTCGTCGTCCATCGGCACGGTCAGCGTGCGGATGCCCATGCTCGCCAGGATGCCATGGTAGACGAAATACGACGGCGCCTCCGTGATGACGATGTCGCCCGGATCGAGCAGCGCCTCGCCGAGCATGTAGAGCATCTGCTGCGAGCCGGTGGTGACCACGACATCCTCGGCCGTGAAGCTAATGTCCGCAGGTTTGAGCGCGTCGAGTGCGAGCACGTGTTGATAGATTTTCTGACGCAACGGAGCGTAGCCTTGCGTGGTGCCGTACTGCAAGGCGGCGCGAGCGCTGCGGGGTTCGCTCAAGATCTCGTCGGCGGCGGCGCGAACGTCATCGCATGGAAGCGATTCGGGATCGACCAGGCCGGCGGCGAGGCTGATCAAGTTCGGATTCTCCACGCCCTGCTGCATGAAGTAGCTGATCGGCGCTTCGCCGGTGTGTTGTGCTCGTTGCGACAAGTTCAATGCGACGCTCATTCGTGGTTCTCCCATCCAACAAAAAACCCCAGGCGTTTCAGCCTGGGGTTCGGTTTGCGAATATTAAGCGTTCCCCAGGTTCATCCCGTGGCGGCGGCGATAGCGATAGCAGCGGCAAGCGCGGCTTGCGGTGCGGAAACGCCGAGGATCGTCGCGAAGTTTGCCATGACTTTGATGAAACCCTGGTTGTTCGTCCTTTCTACTCTACCTGACGAAACCTTGGTTGACAAGCAATATAATGGAATGATTCGCTCGCCCGATACGAGGAACGCACATGGCTTCCACCCCACTCGTCGGCATCTTGATGGGCAGTCAGTCCGACTGGGACACGATGAAAAACGCGGCCGACACGTTGCGCAAGTTCGATATTCCCTATGAGGCGAAAGTCATGTCCGCGCATCGCACGCCGGACCAGGTGCTCGAATACTCCGCGACGGCGGAGAGCCGCGGCATGAAGGTCATCATCGCGGGCGCGGGCGGTGCCGCTCATCTGGCTGGCGTCATCGCGGCCAAGACGACGCTGCCGGTGCTGGGCGTGCCGATTCAATCGAAGGCGTTGCAAGGGCTCGATTCGCTCTTGTCGATCGTACAGATGCCGGCGGGTATTCCCGTCGGCACCCTCGCGATCGGTAACGCGGGGGCGACGAACGCAGCTTTATTGGCAGCCGCGATTCTTGCGACTGCGGACGCAAATTTAGCGCAACGCCTGAAGCAATATCGCCAGGAACAGGCAGCCAAAGTACTCGCCACAAAGCTTGACGAAGGTTGAAAAACACGTATTAGCCTGAACAGGGCATCACTGTCCGCACATCGAGAAACATCAGCAAATCCCGTCAATTCGCCTCCATTTTGCCCCGACATCCGGATAGTTTTTATCCGGAGATTTGTCATTTCACGATTATGGGTTATATTCGTATGGGGGCAATCAGGTTTCCCCCGATTTGATCGCCTCCCAACCCCCCAATTTGAGGTCCGTCATGAGCCAACAGGCCGCCGCAGCCGCTGCTTTTCCACCTGAACTTTGCGTTACCGACCGTCGCGGGAATGATCGCCGCAAACGGAAGATTCCCGTCGCTCTGGAACGCCGCAGTGGCAAGGACCGGCGCGAGGAAAGAGGGGAACGTCGGCGGCAGATCGATCCGACCACATGTGAACGCGACTACACCAATGACGAAATCGAATTCATGAAGGCCATGGATCAATACAAGCGCGACAATCGCCGGCCGTTCCCGACGTGGAGCGAAGTGCTGGAAGTTTTGCGTGCTCTGGG
>DAIOGM010000360.1:2524-7713 GCA_036745215.1 Gemmataceae bacterium
CGCAAGGTGGCGGAGCAATCGCAGATGCCGGGATTGTCGAACTCGATGCCGCCCAAAGTCGAAGCTTGAACGCCCGCGCCGCTTGACGGTGCAGCAGTGCGAAGCCCGTGCCACGTCCTTGGCGCGGGCTTCCTGTTTTTCCCTGCCTGAGAATTCAAATCCAAGTTGCCATTGCTTCCGAATTGCGTTTTCGCTTAGTTTTCGCTGGCGCGAATACGGCGAGAGTTCACGCCATTTATGTAGGACGGACATTCCTGTCCGTCCTAGTAGGACGGACAGGAATGTCCGTCCTACACCGGTTCGGTTGCGTTTGCGCGTCGATCAAACGTTTAATGTAAACGACAAGGACGTCTCATGCGCATTTTCTTCAGCGTCGGCGAACCCTCGGGCGACGTGCACGGCGCCAATCTCATTCGGGCTCTGCAAGCGCTCGAGCCGGGCGTGGAATGCGTCGGCTTCGGCGGTGATCGCATGGCCGACGCCGGCTGCAAGCACCTCTTCGATATGTGCAACCACGCCGTCATGGGGTTGACACAAGTACTCAGCAGTTTGCCGAAGTTGATCGGACTGGTGCGTGAGGCCGATCGCTATTTTCAAGAGCACCGGCCCGACGCGGTCGTGCTCATCGACTATCCCGGCTTCAACTGGTGGATCGCCCGTGCCGCCCATCGGCAGGGTATTCCGGTGTACTATTTCGTGCCGCCGCAAATCTGGGCGTGGGCGAGATGGCGCGTGCGCAAGATGCGCCGATTCGTCGATCACGTCCTCTGTTCGCTGCCGTTCGAGGAAGCGTGGTATCGCGAACGCGGCGTCAACGCGGAGTACGTCGGCCATCCGTTCTTCGACGAGTTGCCGCGCCAGCGGTTCGATCCGCTTTTCATGGAAACGCAGCGAAACCTCGGCGGCACAATCATCGGCCTCCTGCCCGGCTCGCGGACGCATGAAGTCGAGTTTAACTTTCCCATGCAATTGCGCGCCGCCGAGATTATCCATCGCGCGCATCCGGAGACGCGCTTCCTCGTGGCCTGCTTCAAGGAGAAGCATCGAGAGATGATGGAAACGACGCGCCGGCAATTCCCAGGCTTGCCGCTGGAACTGTGCGTGAATCGGACGCCGGAGATTATCGAGCTGAGCAAGGCATGCGTCTCCGTATCGGGCTCGGTGTCGCTGGAGTTGCTGTATCGAGCGAAGCCGACCGTCATTGTCTTTCGCGTGTCGGTTTTGACGGCGATTATTTTTCGCCCGCTGTTGCGGGTGAAGTACATCACGCTCGTCAATCTGCTCGCGGACAAGATGCTCTTTCCGGAGTTCCTGACGATGAAATGCGAATCCGTCGGCGTGGCCCGCGAGATTCTGCACTGGCTCGACGATGAAAAGAGCTATGCGGGCGCGTGCCGAGAATTGCTGGCGCTGCGACAACAGGTGGCGATGCCAGGTGCGTGTGAACGGGCGGCATTGCGAATCGTGGACGCCATCAATGAAAAGAAAACGATTCCGCTGGCGGCTTAGAGTTCCTTTTCCAAGTTATCTGTTGGGTTCGCTGCGCAGAGAGTATTAGCAAACGCGCCTGAGCACCAAAGGTGCGAAAACAATATAGCCCAGGGCAGAGCGAAGCGCCGCCCTGGGTCAACGCAACCAAATCGACTCAGCACTGAAAGTGCGCTACAACGGCGTTCCGCCACTTGTTTCGCTCTTTCAGAGCTCCATCGTCAAACGCCACCCAACCCAGGGCGGCGCTGCGCTCTGCCCTGGGCTAAGTTGTTTGCGCACCTTCGGTGCTCTGGTGCGTTTGCAATTTCTTTCTGCGAACCCAATCGTCATTTTGAAAAAATGGCCACTTAGGCCACGAGACATGAAGACGACTGAAGAATTGACAATTGAGGCCCCCACGCTTTTCAATTGTCAATGCATTTCAAAACCGCAAGCCGACCGTCACGAAGAAATTCAAATCCTGCACATCGCTGGGGCCCTGAAGAATATCGCTCCACGTATACGCCCATTCGGCGCGAAAGCCGCCTTGCAAGATCCATGAGTAATAGGGAACCTCAAGCAGCGAGTGGGCGCCGACATAGATGCCGCCGACGACATCGGTGACGTGCCCGAATTCGTTGAAGCTGAGGTTATGCGTGCCCCAGCGGCCGCCGCCATCGACGCCGACGCGCCATTTGCAGCTATCGTTGTCGCCGGGATTGCGCAAGTACCAGTCACGGCCGAAACCGAGACCGACCATCGTGCGATTGCTGTTTTCCAGCGAAAACGTTTGCCGACCGACCTGGCCCTCGAACACGGCGAGGTCGGAGCGGATGCCGTTGTGAAAGAAGGTGATCGGAAACTGCGTGTTTTGCACACCGGAGCTTTCGTTGGTGTTGATGATGTGCAGATCGACGACCCAGGCCCGCGTCATCGGCTCATTGAAGAACAACGCCCGCGCGCCGCCCATGATCGACCAGCCGGTCTTGAGTTCGCGGCTCAAGGTCATGCCGCCGACCGGAATCGATGGGCCCGCTTGCAGGTAAATTTCCGTATACAGCGGCGTTTGCTTGCCCGGCGCGCCTTCGCAGCAATCGCGGCGATAGACGATCCAATCGGAAAGTCCGCTCTGGTCCCCGTATAGCGGCGCTTCCGTTTTTTCCGGGGCAGCATTCGGCAACAACGGCGACGGCGGCGGAAACGCCGATGGACCGCCGGGTTGCTGGGCGTTCGCCGACGACCCGATCAGCCACGACGCCACGATCAATACGCCAAGCCACCGTTTCGTTTTCATGGACGTTCCATCCAACGAATTTCGCGAATCGCCGCGCGAGGAATAAGAGAGCGAAATCTCTCCTTACATCGGCAACAAAATAGGTCAATCTTGACGGAAAGTCCGGATTTGCCGGTTGTGCGGGAAAAACAGGAAAAGTGGTGAACTTGGATATTTGGAGTGCGGCGCTTTAACGCCGCTTTCTTTTTTTCTTTCCTTCGTTTCGCCAAAAGAAAAAAAAGAAAGCGGCGTCAAAGCGCCGCACTCCAAAGGGTCAACTCTTGATGATTTGCTCGCCCAACTGCTTGGCGCGGCTCATGCGTTTGTGCAGCGACTCTTGCAATTGCTGCAGTTGCACGACGGCCTGGTCAAAGCGCTCGATCTGGTCGTCGAGTTTGTGATTCGGGTCGTTGGGGGTCAGGATGCAGATGGACAGATCACGGATCGCCGTTTCGATTTCTTTTTGCAAAAGCTCCAGGATCGCCTGGCTGTCCGCGTCGGTTTCAACGACAAGCTCATGCAACAGGCGCAACAACGTCCCGTGGAAGTTGGGATCAATCAGACGCTCGGGATCAAGATCGGTCGCGACGGGACTGATTTCCGGCGGCGGCGGCGGCGGGGCGTCGGCGCTCTGGGCCGCCTGTTCGGCTTGCGCCGCTGCCAAAGCATTGCGGCCCTTTTCCCAGCTCGGGCGAATGTCCAGCGCTGATTTGTAATGAGCGATCGCCAGCGCGATTTGCCCCTTCTCGAAGAAGATGTTGCCGAGATTGTAATGCCCGTCATACATGCGCGGATTGAGCCGCACGGCTTCGCGATAAGCGTTGACAGCCATGTCGAGCTGTCCGAGCTGCTTGTACACGAGGCCGAGGTTGTAGTAACCCTCCGCGCGATTGGCGTCGAGCTGGATGCCGCGCCGCAAGGTGGTGAGGGCTTCGTCGAGCTGGCCGAGCCGATTGTAAACCGCGCCGAGATTGATGTACGCGCCGGCCCGCATCGGATCGAGGCGGATGACTTCCTTGAAATGATAGACCGCGCTATGCGTGTCGCCGATCAGAAAGCAGACCGTCGCGAGGCCGTAGTGAACCTCGGGACTGTCGCTGCGATAACCCAGTGCTTGCTGATAGATTTGCCGCGCTTCTTGATACTGCCCGCGCGAGATCGCTTCCTGGGCCTGCTCGCGCAACAAATCCAGCGGGTCCTTGGCCATCACGAACTCCCGGCAACCGTTTGATCCCTTGCGCTTATGGGGGAATTATACTTCATCCGAGTCAAGGGGTGCAACATCTCATGCCCGTGGAACTTGCGGCCAGCGATTCAATGGAGTCACGGCAGGCGGCGTAACAGCTGTCAAACGTCGTCGCGCTTCTATTCTTAACGCTTTCGTCATTGAAGCCAAGCGATTTCCTGAAAATAATGGCACTTTCTTCGAGTTTCTGGGACGCAACTCCAACTTTCGCGATTTGGCGACAATTGTTTTGACAGACGCTCATGGCCAAAGCCACAATATCGAATCCGCTCGCTTTCCACGAGGACACCGCCATGCGCTTCCTGTTGACACTTGCATTTTTCCTGGGTGCCGTAATGACAGTGCACGCCGACACGTTCGTTTACGTTTCGATGGCCCCTGAGAAAAAGATCCAGATTTATCGGCTCGAACCCAAGGATGGTACGTTGGCCGCGATCGATTCGTTCGCCGTCGAGGGATCGCCCGGCTCGTTGTGCGTCGATCCGGCCAAGAAATACTTGTTCGCGTCGCTGCGCACGATCGATTCGCTCGCCAGCTATGCTATCGATGCGAAAACGGGCAAGCTGAGTCTTCTCAGCACGATTTTGCGCGCCAAGGCCAGCAACGCCGCGTTCGTCAACTTTGATGTCAAGCAAGGCGCGCTTCTGTCCGCCTCCTACATGGCCGGCGACTGGTCGGCGAACAAGGTGGACGACGCCGGCAAGCTTCAAAAAGACGCCATCAGCCTGGTGAAGACGAAGCCGACCGCGCACGCCGCGGTGCTCGAACCGGCCGGTCAATGGTTATTTGTGCCGCACGTCGAGCCGAACGCGATCTATCAATATCGCCGCAACACGACCGGCGGCTTCGAGAGCGCCGGCCAGGCCAAGGGCGGCACGCCCAAAGCGGGTCCGCGCCATTTGGCGTTTCATCCGAAGTTGAAGATGGCGTACTCGTCCGATGAGACCGGCAACAGCATCACCGCGTACCAGTTCGACTTGGACAAGGGACTGTCGCCGGTGCAAAATCTGACCACGCTCCCCGCCGACTTCAAGGGCCAAAACACGACGGCCGAGGTGAAGGTGCATCCGAGCGGCAAGTTCGTCTGGGTTTCCAATCGCGGCCACGACAGTTTGGCGGGCTTCGCGATTGACGAGAAAGGCAAGCTCACGTCGATCGGTCAAACGCCGACGGAGAAGACGCCGCGCTCGTTTGAGATTG
>DAIOGM010000361.1:0-7707 GCA_036745215.1 Gemmataceae bacterium
TTGCTCGCGATGTGGTTCGTCCGCCAGCAGCGCGACATCCGCACCTACTTCGTCGGCGATCGCAACGTGTCGTGGTGGCTGGTGCTCGTTTCCATCGTCGCCACGGAGACCAGTACGGTCACCTTCCTGAGCGTGCCGGGAGTGGCGTACAATCCGGGCGGCGGCGACTTCACGTTCTTGCAATTATCGTTCGGCTACTTTTTGGGCCGCGTTTTGGTCGCAGTGATTTTGTTGCCGCAATATATGCGTGGCGAATTGTTCTCGGCATATCAGGTGTTGCGCGAGCGATTTGACGTCCGCGTGCAACGTTTGGCGTCCACGTTGTTTCTCATCACCCGAACCATCGCGGACGGCCTGCGTCTGTACCTGACCGGGCTTTTGTTGCAGCAGTTTACCGGTCTGAGCACGGAAATGTCGATCGTCGTCATGGGCGCGGTGACGATTTTCTACACGTACCTCGGCGGCATGCAGGCGGTGATCTGGACCGACCTGATTCAGTTCGCGATCTATTTTCTCGGCGCCATCTTTGCCGCCGTGTGCATCTGGTGGCTCCTGCCCGGCGGCTTGAGCCAATGGATCGAAATCGGCGCGTCGGCGAACAAGTTTCGCTTGATCGATCTGACGCCCGATCCCGCCAGGACGTATACCCTCTGGGCCGGCGTGGTTGGCGGCGCGATCTTCAGCATGGCCAGTCACGGCGCCGATCAGATCATGGTGCAACGCTATCTCTGTGCTCGCTCATTGACCGAAGCCCGCGTGGCGCTCGTGTCGAGTGGACTCGTTGTCGCGTTACAGTTCGCCCTCTTTCTTGGTATCGGCGTCGGACTCTACGCCTTGCGGCAAGAGGGCATTCTTGAAGTCGCAGCCGGGACGCGCAATGACGAAGTATTCGGATTGTTCATCATCAACAAGATGCCGATGGGTTTGATCGGCCTGATCGTCGCGGCCGTCCTCGCTGCGGCGATGTCAACGCTGTCGTCGTCGCTCAACAGTTCGGCTGGGGCGTTCGTCGCCGACTTTTATCGCCCGTTGCGGCCGGATAAGGACGACTCCCATTACCTGACCGTGTCCAAGTCGATGACGCTCGTCTGGGGCATCGCCCAAACCGTGGTTGCGCTTGGATCGCTCTGGATACAGAGCGATCGCAGCGTGATTGACCAGGTTCTCGGCGTCGCCGGTTTGACGACGGGACTCGTCCTGGGTTTGTTCATCCTCGGCAGCATGCGCCGCAAAGTTTCCTCCAACGCGGCGCTGGCGGGCTTCGCGTTCGGGGCCGTGGCGGTGCTCTATGTTTGGTTGCCGAGCACGTGGGGGATGCCGTTTCTGGCTTGGCCGTGGTATGCTCCGGTGGGGATGATCGTTACGGTCGTCGTGGGGCTGGTGCTGGATTGAGGGGCGGCCATGGACCATCTATTGACGGAAGCGCGCAACCCGGCGTCGATGCATCTCGATAAGCTGACGCCGCTCGAGATCGTTCACTTGATGAACGCCGAGGATGCGCGCGTGCCCGCCGCCATTGCCGCGCATGCCGACGCGATTGCGAAGGCGATCGACGTCATCGCCGGCCGCCTGGAAGCGGGCGGGCGGCTCGTGTATGTCGGAGCGGGCACGTCGGGCCGGCTCGGCGTGCTCGATGCGACCGAATGTCCGCCGACGTTCAATTCCCCGCCGGGTCAAGTGGTCGGCCTCATAGCGGGCGGACCGCGCGCGCTGACGCAAGCCGTCGAAGGCGCGGAAGATCATCCCGAGTTCGGCGCGGCCGACTTGCAGGCAATTCAATTGACGGCAAACGACGTGGTCGTCGGCATCGCCACCAGCGGACGTACTCCGTATGTCCTTGGCGCGATGGACTACGGGCGCTCGCTCGGCGCGTTCACGATCGGGCTGGCGTGCAATGAATCGTCCGAGCTTTCTGCACGCGTCGATCTCGCGCTGACGATTCCCGTCGGCCCGGAAGTTTTGAGTGGCTCCACGCGACTCAAGGCGGGCACCGCGACAAAACTCGTTCTCAACACGCTCACCACCGGCGCCATGGTGCGCCTCGGCAAAACGTTCGGCAATCTCATGGTCGATTTGCACGCGACCAATGTCAAGTTGCGAGCACGCACGAATCGCATCGTTCGGCAGCTGACCGGGCTCAATCAGGACGACGCGGCCAAGCTGCTCGAGGCGTGCGGCGGCGAATTGAAGACGGCCCTGGTCGCGCAGTTGGCCGGGTTCGATCCGGTCGAAGCGCGACGGCGATTGCAATCAGTCGGCGGCCGAGTTGGTCGCGTTTTGAACGATATTACTTCACCAATTCAAATGCCGATCGCGGACGACCTTTGCCTGGGCATCGACGGCGGCGGCACGAAGACGGTTGCTCTGCTGGCGCGGCGCGGCGTCGTGATCGCGCGCGGCGACGGCGGGCCGTCGAATGTGCAAACGTCAGGGGATCGCGCTTTCCAATCGCTCGATGACGCCGTCTGCGCCGCGTTCGCTGCGGCCGGTTTGCCGCGCCGCACCGTGCGTTCTGCGTGCCTTGGCCTGGCGGGCGCGGGACGTGCCGGAGATCGTGAGCGAATCCTTGCCTGGGCGGCGAAAGTCGGCCTGGCACAAAAAATCGAAATCACGACGGACGCGGATTTGCTGCTCGCCGCTGGAACGCCGGACGGCTGGGGCCTGGCCGTCGTCGCGGGCACGGGCTCGATTGCGTTCGCGCGTAATCAAGCCGGCGTCTCGAATCGCGCCGGCGGCTGGGGCCCGCTCATGGGCGATGAAGGCAGTGCGTACAAGTTGACGCTCGCCGGGCTGGAAGCCGTCGCCATGGCGGTCGATCATCGAGGACCCGCGACCATATTGACGGAACACTTTCTTGCCGCCTTGAACGTCAGCACACCGCAGGAGCTGGTTCCCCTCGTTTATGGCGGCATGGATCGAGCCGCGTTGGCCGGGCTCGCCCATGTCGTGATTGAGACCGCCGATGCGGGGGACGCCGTCGCTCGCGAACTCGTACAACAATCGGCACAGGCCCTGGCGCGAACGGCTCAAGCCGCGGCGACGCGCATTTTCGCCGACATGCAAGCGCTGCCGATTGCGCTGGCGGGCGGCATGTTCACGGCGTTTCCGACGTATCGCGATCGATTTCTGGCGGCGCTTGGGATGGCGCCGTCGCCATTAACGTTGGTTACAGAACCCGCCGAGGGAGCAGTGAGATTGGCCGAGGGGGCTTCGTAGTGCAAGCGTCTCGCTTGCACGTTTGGCAGGGACAACCGAGACGCTTGTCCTACGAGGATGAATCATGACTCCATTATTGGCGATGCTCCTTACCTTTTCCGCTCAAGACGCGCCGCCGCCGATTCCGCGCGAGTTTCGCGGCGTCTGGGTCGCGTCGGTCAGCAATATCGATTGGCCATCCAAAAAAGGCTTGAGCACCAAGCAGCAACAGGCCGAGTTGATCGCAATCTTCGACAAGGCCGCGGCGCTGAAGCTCAACGCCGTCATCCTGCAAATCCGTCCGATGTGCGATGCGCTGTATCCGTCCAAGCTGGAACCGTGGTCGGAATATCTCACGGGCAAGCTCGGCCAGGCGCCGGACCCGTATTACGATCCGCTCGAATTCGCGATTCGCGAAGCGCACGCGCGCGGCCTGGAGCTGCACGCGTGGTTCAATCCGTATCGGGCCAAGCATCCATCATCGACGTCGAACGTGCCGGACGATCATCTCATCAAGCGCCGGCCCGATCTCGCCAAGGTCTACGGCAAACATCACTGGCTCAACCCGACGCACGCCGACGTGCAGAAGCATTCGCTTGCTGTCATCCTCGATGTCGTTCGCCGTTACGATCTCGACGGCATCCACTATGACGATTACTTCTATCCCTACAAGGAGAAGGACGATGAGGGCAAGCTCATCCCCTTTCCCGACGACGACACCTGGCAAGAGTACGTCAAGTCGGGCGGCAAGCTTTCGCGCGACGATTGGCGGCGCGACGCGGTCAATCAGTTCGTGCGCGATCTTTATCGCCAGGTCAAGGCGACCAAGCCTGCCGTGAAGGTCGGCATCAGCCCGTTCGGCATCTGGCGGCCGGGGCATCCGCCGGGCATCGCGGGTCTCGATCAATACGCGGAGCTTTACGCCGACGCGAAGCTTTGGCTCAACGAAGGCTGGTGCGATTACTTCACGCCGCAGCTTTACTGGCCGATCACGCAGGAGAAGCAGAGCTACCCGAAGCTGCTCGCCTGGTGGGCCGGCGAGAACAAGATGGGTCGCCAGCTTTGGCCCGGACAATACACGTCGCGCGTCACCGGCAGGGACAAGGGTTGGCCCGCGTCGGAAGTCGTCGAGCAAATCAAGGTGACGCGAAAACAACAAGGCGCCCTGGGCACGGTTCATTTCAGCATGAAGCCGATCTTGCACAACACCGGCGGCATCGCGGACGCGCTGAAGACGGTTTACACGGACGTCGCGATTTCGCCGGCGATCCCGTGGGACAAGAGCCCGACCGCGCGGCCGGCGGCGCCGAGTGTGCGCCTTTCAACGAAGGATGGTCAAGCGATGGTGCACATGGAGGCCGGCGACAAAACGGCGTTGCGCTGGTTCGTCGTGCGCACACCGTCCGCGAAGGGTTGGACCACTCAAATCGCGTCGGTTGACAAGAATTCGTCAGCGCGGCTGACGCTCCCGGGAATGCCGCGTGAGGCGCATGTGGTTGCCATCGATCGCTTCGGCCAAGAGAGCACGGCAGCGATATTCAAAGTAACCGTTCCACGATGATGACGTCGCGCCAGACGCCGTCGAGCTGGCCGTGCTTCTCGTAAACGCCGACTTCGCGAAAGCCGAGCGAGGAAATCAAGGCGCGGCTGGCGGTGTTTTCCGGAAAGACGCGTGAGACGAGCTTCCAGTAGCCGGCTTGCTGGCATGCGTTGATGAGCCCTTGCAAAACGAGGCGGCCCGCGCCGCGCCGACGGGCGCTTCGAGCGACGTAGACGGAAGTCTCCGCGATGCCGCGATAACATTCGCGCGGCCGATAGGTGAACGTCGCGGCGAACGCGATGACTTGGCCAGCCACCTCCGCGACGACGAACGGATGGGCGCCGTCGAACCAGCAAAGAATGTCTTCCTTCGTGCGCGGCTTGGTCTCAAACGTGCCGACACGGTCTTCGATGCCCTGGTTGTAGATCGCGGCAATCGCTTCGGCGTCGCCGGGAATCGCTGGACGGACCAACATGGCTCGCTCCGCATGCGTTGAAATGATCTCACGCAAAGTCGCCAAGGCGCAAAGTGCTCCTTGATACGTGATATTCTACGATTCAATCTTTGCGCCTTGGCGGCTTTGCGTGAGACAAGGAGTTTCCTATGCCCGATCTGGATGACGGCGAATCGATCGAGATGCAAGGCTCCGGCAGCAAGCCCTACGTGCTCAAGAACGTCGGCGGCGTCTATAGCTGCTCGTGTCCGGCGTGGCGCAATCAGTCGATTGCCATCGAAAAACGCACGTGCAAACACCTGCGCAAGTTGCGCGGCGACGAAGCCGAAGAGATGCGCGTTGGCGGCGACTTGCCGGAGCGGGCCCAAAAGACGAAGGAAGACAAGGACGCGCCGGCGCTCCTGCTCGCCGAGCGCTGGGACGGGGCGATGAATCTCGCGGGCTGGTGGATGTCCGAGAAGCTCGACGGCGTTCGCGCTTACTGGACCGGTACGGAATTCCTGTCGCGCCAGGGCAATCCGCTCTTCGCGCCCGATTGGTTCTCGGCCGGATTGCCGAAGGAGCCGCTTGACGGCGAATTCTGGATCGAGCGCAAGAAATTCCAGCGCACCGTCAGCATCGTTCGCCGCCAGGACAAGAATGATTTGTGGAAGGAAGTGCGCTTCTTGATGTTCGACGCTCCCGAAGGCGGTGACGCTTTCGAGGAACGGATGAAAACACTCGAACGCATCGTCAAGAAAAACCAGCCGCCCTATGCCCTCGCGCACGAACACAGTCTCTGCAAGGATCTCGATCACCTGCGCGGCGAGCTGGCGCGCGTCGAAGCGCTCGGCGGCGAAGGCTTGATGCTGAGGCAGCCGGGCTCGAAATATCAAGCGGGCAGATCGATGACGCTGCTCAAGATCAAGACGTTCCACGACGCCGAGGGACGCGTCGTCGGCCACGAGCCGGGCGCCGGCAGGCACAAGGGCCGGCTCGGCGCCCTGCTGGTCGAGATGGCGGACGGCACGAAGTTTTCCGTCGGCACCGGCTTCTCCGACGCCGAGCGCGATCGCCCGCCGCCCGTCGGCAGCACGATCACGTTTCGCTATCAGGAGTTGACCGAGCGCGGCGTGCCGCGATTTCCATCCTATGTCGGCGTTCGCGACAATGTCGCGGCGCCGCCGGCATGCGAAACTCCCAAGGCCAAGGTTGCTTCGAAGGCATCGGAAAAAACAAAACGCCGTTTCGAGTTTGTCGAAGGCAAGAGCGACAAGTTCTGGGAAATTGAAGTCGCCGGCGCGGAAGTCACGGTGCGCTACGGCCGCAGCGGCGCGAACGGCCAGACGAACGTGAAGGCGTTTCCCGACGAAGCCGCGGCGCGCAAGCACGCCGACAAATTGATCGAGGAAAAGACGGACAAAGGATACGAGGAAGTCGATTGAAACGGCCCACCATGTACATTGCGCGATGTTAAGATGGGTATGTTCCGCGCGGCACACTGCGAGGATTTGCCAAAATAGGTTGCCTTTCGCTTGTTTTCAATACACACACGATACGCCCCCCTCCTGCCCATAGGTAATATCTCAGTTTCGTGGCGGCAAGATTCCGATCTTGCCGGGTGCATTGGCAAGATCGGAATCTTGCCGCCACAAGCAAACAAGCTGAGACACTACCGGCCCATACTACGAATTGCAACGCACCTTGCATTTGGCGGCGAAAGACGTTACACGCCAACACGGTCCTTATTCCCAGGCAGGGATGCCATGTGCTTTACTGAAATCATTTTCGTGCCGTTCTTGCTGGCGGTCTTTTGCTCGTTCGCCATTGCCAAGAACTATCCGATCGTTCAGTTGCTGATCTTGCTGATCGGCAGCTTCGCGTTTTATTCGTGGTGGCGGCTCGATTGCGTCGTGCTGCTGTTGTTGCCGGCGCTGATTGATTTTGCCACCGGCAAGCTGATTCATCGGACAGATTCGCCCGGCTGGCGCAAGTTTTATCTCGTCGTCAGCCTCGGCTCCAATTTGTTGTTGTTAGGTTATTTCAAGTACTTCAACTGGATGCTGGGCGATCTCAACTCGGTGCTGACGTTCTTGTCGCTGTCGTCGTTTGAAAACCCGCCGATCGTTTTGCCGGTCGGGATTTCGTTCTACACGTTCATGACGATGAGCTACACCATTGACATTTATCGCAAGGATATCGAGCCGTGCGATTCGCTGTTGCGTTACCTGGTGTTCATCGCGTTTTTCCCGCACCTCGTCGCGGGGCCCATTTTGCGAGCAAAGGATTTGTTGCCGCAATTGTATGGCAACCTGGCGGAACGCTGCGACCCGTCGGGGCTTTGGCTGATGCTCTATGGTCTCGCGAAGAAGTTGTTCGTGGCCGACGTGATTGCGGGACAGATCGTCAATCCGATTCTCGGTAATATTGAAGCCCATTCAAAAGTCGAACTGATCCTGGCGATTTACGGCTTCGCGTTTCAGATCTTCCTGGATTTCTCCGCTTACAGTGACATTGCGATCGGCCTGGGCCGGCTGTT
>DAIOGM010000362.1:0-7701 GCA_036745215.1 Gemmataceae bacterium
GTTGAGCACTTCTTGAAGCCGAACGCGCAGTTCGGTTCGCTGTGCCGCCTGCGTCGGCGACGTCAATCGGCCAAGCAGTTGGGCCGCAAGCGATACGGACGACGCCTGCGGCATGGCCCCGCGATGCAGCACGATTTCCAATCCGGCGTCCCGTTTTTGCGCAGTCAAATGATGCCGATGGAGGGCGAGCAAGCGCTGCCCCGTCAGGAAACGGAGCCACAGGTAAACCGGCATGTCCGGTTTCTCCGCATACTCCGTCGCACGCCGCGAGATATCCAGGTACGCCTCCTGGAGCACGTCTGATGCATCGAGCCGTCCGTGCAGCCGGCGATCGAGCCGCAGCTTGACCATGCGGCGCAACCGGTCGCGAAAGCATGCAAAAAGCTCAGCGCATGCCCCACTGTCTCCGTCTCGGATTCTGCGCAACAGCGCCTCCACGTCACCCTGTTCGGACATTGAGAACCCCTTGTCCTTAGTAACTGCCGTCGCGGTCGAATTGTACACCGAATAATGGGAGACGAAATGAAAAAGGCGACGAGTTGGTGGCATCGATCACTCAGGAATGTTCCACCACCATCGTAGGGTCCGCCCTGAGGCAGCGGTCCTTGATTCCATGTCTGCTCCCGCGGCACGAGGTTTGCAATGAAATTCACGCCAGGAGGTAAAGCAATGCCTATAAACAACCTTGGAACTTATCTCAATGACCATATCGCCGGCTCCGTGGTCGCGTTGGAGATGATGGAGCATCTCGAAAAAGTTCATGCGAATACGCCCGTCGGTCACGAACTCGCGGAAATTCGTGCCGAGATCGCGAGTGATCGCCAGGAGCTGGAATCATTCATGGCTCGACGAGCCATTTCGACTAGTCCACCACGGAAAGTAATGGCCTGGCTGAGCGAGAAGCTGGCCGAGATCAAGTTTCGCTGGGATGATCGGGCCGCTGGTCCGTTGCATTCACTCGAAGCCCTGGAAGCGCTGGCGCTGGGCATTGATGGCAAAAAAGCCCTGTGGCATGCGTTGGAAACGGCCCACGTCTCGGGAATTGGCACGGCCGATCTGCAACGGTTGATTCATCGAGCCGAGGACCAACGTGCACGAATGGAATCGCTGCGACTCCGAGCTGCCGAAGCAGCACTGCAAGACGGCAATGAGACTACTAATTGAAAGCCCTGGGAAGACCATGCGCCGAAAAAAAACGAACGCCGAACCCATCAAGAAGCCGACGCGTCGAGTACGTGCGATGGCTGCGGCAATCAAGGAAGTCGTCGCCAACTCGGTTCCGGCCGAACATTCCAAAGATGGAAAACCGAACAACGACTCGGTCCTGGTGATCGACATCGGCGGCACGAAGGCCAAGATGCTGGCCTCGGGAAAAACGAAACCGCATAAAGCGCGCACTGGGCCGGGGTTCACGCCGGAGCGGCTCGTGGAGATTGTGCAATCATTGAAGCACGATTGGACGTTCGGCGCCGCGACGATTGGGTTTCCCGGCCTGGTCGGCGCGGACGGTCCGAAATCGGAACCGGGGAACCTCGGCCCCGGCTGGGTCGGCTTCGATTTCGCCTCGGCCCTGGCAATGCCGGTCAAAATCGTCAATGACGCCGTCATGCAAGCACTGGGCAGCTACGACAAGGGACGAATGGTATTTGTCAGTTTCGGAACGGGCATTGGCTCGGCGTTGATTGAAGATCACATGATTGTTCCGCTTGAACTGGGCCAACTGCGTTACGATTCTCGGCACACGGTCGGCGATCTCTTGAATCGAATTGCCCTTCGCCGGTACGGCAAGAAGGCGTGGCGCCGCGTGATCGCCGAATTGGTTCCCATGCTTCTGCGCGCTTTCGTCGCCGACTACGTCGTGCTGGGCGGAGGCAATGCCAAATTGATCAAAGACCTTCCCGTCGGCGCCCGGCTCGGACACAACCGCGCCGCCTTTCGCGGCGGCTTCCGTTTGTGGGAGAAGGACCACGACTGGACCCTCGCGGCGCCTGCCGTGAGTCAACTTCGTGACGCGACTCGAAACGGTCGCGACTCCAAATCCAAATAAATGCCCGCCCACAAGCGCTGTTGAATATAAGCTTTAGAAAGCGTTGGCTCGGTTTGTAGGGTGGGCCGAGCGCAGCGAGGCCCACCAAGCACTTGCAAGGGCGCGGTGGGCCTCGCTGCGCTCGGCCCACCCTACAACTCTCGCATGGAAATCTGAAGATCAGTAATGAACCTGCTCACATTGATCCGATCCGATCGAAACGCAGTCCGGTCCACAGTTCAAGTGTCGGCCGATTTTTCCTTGTCCTTTTCGATTCTTGGATGGGAGATCGATTCCTCTTTGATGGTCGTTTTGTCGATTTGATATTGCGCCATCTTGACGCTGATGCTCCGTCTGGACAGGCCGCATAATTGCGCGCACTGGCTGACATGGCCGTTCGTTTTCGCGAGCGCCTTGCGAATGTACTCGGACTCGATTTGCGCGACGGCGGTTTCGATGTATTCCGCCAATGGCTTATCCAGCTCGATCACCGGCGCCGATGCAGCGGGGCGCGGCAGCAGCAAATCGGGCGGCAGATTTTCGACGCGAATGATCTGATCGCGTGTCGTCACACACGCGCGCTCCATGGCGTTTTCCAGCTGGCGAATGTTGCCGGGCCATGAATAATTGAGCAGCACGTCCATGGCCGCGGGATCGATCCGTTTGGCCGGGTCGCGCGGCCGGGTGTATTTCAAAATGAAATGCGTGGCCAGGAGCGGTACGTCGCCGGGGCGCTCGCGAAGCGGGGGCAAGTCGATTTTCACCACGTTCAATCGATAATACAAGTCTTCCCGGAATTTGTTGTCTTTGACCAGGGCCTTCAAGGATCGATTGGACGCGGCGATCACACGCACGTCCACGTGAATCGTCTTCGAGCCGCCGACGCGTTCAAATGACCTCTCTTGCAGAACGCGCAGAAGTTTTGCTTGCATCGAGGCAGGCATGTCGCCGATTTCATCCAGAAAGATCGTCCCCCCCTCGGCCAGTTCAAAGCGTCCCTGCCGTTGGCCGACCGCGCTGGTAAACGCGCCTTTTTCATGGCCAAACAGTTCACTCTCCAGCAACGTTTCCGGCAACGCGGCGCAATTGACCGCGACGAATTGACCGGTGCGAGCGCTGGCGCTGGCGTGAACGGCGCGGGCAACTCCTTCCTTGCCGGTGCCGGTCTCTCCCTCGATCAACACCGTGCTGGTCGTGTGACCGAGATTGCTGATCAGCTCGAAGATCGCATGCATGCGCGGATTCTTGCTGACCATGTTTTGAAACGAGTATTGCCGATTCAAGTCGGTTCGCAAAGTAGCCAGCTCGTCCTGCAACGCTCGCTCGCGCAAGATTCGATCAATCACGAGCCGCAAATGATCGACGTCCACCGGCTTGGTGAGAAAGTCGTACGCCCCGAGACGCATCGCCTGAACCGCTTCGCCGATGCTGCCGTGCCCCGTGGACACGATCACCGTGACCGCAATGTTGCGTTTCTGGACTTCGCGAATCAGATCCATGCCGCTCATTTTCGGCATCTGCAAATCGGTCAACAAAATGCTGTAGTTGTGCCGTTCCATGGCCTCGACGGCTCGGTGGCCATCCGTTTGGTAATCGACGTTGAGCGTGCCTTCGGCCTGGAGCACTTGCTGCAGTTGTTTGCAGGTCAATTCGTTATCATCGACGACAAGCAGATGCCGGATCTGAGCTTTGTCTGAAGGAAGGGCTGACGCGGAGGCGTCGGCCGGTTGGTTGCTTTCAAGAGGCATAATCGGCTCCGACGAAGGCACGGTTCACGATAAATCCACCGGAAACTCCACCGAGATGGCGATTCCGCGATCGTCTTTTTGCAGATAAATCTTGGCGTCAAGACGAATGGCGATCGACTTGCACGCGGCTACCAGCAAGCTGGGGCGTTCCGCTTCCGAGTCGGCGCCTGGTGCACCGTCGAGCCCGCGTAAGGCGCTGTCCACGGTTTGGATGCCACAGATTCGCATCACGACGGTCTCTCCCTTTTGTTCGGTTTCGATGGATCGTAGTGAATCGGCTGCGCCGCCGTTCTGCAATGCGGTTTGCATCAGGAAACAGCACAAACACTTGACTTCACTTGCAAACGAAGTGAGCCACATTGGGTCCGGCGAAGTTGGCTGAACGAATTTGTCCTCGGTGAACAGTTCGGTAATGGTTTCTCGGAGCAGGCCATTCAGGTCAATCTTGCGTTTTTCCCGAGCAACACCAAGGCCGTATTGGTGCCATTCTTGAAGCCGCGTTGCGAGGAGTTTCGCTTCGTTCTTGAGCCCCGACCATTGGGACGCATCTTGTCGAACGACCTTTTCCGTTATCTCCAATTGCAAGAGCAGGTTGTACAGCAAGTTGCTGCAATCATGGACAACCTGACGTGCAAGCTCGGCGGCAAACGCCATCTGTTGCAGCTCTTTTGGTTCCAGGTTGTTCATGAATGGTATCCGTCCGCCGTCATCAGGGTTTTTCTCAACGCCTGTGGTATGTGCTTTGCTCGATATCAAGTGGAAGAGGAAGAGCCATGTCGACCAAAAGTCACTGCAAGGTTTGCGGGCGCCGTTTGCGGGACGCATTTTTCTGTCGTCAATGCGGCGAGGCGTTTTGTTCGGGACATTGCCTCAAGAAACACTCTCATCAACCGGGCGCCGACCAAACAACAGACGAAAAAACAAAAAAAGAGCGCCCCAATCGGCGTTACGACATCGATTCCGGTTTTGCATCTTTTTTCTCGTCCATTTGTTTGGCCGAGATTTGCAAAACCGTGTGAAGATGCTCGAATTCCACCGGCTTCACCAGATGGGCGTCGAACCCAGCCTCCTCGGACCGGCGCCGGTCGCGGTCTTGTCCATAACCGGTCAGCGCGACTAACAAGGCCTTCAAGCCAAGGTCATTTCGCATTCGCCGGGCAACTTCCAACCCGTCCATACGCGGCATGCCGATGTCAAGGAGAACAATCTCAGGTTCATGCGCTCGAGCCAATTCCAGGGCCGCCGGGCCGTCGTGCGCTGTATGCACCTCGTGTCCGTACAAGCTCAGAAGATGGGCCAGGGACCGGGCGGCATCGCGATTGTCGTCCACCACCAAAATACGGCGCCGGACGCCTGGACTGAGACTGGCGTTCTTTTTCTCTTCGGCGGGCGCGGCGGAATTCCACGTCAATATCGGCAAGTGCACGACAAACTCGCTCCCCTCGCCGCGGCCTGCGCTGAAGGCGTTGACGCGCCCGCCGTGCAAATCAACCAGGTTCCGAACGAGTGCCAGACCGATGCCGAGTCCGCTTTCCGCGCGATCCAGGGATTGTTCCTCCTGGGTGAAGGGCTCGAAGATGCGCGGCAACAATTCGGCGGGAATGCCGATGCCCGTGTCACGCACCTTGAAAACCCAATCCACGTCATGGCGCTCGACGATCAAGTCGATCTTTCCGCCATCGTCGGTGTATTTGATCGCATTCACAAGGATGTTCACGAACACCTGCGTGAGCCGTTGCCGATCCGCGTCCAACCAGGCCGGTTCGGGGGGAAGCGTCACGGTCAGTTGATGCTTTCGCCCATCCGCGAGCGGGCGAACTTCTTCGACGGCACGTTCGATTATCGCGGCGACGGCAACCGGCTCTTTCTCCAGCTTGACCTTGCCTCGTGCAATAAGTGAGATGTCGAACAAGTCGTCCACCATGCGCGCCAGTTGCTGCGCCTGACGTTCAATCACTTCTCTTGCCCATTGCAGCTCCGTGTCCGGGGTGGCTTTGAGCCGAAGAATGTGCAGGGCATTGCGAATCGGCGCCAGCGGATTGCGCAATTCGTGAGAGAGCAAGGCGAGAAAGTCGTTCTTGCGATGATCGGCTTCTTGCAGCGCCTCGGCGTGAGCTTGCAAGTGCTCCTGCGCCTTCTTGAGTTCCTCCGTCCGCTGCTGCTCAATTTGACTGAGATGTTCATCGCGATCGCGCACGAATGCAACAACGCTGACAGCGATGGCCTCGTCGAGGGCCAGGCCGATCGCCAGGGTTTCGCGATGGCCGAGCGGCCGGGGCAGGGATTCTTCCAGGAACTCGAAGATGACCAGGCGAAGAATCTGATAATCGCGCACCACTTCTGGCAACGACCATCCCGCGGTCCAGCGTTGCTCGCCGTGATTCGCCGCCGTGGGGCAGTGCTGGCCTGTTTGGTGATCGTCCGATTCCGCAAGACTGCGGCTAAGCGTTCGCAGCAGCTCGCTCAGGTGGTCGAGCAGCACATCGTGATGCACGCGCTGGGCATTGGGCTGCTCCGTTACGGCGCGGCGCGACCAGCGGTCGATGACAATGCCAACGTTTGCCGACAAGATGGCGCCGACTTCGGTATGTCGTTCCGAACGAATCACCTGCGGGTCGACGAGAGACATTTAGGCTGCTCCGAAGTTCGAAGAGTAGCAGAGTTTGGCGAGGAGTCCAGGAATGTTATTATACGCTCCGAAATCCGGCTATTCACGACTTATCAAGTTGCAACTCAGCCAATAGATGGCGACTCCTTTCTACTTGAGTCTTCGAAGGGGCAATGCAACGAAACTCGTGGCGGCAAATGGAAAACTTGCCGCCACGAGTTTCATTGCAAAGCCGTTCAATAATAGTAATTGTCCGTCATTGCCCGGGCGTCGGAACCGCCAGGCAATCTTCGCAGAAGCATTCGAGGAATATCTCGATGTTCATGAAGAAGTCGAGATCGAGGCAACCGTCCATGGTGTCGTTGCCGGCGCCGCCGTCGAGGAGGTCGTCGCCGTCGTCGCCTTTAAGGAGATCGTTGCCGTCGCCGCCGTTCATGGAGTCGTTGCCTGCGCCGCCTTCGAGTCGATCGTTGCCCGTGCCGGCGACAAGGGAATCGTCGCCGTCGTCGCCGAAGAGGAGATCGTTGCCGGCGCCGCCGAGGAGGACATCAATGCCTTCGCCGCCATAGAGGGCGTCGTTGCCCGTGCCGGCGTCGATAACGTCGTTGCCCGCGCCGGCGTGAATGGTGTCATTGCCGGTCCCCGCAATGACGTGGTCGTTGCCGCCGCCAGTAGTGATGGCGTCGTTGCCCGTGCCGGCGTCGATGGCGTTGTTGCCGTCGGCGGCGTCGATGGTGTCATCGCCGATGCCGCTGTTGATGGTGTCGTTGCCGCCGCCGGCCAAGATGGCGTCGTTGCCGTCGCTGGATTGGACGGAATTGTCGCCGTCGCCGACGTTGATGGTGTCACTGCCGGTGCCGGTCGTGACGGTATCATCGCCCGCGAAAGCGAGGACGGTGTTGTTGCCATTGCCCGCGCTGATCGTGTTGTCGCCGTCACCGGCGTCGATGACATCGTCGCCTTTGCCGGTGGTGATCGTGTCGTTTCCCGTGCCGGCGAAGATCTGATTGGCGCCTTCGCCTGCGAGGATAACATCGTCGCCACTGCCGCCGTCCAGGGAATCATCGCCGGCGCCGCCGCGGAGGACATCGCTGCCGTGGCCGCCGAGCAGCCTGCTTCGCTTTTGATTGCCGGTCAAGACGTCGTTGCCTGCGTCGCCGCGCAAGACGACGTTGCCGCCGAAAAGGGAGGCGTTCAGGAGGTTGTCGTCGCTGTTGCCGGTCAAATCGGCGTTTTCCAGGCCGGAGAACGTGAGCAGGCCGCCTTCGGGAGTTGTCAGGCGTGTGGCGTTAAGCGTAATCCCGCTGCCCGTCACGTAG
>DAIOGM010000363.1:0-7673 GCA_036745215.1 Gemmataceae bacterium
GGCAGGCTCGAGAACACCGCTCGCAGGTTCGCGCCGAGCAGGACGACCGCAACGCCAAGGATCAGTAAGTGTCGCATGAAAGGACCTCATTCAAGACACTTTGGAACGCAGAGGACGCGGAGAGCGATGGAACAACCGCCTCCGCGACCTCTGCGTCTCTGCGTTTGAATAGGGAGAGTGTACGCGAAACTCGCACCCCTGTCATGCCTGGAAATTCCGCCGCCGCACTTCCCGCCGCGTCGCCCGCTCGTAAATCAGCAGCATGCGACATCTGCCCGAACTCCCTCAATATCTGGAATTGGCCAAGCATCATCGCCTGGTGCCGATCTATCGGCAACTCGTCGGCGATACGCTCACGCCGGTCACCGCGTTTCGCAAGATTCAGGACGGCGACTGGTCGTTCCTCTTCGAAAGCGTCATCGGCGGCGAACGCCTCGGCCGTTACAGCTTCGTCGGCGCCGGCCCGTTTCTCGTTTTTCAAGCATGGGATCGCAAGGTGCGCATCTCACTCCCCTCGCCTCCTGGGAGAGGGGTTGGGGGCGAGGGCACCACGCGCGAGATCACGCATTTCGACCCGCTCAAGCTGCTCGAAGAAACGCTCGAACAATATCGCACGCCGGTACTGTCCGGCTTGCCGCGGTTCTGCGGCGGCGCTGTCGGCTACGCGGGCTACGACACGGTGCGTTATGTGGAACGCCTCGAAAATCCGCCAATGGACGATCGTCAATTGCCGGACCTTTGCTTCGCGCTGTACGATCGCATGGTGATTTTCGATCACATCAACAAGACCATTGCCGTCGTAGCGCATGCTCACGTCGATTCGCGCGATCCACAACGTAGTTATGAAGACGCCTGCCGGCGCGTCGATGAACTGGTCGCGCGCCTGCAACAAAAGGACGCCGACTTGCCGCTCACGGACATTGCGCCGATCGGCGCCGTCCGTGGCAAGTACGCGTCGAATTTCGAGCCGGCCGCGTTCGAGCAAGCCGTCGAGAAGGCGAAGGAGTACATCCGCGCGGGCGACATCTTCCAGGTCGTGCTGAGCCAGCGGTACGCGACGCCGACGAAAGCGCAGCCGTTCGACATCTATCGCACGTTGCGCGTCGTCAATCCGAGTCCGTTCATGTTCTACCTTTCACTTGGACCGGAACTTCGCCTGGTCGGCAGCTCGCCGGAGATCATGGTGCGCGTCGAAGGGGACAAGGTCACCATTCGCCCGCTCGCCGGCACCCGCAAACGCGGCAAAACCGAGGAAGAGGATCAGCGCCTGGCGGACGAGTTGATCGCCGATCCCAAGGAGCGTGCCGAGCATATTATGTTGGTCGATCTCGGCCGCAACGACATCGGCCGCGTCGCCCGCTATGGCACCGTACAGCTAAGCGACGTGATGACGGTGGAGCGGTATAGCCACGTGATGCACATTTGCAGCAACGTGATCGGCCGATTGCAGCCCGGCATGAGTGCGTTCGACGCGTTGCGTTCGTGTTTGCCGGCGGGTACATTGAGTGGTGCGCCGAAGGTGCGGGCGATGCAGATCATCGACGAACTGGAGCCGCACCGCCGCGGACCGTATGGCGGGGCGGTCGGCTACGTCGATTTCTCCGGCAACATGGACACGTGTATCGCGTTGCGCACGATGGTGCTCAAAGGCCAGACCGCGTACGTGCAAGCCGGGGCCGGCATTGTCGCCGACAGTGTGCCGGCGTCGGAACGCGAGGAGACAGAAAACAAAGCGATGGGTTTATTGCGGGCGCTCGAGATCGCGGAGACGCAGCTCGGTTGACGAATTGGTGTAAAATTTCCATAAATATCAGCCAATCGACAGCGAACAACTATCAAATTCAACGACATCGCTCACCTTTCTCGAAAGAGGCCAATCATGGGCGAACTTCTCAACAAACTCGAAGGCGGCCAAATCATCGGCCTGGTAGCGGTCATCGGCGGGCTGCTCACGTTCATGGTCTGCGCCATTGCCATTCAATGGCGCCGCGTCCGTGTCGCGGAAATCGATGGCGCCCTCAAACAGCAAATGCTCGACAAGGGCATGTCCGCTGCGGAAATCGAGATGGTCATGCGCGCCAGCCAGGAAGCTCCAAGCTCCGGTTCGGCGACCAGCACCGGCAACGAATCGCTCGACAAGGCCGCCCTCGCTCAACGCATGGTGGACAACGGCTACGAGGGCGAGGACATCGAACGCGTGCTGAAAGCGTATCAACAATCGCCGCAGTCGCCCGAGGTGAAGGCGGTGACGAACGCCATGTGACGATGCGGAGGAATTGCACATGGCGCCCGATGATGAACTTGCGCTGGTGAAAAAGGCAATTCTTCTTGGCAAGACGGTCACTGGCTGTTTCGAGTGGCATGAACGAGCGACCGACCGAGTTCGGCATGATCCTGAATTGCGCGGCTTTACCACGACTGCGATTCGGCGACTGGCCTTAGAGTTTTTCGTGGCCGGCGGTACAATACAGCAAATCAAGGAACAACGCCCGGAATACAACGATTTCGAGTATTATTACAAGTTGATTATTCCGAATCCCGAATTTCCGAACGGGTTGTTTGTGGAAATGAGGCTTTTCGACTCGGATGAAGATTGTCCGACCGTGTTGCTCGTGAATGCACACCCACAACAAAAGTAGGCGAGGTATTGACATGGACGGCATGAAAATGAAACCGTTTCCATGGATGTGTCCTGACTGCCGTCAGAAAACGGTATCGATGGTTCGCCGGGATTATTCAATCAGCGCGCTACACGATGGCGTGGTTTACGAGTTGACCGTCCGAGATGCCGATATCCCAACTTGTTCGCAATGCGGCCAGAGCATCATCATCACCAAGGTTTCGGAACAAATCAGCGATGAGTTGCGTCGCGCGGCGGGTATACTTAGTCCGGACGAAATTCGGTCGCGGCGCGACGCCCTTGGAATATCGCAAACTGAATTGGCCTTGGCTTTGCGAATCCCCGACACGACACTCGCTCGCTGGGAAAGCGGCGGGCAATTACAACCGCGCGCGTTGGATCTTCTCTTGCGGTTGTTCCTGGATTCGGCGGATGTGCGTAAAGCTTGTGACCCGGCTTTGGTCACTGAAAACTCCACACCGCTAGTTCACGCAACAGAATGACGCGGAGATTGGCTGTGATGACGCGAGTTCGAATTATTGCGCTATTTGCCGGGCTTCTATTGCTCGGATGCAATGAACCGCGTCAAGAGAAACCGAAGGAACCGAAATTTCGAAATGACGCCGCCAGGAGATTTCATGGTTACGTAACGGCAGGTCTCAAGGTAGACCGAGACGAGATTGCAAAGGCTTTTTTGGGCACTTTTGAAGTAGGCTTGCCAGCCGCGGAAGTGCAGGACATTCTTGAAACGGCCGGACGAAAGACGGCAAAGGGCGAGGAAATCGAGTTTGAATGGTACAGCGAAATTGACGATGGTCGGATATTTTACGTAGTCGTTTGGCGTCAGCCTGCCTCAGCATCGGACGATGGAAAATCACCGCCGCTCGTCATCAAGTCTCGATTATGGCAAACGTTGCCATCGTAAGTGCTCGCCGACTTGTTCTTTCATGTCGTTTGATTACAATAAGCCCAACAGAATTGCGTCCCCGTAACGTGAGTAGTTCCATGAAAAAAGACATCCACCCCAAATACGAAGAAGCGACCGTCAAGTGCGGTTGCGGCAACGAATTCAAGACCCGCAGCACGAAGAAGGCGATCTCCGTCGAAATCTGCTCGGCGTGCCATCCGTTCTTCACCGGCAAGATGAAGTTCGTGGATACGACGGGCCGAGTCGAGAAGTTCCAGAAGAAGTACAACTGGAAACGCAAAGGCGTCGAGGAGACCGCGGAAGCCAAGTAGCCACTCTCCCATGCACAGGCAAAAGGAGGCGTTCTGCGCTTCCTTTTGCTTTTTTTGTTTTGTCTTTCTCCCCTCTCCCTCTGGGAGAGGGGCCGGGGGTGAGGGCGGAAGCGCCCAATCGTAACGCCCATTCGTATGCCATCCCCGGTTGTGTATTCGCCGCACACCCTCACCCCCGGCCCCTCTCCCAGAGGGAGAGGGGAGCAAATGCCATGTGGCCCGCCTTCGAACAGGCCCTGTCGCGCCATCAAGAACTCGAATCGCTGCTCGGCGACGCCGCCGTCATCGCGGATCGTCCGCGCTATACGAAATTCGCCAAGGAACACGGCGCCTTGCAAAAGACGATCAAGCCGTATGTCGAATTCCTCAGCATTTCAAAAGAGATCGAGCAAGCCAAGTCGATGCTTGTCGGCGCCGACGACGAAATGAAGGCGTTCGTCAACGAAGAATTGAAAACGTTGATGGCGCGCGAGGCCGAGCTTCGCTCGCGTCTCGAAGACATCCTCCTATTGGGCGGCGAAGATTATAGCTCGATCATCATGGAAATCCGCGCCGGCACCGGCGGCGATGAAGCGTCCATCTTCGCGGGCGATCTCTATCGCATGTACGGCCAGTTCGCTCGCAATCACGGCTGGAAAATCGAGGACATCTCCTTCAATCCCGGCGAGCAGGGCGGCTACAAGGAAATCATCTTCAGCGTCACCGGCGACGACGCGTATCAGCACCTCAAATACGAAAGCGGCGGCCATCGCGTCCAGCGCGTGCCCAAGACCGAGACGCAAGGCCGCATCCACACATCGGCCGCCACGGTGGCGGTGATGCCGGAGCCGGATGAGGTGCAGGTCGAGATCAAGGATGCCGACATCGAATGGGAACGAATGCGCGCCGGCGGGGCAGGGGGCCAGCACGTCAACAAGACGGAAAGCGCCGTTCGCATCTGGTACAAGAAGGGCACGCCGGACGAGTTCGAAGTCAAGTGCCAGGACGAACGCAGCCAGAGCAAGAATTACGATCGCGCCATGCGCATCCTGCGCAGCCGCGTCTTTGAGCGGCAACGAGAACGCCTGCACAAGGTCCGCGCCGATCAACGCAAAAGCCTGATCGGCTCCGGCGATCGCAGCGAACGTATTCGCACCTACAACTTTCCGCAGAATCGGCTCACGGATCATCGCATCAACGAGTCGTGGTACCAACTCGACGCGATTGTCGCGGGCAACATGACGGACGTGGTGGATGCATTGCGTGCGTATGACAAGAAAGAACGCCTGGCGGCCGCGGCGATGCCGAACTTGACTTCCAAAGATGGGGCATGATGTGGGATAATTCGAGTGGTTTACGTTTAGCGCTCGCATGGCGCTATGCAAGCGCTAAACGAAGAAAAGGAATCCTCAAATGTCAACGACCACGGAACAGGTCTGGACTCTCGGCGCCCTCCTGGATTGGACTGCGAAGCATCTAGCGGAAAAGCAAATCGACACCGCACGCCTCGACGCGGAAGTACTTTTAGCGCACGTCGTCGGCTGCAAGCGCATCGATCTCTACGGCATGCGCCATTCCGAAGTCGCCGACACCGACACCAAACAAAAATTTCGCGAGCTGATCCGCAAACGCCTCGAAGGCTGTCCGGTCGCCTACCTGGTTGGCCGCAAGGAGTTTTACGGCCTCGAATTGAAAGTCTCGTCGGCCGTATTGATTCCGAGGCCCGACAGCGAGCACGTCGTCATGGAATGCGTTAAGATCGCGAAGTCGCTCGACCAACCGCGCATCGCCGATATCGGCGTCGGTTCCGGCAACCTCGCGATCGCCATCGCCAAGCATTTGCCCAGCGCGATCGTCACCGCGATCGACAAGAGCGGCGATGCCTTGAAAATCGCCAAGGAAAACGCAGCCAAGCACGGTGTCGCGGAACGTATTCGATTCCTTGAAGGTGATTTGTTCGCGTCGCTTGAAAAAGCAGAGCAGTTCGAATGCATCGTCAGCAACCCACCCTATATTGCGGACGACGAAATCCTGAAGCTACCGATCGGCGTGCGGCAATATGAGCCGATGACAGCACTCCAGGGCGGCCCCGATGGGTTCGCGATATTCGATCGCCTGATCGCCGAGGCACGGACGCGTTTGGTGTCGGGCGGTCATCTGATCGTCGAGATCGGCTCGCCGCAAGAAAAGCCGGCGCGGGCAAAGATTGCGGCGATTCCCGAGTTTGAATTGGGACCGACGATCCAAGATTTCTCCGGTCATCCTCGCGTGTTGTGTGTGCGCCGAAAATGAAATCCCCGCGTGTTTACGTTTAGCGCTCGCTTGGCCCGCGCGAGCGCTAAACGTAAACACGCGAAACCCTTGACAAACCCCCCGCCATTCGGCACGATATCCCTATACATCCCGCCAGAATCCGACTCGGTTCCCGCTTGCCTGCCCGCCGATTTTTCGAGGACGTTTCCATGAGCCGATTTACGCGCCTCGCATTGCTCTTCCTATTGGCGATTCCGAACCTCGCGCCCGCTCAACCGAAGGCCGCACCGCCGACCGCCGCGCTGTCTTCGTTCAACGTTTACCCCGCGAAAATCGACCTCGCCGGCCCGCGCGACGAACAACGCATCGGCATCGTCGGCCAATTCACCGACGGCCGCTCCTGGGAACTGACGAACTCCGCAAAGTACGCCAGCGCCAATCCAAAGATCGCCGAAGTGGACGCCGCCGGCATCGTTCGCCCCATCGGCGACGGCCAAACCACGATTACCGTCGAAGCGAACGGCAAAAGCCAAACGATCCCCGTCAAGGTGACGAAAGCGACCGCCGACATTCCCGTCAGCTTCACGCGCGAGATTCAACCGATCCTCACCCGCGCCGGCTGCAATCAAGGCGCTTGCCACGGCGCCCAACATGGCCGCGGCGGTTTTCGCTTATCGCTGCTCGGCTTCGACGCGCCATTTGATCACGCGCAAATCGTGCAAAGCGCCGAGGGTCGCCGCGTCGTCCTGTCCGATCCCGAGCGCAGCATCTTGATCATGAAGCCCGCTCAATTGATGGACCATCTCGGCGGCGAACGTTTCAAGGTCAACAGCCGCGAGTACACCTATTTCAAACGCTGGCTCGAAGACGGCGCCCCGGAGCCGAGTGCGAAGGACCCCGAAGTAACCTCAATTGAAGTCTGGCCCCCGCGCCGCATCATGGTTCCCGGCGAGACGCAGCAGGTGCTCATCAAGGCGACCTGGAAAGACGGCAAGGTCGAAGACGTCACCAGCACCGCGCAGTTCGATTCGCTCAACGACAGCGTCGCGTCCGTCGCGCCGGGCGGCCTCGTCACCGCCAAGAACCGCGGCGAGACGCACATCATGATTCGCTTCTGCGGCCAGGCGAGCGTCTTTCAAGTGACGCTGCCGTACGCGAAACTGCCGAACTATCCCGAAGTCGCGAAGAACAATTTCATCGACGAAAAGCTGATCGCCAAGTGGAAGGACCTCGGCCTGACGCCGTCGCCGGTCTGCTCGGACGACGAGTTCTTGCGTCGCGTCTATCTCGATGCGATCGGCACGCTGCCGACACCGACGGAGATCCGTGCCTTCCTCGCGGACAAGTCGCCCGACAAACGTGCGAAGGCGATCGACAAGGTGATCGCCCGGCCGGAGTTCGTCGATTTCTGGGCCCTCAAGTGGGGCGATCTGCTTCGCATCAATCGCACCGCCCTCAACGAACGCGGCATGTGGAGCTTCCACAACTGGGTGCGTGCCAACATGCGCGACAGCCGGCCCGTCGATGAGATGGTGCGCGACATCGTCCACCCGCAGGCCCAGCTCGTGTTCGACCCGACGAA
>DAIOGM010000364.1:0-7671 GCA_036745215.1 Gemmataceae bacterium
TGGAGAGTCTACAAAATCCTGGCGATATGAGTCAAGGTGCGCTGTCGAACTAATTCCCAGGTGAAGCGCCTGCCGAAATCGATGCTGACGCTGCCGAGAATTGAGGTCGTTTATTTCAATGGCAATGGATTGAGCAAAGAGGAATTTGACACTTTGAAAAGCACGCTCGGTGACAAGCTTAAGAACAGGCGGTAGGATTGTGACCTTCGCTTCGGACGGCAGTGGAAACTCAATTTGGCGCGGCCAAAACATTGTCAGGCGGTGTGCACAGTGACATCATAGCGACTGCAATGCTGCGCGAGCCTCCTCGACAAGTTGCTCGGCCGAGTACAGCATGTTATCGTCGTGGTAATGGACAATCGCACCGAACTCGTTGGCAAGTGCTGCTGACAGTATTAAGACGCAAGCGCATTCGGCCATGTCGCCGCCCCAACGGAATGTAATCGCGACATCGCGGTTGCCGACGCTCTCCGCCAAAGTTGAAAAGTCCGCCATAACTTCTTTGGCCGACTCAAAGTAGATTTCGAATCCCGATTCTCGCCCATTCAGTACGCACGGGAGAAAACCAGAACACTGGAACGGCACGTAGAACGCGTCAATCTTGCAGTCAAAGCCGAGCGAATTGACAGCGGCTTGTAATGTCTCGCGACTGGGCACGTCGGCACGGACGACATAGGCAGTCTGTTGAAGCGCCATTCGGGATCCTCAGTCTTCGAACTCAATCTTAACCATTTCTCGCCTGATGTTAACGACCTTGCAATACCCCATCAAATGAAAACCTCTCTCTGTTTGAACTTGCGATTAACAAACGTTTGAATTCGCCGGTGAATCGCCGTCCATCGCATCCGCTTTCGTCAAGAGCGTTTCATCCCCCGCTCTTGCGACGTCATCTTTCACATAGAATAGCCTCGCGTTGACATGCCGGTTCCAAACTTCCAATGAATCCGCCACGCATCAGGCGCCCATGCAAAACGTCGTCATCGACAAGCCCTATGAGTTTGTGCCGCCGCATCGCGGGCGATGGTGGCCGTGGTTCTTGCAACGATTTGTGCCGCGCCGCTTGCGCCGAAAATACGGCGTCGCGGCGGTCGAATGCCAGGGCGTCGAGAAGCTGCTGGCGTCGCATGCGGCGGGGCATGGGATCGTCGTGGCGCCGAATCACTGCCGGCCTTACGATCCGGAAGTCATCAACGAGATGTGCCGCCAGGCCGGGCTCTTGCCCTTTTTCGTGGCGAGTTGGCACCTGTTCATGCAGGGCCGCTTGCAGACGTTTATGCTGCGGCGTCTGGGCGCGTTCAGCATCTATCGCGAAGGGATGGATCGCGCCGCGCTGAACATGGCCATCGAAATCCTCGAGCAAACCTCGCGACCCCTGGTGATTTTTCCCGAAGGGGTCGTCACCCGCACCAACGATCAGCTCAATCCGCTCCTCGACGGCATTGCGTTCATGGCGCGCAGCGCCGCCAAGAAGCGAGCCAAGGCGACGGTTCCCGGCCAGGTCGTCGTCCACCCGGTGGCGATGCGCTATCGTTTCGACGGCTATGTCCGGCAAACGGTCGAGCCGGTGCTATGTGAAATGGAAACGCGATTATCTTGGCGATCGCAAAAACACCTCACCATTGAAGAACGCATTGCCAAGGTCGGCGTGGCGCTCCTGGCTCTCAAGGAAATTGAATTTCTCGGCCAGCCGCAAACGGGCTCGGTTGCAGAACGGCTCCAGCGGCTCATCGATCGCCTGCTTGGCCCTCTGGAAACGGAATGGCTCAAAGGTGAGCGGCCGTTGCACGTCGCCGAGCGCGTGAGGAAATTACGCACGGCGGTGCTTCCCGATATGCTCAAAGACGATCTGCCCGAAGCCGAACGCGCCCGCCGCTGGGCGCAACTTGCCGACATGTATCTGGCCCAGCAACTTGCCTGCTACCCGCCCGAGTACCTCGCGGCCGCGCCGACGCCGGAACGGCTGCTGGAGACGGTCGAACGCTTTGAAGAAGACTTGACCGACGAATGCCGGGCCCATCCTCCTTTGCGCGTCCACCTGACCGTCGGCGATGCCATCGTCGTGAGCCCGGCGCGCGAGCGCGGCGACCAAGATCCGGTCGTGGCGGGAATCGAACGGCAACTCCAACAAATGCTGGGAATCAAAACATGAGCACGCCGAATCCTACCGCGCCCTGGTGGCTGCGCGTGCTGTTCATCATTGTCGGATTGGCCGCCTGGTTCTGGACGCAATCGCTCATCGGCGCACGGACGCTTCCGGAAGGCGTCGTCATCGGCGACGGCGTCCACGACGTGCTGGCGGGAGCCAATCAGTATCTGCACGACAACCCCGCCGCGGCGAACGCCCTGTTGATTTGCAGCTCCGCGGTCATTGACGCGATGGTTCTCTTTTTGCTGGCGGTCTCGATCTTCGGCAAAACCGTGCGGCCGTTCCTGGGGCTGTTGCTCTTGTTCGGCATGCGGCAAATCTGCCAACTGCTTTGTGCTCTGCCGCCACCGAACGGAATCATCTGGCACAACCCCGGCGTGCCGGCAATTTTCGTGACGTATGAAGTGGCGAACGATTTCTTTTTCTCGGGGCACACGGGGCTAGCCGTATTGGGCGCGGTCGAACTCACCCGGTTCGGCAATCGCCGCTTGCTCTATCTCGGCGTCGCGATCATTTTGTTCGAAGTATTTGCGGTGCTGGTATTGCGAGCGCATTACACCATGGATGTGCTGACCGGCGCCATCGCCGCGCGGTACGCCACGATGCTGGCAACGCGCTGGGCGCCGTGGTGCGACGATTTGCTCGCCCGCATCGGCGGCCGGTCAACGTGAGCACGGCAGATTAGGCGCAACATGGGTTAGCCCCTACCGACGCCGAGTTTCAAATGCGCCCGACTCTTCAAATGTCATATTCTACGATTGCGCGAGCAATTCAGCGTTTTTGCATATCGTTCTCAACGCTTGTGCTTGCGACAGGTCTTTGCAAAAGGAGCAACTCATGCGCTCGACGCTCGCGATCACCATCCTGCTGTTGTCCGGCTTTTCGGTCTCCGCTCAAACGTTGTTATTGCAGCATCCGACGGTCAATCGTACGCACGTCGTTTTCGCGTATGCGGACGACCTTTGGAGCGTGCCGCGTTCCGGTGGGGCCGCGACGCGACTGACGAGCGGCGCCGGCCTGGAGACGGCGCCAATCTTTTCGCCGGATGGCAAGCACATCGCCTTCACCGCGGACTACGACGGCAATCTCGATGTGTACGCCATCAACGCGGAAGGCGGTCAGGCGCGGCGGCTGACGTGGCATCCCGGACCGGATCGCGCCGTCGGCTGGTCGCCCGACAGCAAGCGCGTGATGTTCACGAGCATTCGCGACAACGAAACGCGTTCCTTCGGCGGCCGGCTTTACACCATGAGCCTGGACGGCGGCCATCCCGAGGCGTTGCCGTTGCCGCACGCCGATCATGGCTGCTTTTCGCCGGATGCGAAGCGCCTCGCTTATGTGCCGCACAAGTTGCCGTCGCGCATGGCCTGGAAGCGTTATCGCGGCGGCACGGCATCCTTGATCTGGCTCGCTCAGCTCGAAGATTCCAGCGTCAAGCCGATCCCGCGCAAGGATTCAAACGATCATAGCCCGGTCTGGATCAAGGACCGCGTCTTTTTTCTCAGCGATCGCGACGGGCCGACGACGTTGTTTGTCTATGACACCAGGAGCGACAAGGTTGAAAGGCTCATCGACAATCGCGGCGAAGATTTGAAATCGCTGCAAGGCGGGCCGGATTGCCTGATCTACGAGCAATTCGGCGCGATCCATCTGTTTGATGTCGAGTCCAATCGTTCGACCAAAATCGACATTCGCGTGCAGGCGGATTTCCCCGCCTTGCAGCCGCGCACCGTGAAAGCCGCAAAGTCGATCACCAGCGCCGCCATTTCGCCGACGGGCGTGCGTGCGGTGTTTGCCGCGCGCGGCGAGATTTTCACGGTGCCGCTGAAAAAAGGGGATGTCCGCAACTTGACGCGCACGGACGGCGCCGCCGAACGCGATCCCGCCTGGTCGCCCGACGGTAAATCGATCGCGTATTTCTCGGACGCCACCGGCGAATACGAATTGCACGTTCGCGAACAGAACGGCTATGGCGAACCAAAGAAGTTCGCGCTCGGCAAGGCGCCGTCGTTCTACTATCGCCCCCATTGGTCGCCCGATAGCACGAAGATCGCGTACACCGATGTGCGCGCCAACATCTGGCTCCTGGACCTGGCCAACGGCGAGAACGCGCTGATTGACAGCGAAACGTACTACACGCGCACCATTGATGTCGGCTGGTCGCCGGACAGCAAATGGCTCACGTATGCCAAGAACCTCAAGAACTATCTCAATGCGGTTTTCGTGTACTCACTTACTGATAAGAAATCGCGTCAAGTAACCGACGGCATGAGCGACGCGCGTTTTCCGGTCTTTGACAAGAGCGGCAAATACCTCTACTTCGCAGCCAGCACCGACATTGGGCCGGCGGTGGGCGGCATCGAAATGTCGAATTTCAATCACCCCGTCAGTCGCAGCGTTTACGTGGCCGTGCTCGACAAGAAGTTGCCGTCGCCCATCGCGCCGGAAAGCGACGAAGAGAAATCGGCCGCGCTTGCCAAATACAACGACGACGACAAGACCAAAGCCAAGAAAGAAACCGCGGTGACGATCGATTTCGAAAATCTCGATCAGCGCATTCTCGCCCTGCCCTTGCCGGCGCGGAACTATGCGGGCCTGGAAACGGGCAAGGAAGGCGTGCTGTTCCTCGTCGAAGGGCCGGCGGCGATGGTTGTGACGCGTGGCTTCGTGCCCAAGTTCACGTTGCAAAAGTTCGATCTTTCCAAACGCAAGGCGGAGCCCTTCGTGGACGGCGTCAACGGTGTCGATGTCTCCGCCAACGGCGAGAAGTTGCTCTATCGTCAGGCGGACAAATGGCACATCGTCGATGCCGCGGCCGCGCCCAAGCCCGGCGACGGCCTGCTCAAACTTGACGACATCGAGGTGCGGATCGACCCGCGTACCGAGTGGAAGCAGATGTATCACGAAGTCTGGCGCATCGAACGCGACTTCCTCTACGATCCGGGCTTTCACGGCCTCGATCTCAAGGCGACGAGCACGCGGTTCCTGCCGTACCTGGAACATGTCGCGAGCCGTCGCGATCTCAATTACCTCTTTCAGGAGATGCTCGGCGAATTGTCGCTCGGCCATGTTTATGTGACCGGCGGCGATTTTTCGGAAACCAAGAGCACCAAGACGGGCCTGCTCGGCGCCGACTTCAATATTGAGAATGGCCAGTATCGCATCGCCAAGATTTACCAGGGCGAGAACTGGAATCCCGATCTGCGGGCGCCGCTCACGGGGCCGGGTATCAATGTCCCGGTCGGCGCTTATTTGCTCGAAGTCAATGGCACGCCCGTGAAGGCGAATGGCAGCATCTATCGCTACTTCGAAGGCACCGCCGGCAAAGCCACGATCCTGCGCATCGCCACGAAGGCCGACGGCAGCGACGCGCGCGAAGTCACCGTCGAGCCGATCGCCGACGAGCTACCGCTCCGCAATCGCAGCTGGATCGAGGCCAATCGGCAAAAGGTCGCCAAGATGACCGACGGCAAAGCCGCTTATGTCTATTTGCCGGACACCGCGGTCGGCGGCTACACGAACTTCAACCGCTACTTCTTCGCCCAGGTGGATAAGCAAGCGGTCATCATCGACGAGCGTTTCAACGGCGGCGGCAAGGCGGCGGACTGGATCGTCGATCGCCTGGCCCGGCCGCTCTTGAACCTGTGGTCCACGCGGCACGGCGCCGACTACACGACGCCCGCCGGCCAGATCTTTGGGCCGAAGGTCATGCTGGCCAATGAGCATTCCGGTTCCGGCGGCGATTTCCTGCCCTGGGCGTTCCAGCGCTACAAGCTCGGTCCGGTGGTCGGCAAACGCACCTGGGGCGGTCTGGTCGGCATCGGCGGTTATCCATCCTTGATCGACGGCGGCGCCGTGACCGCGCCGCACTTCGCGTTCTGGACACCCGAGGGCAAATGGGAAGTGGAAAACCGCGGCGTCCCGCCGGACATCGAGATCGAATTCGATCCGAAGCTGTGGCGTCAGGGCCGCGATCCGCAACTGGAAAAGGCCGTGGCGCTGGTGCTAGAAGGATTGGCGAAGTCGCCGCCGCGCCAATACCTGCGGCCGACGTACCCGAACTACCATCCACGATCGCTGGGGAACGAGAAGAGGGACTGAACGAAACGGATCGCCAACCATAATATCGGCGCCGCACGGACGAACACCGCGGACGCGGGCGACGTCTGGATGCATGCAATTGGACCTGCATACCCGCTCCGCGCATGCCTCACCTCAAGACAGGCGGCGAAATTGATATTGTTTCGTGAAAAAAAAACAGAAAATTCATGATTGACTTGTCGTTTCATTCAGTATGATTTGATTTAATATTGTAAGACTCGCCCTTCGAAAAAATCGAAACGCCCCAATCGACGGATTCGCCAATTCAAGCAGTCACGGACTTTGAAGTCGTCTCATGTCCAAGGAGGCCCGGTGATGAGTTTGCATCGATCGGCCCATGCGCGCCCGCCATTGAAGCGTCCCGACACCGGCGCAGACACTGCTGCTTTACCGCGGTTTACCCTGTCCGGCGATCGCCGAAAGGACCACTTCCAGATCGACATTGACGGTGAGGGGGTCGAATTGACTCACGCTGCTCTGAAAGCTTTCGTCAAGTTGATCGTCGCGCGGGGCAGCACGGGCAGCGGCTTCGTCCACGTCCCGCGCGTGACCGTCCATCGGCTTCGCCAGGCGCTCGATCACGCCTTCGGCGAACTTGGCGATCGCCTCATCGAGACGGGATGCCGCGAGGAATATCGCCTCACTTTGCATCCGGACCAGTTGCACGAGCACGTTGCGCTTGAGCCGAGCTTTTTTGAGTTGGAGGAACTGCAAGTCTTCTCGAAAGATCAAGCGGCGGCGCTGCACCGACTCTGCCGGATCTTGGAGCCGTTGTGAATCCGAAAAGTACTCCTGAAGAAACCATCTAGTACTACAGCGCTACCTCCCCTCTCCCCCTGAGTACAGGGGGAGAGGGGAGAAAGAGCTTGCCGTGTCACAACTTATGTCTCATTGTCAGCCGAAGCCAGCGCTGTAGTACTAGTGGGCTTTGCGACGAAACGCCGTATTTCGTGGCGGCAAGTTTTCAACTTGCCGTTAATTCACGCAAATCGGCAAGTTGGAAACTTGCCGCCACGGGTTTCGTAGCAAAGCCCCATCTAGTGCGACTTCAACACTAAGTTTTGGGGTTTCATACGGATCGGGAGGGCGAGGCTCCTGCCGAGCCGGAAGCATCGGAGTCGGCGTCCCACAATCCGTTTTTCGCGGGTGCACGGCTCGGCGGGAGCCTCGCCCTCCCGGCCAATCGCAACCCCAATATTTAGCCTTGATGTTGCACTAGAAACCGAATCGCGTTCGCGACAATCTTCCTCGCCGCAAATTCCTCCGCGCGGGCGCAGTGGGATCCGCCGACGGACTACGCGCATTTCATCTGCCTGACGCGGATGCCGGCCGAAGGGCAAGCGCCGACAGCGCCAACGCGGTCAAGAACGCGGCTGCGCCGGTCAACGTCGCGAAGCCGACAGCATCCGCCAACGGCAAGCTCA
>DAIOGM010000365.1:0-7645 GCA_036745215.1 Gemmataceae bacterium
CGAACCCATGCTCGGCGGATACGAATCGCTCGTCTCCGTGTTGTTGAGCAGGCGCTCGAAGCCGGTATAGCTCGGCAACGTGTTGTGACATCCCGCGCGATGATTGAGCGAACGCACGAGCGCGATCTTGTGCATCCACTGGCTCATCTTCGGCAAATGTTCGCCGATACGGATGCCGGGCACGTTCGTCGCGATCGGATTGAACTCGCCGCGGATTTCCGAGGGGGCGTTCGGCTTCAGGTCGATCATGTCCTGCGTCGCGGCGCCGCCGAGCAGGTAGAGGAGGATGACGCTTTTCGCTCGGCCGCGGCGGCGCGGTTCCGTCGCGAGCGCCGATTGCGGCAATGCGTTTGCGGCGAG
This sequence comes from Gemmataceae bacterium, assembly GCA_036745215.1. Taxonomy (GTDB): domain Bacteria; phylum Planctomycetota; class Planctomycetia; order Gemmatales; family Gemmataceae; genus SIAQ01. The sequence goes on from DAIOGM010000365.1 coordinate 361, forward strand.
GCCCGTGAGCGCGAAACCGCAAGCGGCGCTGAGCGTTTCGCGCCGGGTCCATCCATCGCAGGTGCGCCGCGGGGAGCCGAGCAGTTTGAGCATGGCAGGATTACTCATGAGGTTTGTGAAGTGTTGATAGCAGAATTAGCTAGAATGATAACGAAAACTTGCTGAACAGGGAAGCGGAAACCGAGCGAGGTTTGAAAATGCCATCAGCACTTTTATCGAGTCCTGGATTTATCGCAGCGGGACACTTCCAAACTGGGGATCACCTTAGTCGCAACGAATTCTTGCGCATCTGGAACAAGCTGCCGAAATTGAAACGAGCCGAATTGATCCGAGGAGTGGTTTACCTCATGTCATCTCCCGTAAGCATCGAGCATGGCGACATGGAGAATAACATCGGCAGTTGGATCAATTGGTATCGAACGGCCACACCTGGTTGCGCGTCCGGGAATAATGCGACTGCCCTCCTGCTGGATGACTCCTGTCCGCAACCGGATGTTAACCTGCGGATAATCCCGGAATTTGGAGGAATGTCGCGCGTGCGCAAGAAACTCATTTTTGGCGCAGCAGAACTATTTGCGGAGGTTTCCTCCACCAGCGCATCGATGGATTTGCACCAGAAATATGACATCTATCGGGAAGCAGGTGTGCCGGAGTACGTTGTCGTCGTCCTGAATTCAAAGCAAATTCGATGGCACTTTCTAGTAAAAAAGCAATACCAGCTGATTCCGGCGGATTCCGCAGGCGTTTACCGTTCCCAAAAGTTTCCAGGTTTATGGCTCGACAGCAAGGCGCTCTTCGCCAATGACATGGCGAAAGTCATGGCCACGCTGCAGAAGGGCATCGATTCCGACGAGCATCAACATTTCGTCGAAGAACTGGCGAAACGCAAACGAGCGTCGAAGAAGTAAACGCATCGACGTTGGACACGGTGGCCGCGCGGGATTCTGCGAGCGCTAAACGGGGAGAGCGATTGGACGACTCAATCCATCAACGCCGCGAACTCGCTTGCCGAGTTCGCGAACTTCCTCCAGCATCATCTCACGCAACGGCAACCGCACGGGGCCGCAATCGACGCCGATCAAGCCCATCATCGCTTTCGACGCCCGCGCGAAGCCGAACTCCTGCAGTACGCGAATCATCCGCACGCTTTCCAGTTGCGCCTTGCGTGCCGTCGCCCAGTCGCCGCGCTCGAACGCGGCGATCAGTCGTTGATACAACGGGGCTGCGAAGTTGTACGTGCTGCCGACTGCTCCCTTCACGCCGAGTGATAACCCCGCGAGCAGCAATTCGTCGTAGCCGAAGACGATGTCGAACGATTCCAGGGCCAGACATTCTTGCAATAACATCAGATCGTTGTTCGTGAACTTGATGCCGTGCAGCGTCGGAATCGACTTGGCGCCCTGCTCAAGAAATCGTGCCGTCGGGATCGGCACGTTGGTCATGGACGGAATGTCGTAGTAATAGAGCGGCGTCTGCGGGGCGGCCTCGGCGATGTGAGCGCAAAAGGCGATCAGATCCTCGACCGACGGCTTGAAGAAGTTCGGCGCCATCACGGCGATGGCGTCCACCTTGCATTTGGCGGCGTGCGTTGCCAGTGTTCGTGCATCGGCGACGCTATTGGCGCCGACGTGCACGACCAGCGGCAACTTTCCGCCGGCGGCCTCGCGCCACGTTTCCGTGATCGTCATGCGCTCGGCGACCGTGAGCGACAAGCTTTCGCCGGTGGTGCCGCAGATGAACGCGCCGCGCACGCCGGACTCGAGCAGCAGGTTGCATTGTGCCGATATTGCGTTGGGATTCAACGTGCCGTCCGCGTGGAATGGCGTATGCGGCGCGGCGACGAGGCCGGTCAGGCGAAGCGGGAAACGCATGGAACACTCCCTCATCCCGCTTGCCGTTTAGCGCTCGAATGACGCGACGCGATCGCGTGGCGCCACTCGAGCGCTAAACGGCAAGCGGGCCGAAAAAACATTTTTCCTATTGACTTTCACCAGGAAAACGTCACTCTTATGATAAGAAATGTCAGCCCGCCTGCCTCCTGCCTGAATATCCCGCCGTCGGTTTTTCCTCGGAGTCCAAAATGCTCGATCTGAACCTCGGCAAAATCGCGTCCGATTGCACCGGCTATTCGCGCCGCGACTTCCTTCGCGTCGGCGGTCTGTCGGCATTCGGATTGACGCTTGCCAATTTCTTTCGGCTGCAAGCTCAAGCGTCTCCCGGCGCCGACGGCGCGCCGAGTCGCCGCAACGTCAATTGCATTTTGATGTGGATGCAAGGCGGCCCGAGCCATATCGACACGTTCGATCCCAAGCCGGACGCGTCGGCTGAAATCCGCGGCGAGTTCACCACGATCCCGACACGTATTCCCGGTTGCCGCATCGTCGAGCATTTTCCGATGCTGTCGCAACAGTTCGACAAGCTCAGCCTGATTCGCGGCCACGATCCGCAGAACGGCAGCCATGGCGTCGCCGATCATATCATGATGACGGGCCATCGCTTCAATCCCTCGCTGCCGTTTCCGTGCTTCGGCTCCGTGGTGGCGAAGGAACGCGGCTATCGCGACGGCATGTTCCCGTTCGTCCAGCTGGGGCGCAACATCGATCGCCGCTTCAACGGCGGCGTCGGCGGCTTTCTGGGCGATCAGTACAACCCGTTCGAAGTTCACGACGATCCGAGCGCCGCCACCTTCCGGGTGCGCGATCTCAGCATCGCCGACGAAGGCGATCGCCGCCGCCTCGAACGCCGTTATTCGATGCTGCAAGAAGTCGATCGCTATCAACGCGACATGGAAGCGACGCAGTCGGTGCAGGCGCGCGACGCCTTCTACGAACGCGCTCACGCCTTGATCACGTCGCCGCGAGCCAAGAACGCCTTTGATCTCAATCGTGAAACCGAACGTGTTCGCGATAACTATGGCCGCAATTCGTTCGGGCAGTCGTGCTTGTTGGCTCGCCGACTGATTGAGTCGGGCGTGCATTTCGTCACCGTGACCGACGGCGGCTGGGATACGCACGTCAATAACTTCCGCAGCCTGAAGGATCGCTTGCTGCCGCGCATCGATCGCGGCTACTCGGCGCTGTTGCAAGATCTGCACGATCGCGGCATGCTGGAAAACACCCTGGTTGTTTGGTTCGGCGATTTCGGCCGCACGCCGAAGGTCAATCCGTCGGCGGGTCGCGATCACTGGTCCACCGCCGGCGTCGCCACGATGGGCGGCGGCGGCATTCGCATGGGTCAGGTGGTCGGCGCCACCAACGCGCAGGCCGAGGTCGTCGTCGATAGTCCGGTGCGGCCGCAAGACATCGCCGCGACGATTTATCATGCCCTGGGCGTGCCGCTCAACACGTGGTACCGCTCGCAAGACGGCCGGCCGATCGAACTGGTGCCGACAGGACGTCCGGTCCGCCAGTTGATTTGACTTGTTTACGTTTAGCGCTCGCGCAGTGCCTCGCGGTCGCAGAATTCACAGTGCTTTCCCGGAAGGTTCGAAAAAGCTCGACGCTCCCACGTCGGGCTTTTTTCGTATATGCCACGACTTCATTGAAAAAAGCCGCGCAAGCCGCGCACCCAATCAACGTTTCATGATACGTCCGCCCGCGCCCGGCGAAGGGGCTTTGCAACGCAACTGAACCACAGAGACACAGAGGCACAGAGAAAGGCAGGATAGGTAAGAAAAATCCCGCGTCTCACTTCCCCATTTTCTCTTCTCTGTGTCTCTGTGCCTCTGTGGTTCAAATGCGTTGCAAAGCCCGGCGAAGGCGCTTCCTGATAACCAAAATCGTCGTTGCCCCCGGCCACGGGTTCGTGGTACGTTAATGATTGGGGAAGCCCGCAAATCACGAGGTTCTTATGCGTCACTGGATCATGAGCCTGGCGGTCGTCTTGTTCACCGTGGTCTGCAGCGAATCGCAAGAGACCAAGAAGAAGGACACGGACCCCGGCAAGGAATCGAAGGCCGAGCCGACGGAACCGACCGAGTATCTGGGCAAATCCTTTGACGCCTGGCGCAAAGACATAACGTCCGACGACCCGAGCAAGCGTGAAATGGCGATGAAGGCCATGTTGATGTTCGGTTTACCCAAGGCCACAGAAGCGATGCCGGACATCATTGCCGATCTGGCGCGGCACAAGAATACTCCCCTCGATTTGAGCGTGCGCGTCAACGGCGTCATGGCGCTCAACACGTACTTCCTGCATGCCTCCAAGGGCAAAGGTCCCGATCCCGGCGTCGTCAAAGCGGCATTGCCGGTCTACAAGATGTTTCTCAAAGACTCGCAAGTCATCATGAAGGAGCGCGCCGTTCAGGGTTTGCAGTACATGGGTACGCCCGCGCGGGAATTGCTTAACGACGTGATCCCATTGGTGCGCGACGGCAGCACCTGGGAGCTGCGCAAGGAAGCGATTCCCGTCATGGTGTCGCTCGCGTCCAACGAAAAGGGCCCCGGCGACGCCAAGGCCATCGCCGCTCTGCGCAAGTCGATCGATCGGGATATCGAAAAATCCTACGTGGTTCGCGCCCTCGCCGTGCAAGGGCTCGGCGTGCTCGGCAAGGACACCGTGCTCGTGGATTTGAAAAAGGCCATGAACGATCCAGCGAAGGAAGTCCGCCTTGCCGCCGTGCAAGCCATGGCAGTGGGGCCGAAAGAAAAAGCGTTGCTTCCCTTGAAGGACGCGTTGGCCGACAAGGCCAAGGAAGTGCGTGTCGCCGCGGTCCAATGCTACGGCTTCGCCGGCCAGGCCAGCGCGATGCCGGAGCTGCGCAACTTGCTCGACCATACCGAGAAGGAGATGCGCTTGCAGACCCTGAACACGATTGTAAACTTGAAGCAGCACGTCTATCCAAAGCTGCAGCCGAAGGATTTGACGCTCAAGAAACTCGAACAGCGCGCCATGGAGGAGACGGATCCGATCGTCTACATCTGGGTGCACGCGACCATCATGACCGTTACCGATAATATCGACAAGAAGCACATCAGCCCGGTTTTGCAAAAGCTCAAACACAAGGACGCTCAAGTGCGCGTGGAGGCATTGAAGGTCATTGCGATGTGTCAGGACAAGGCTCGACCCTTCGCGTACCAGGCGGTGCTCGACGCCATCGATGATAAGGAATTGAATGTAGCCGGGCCCGCCATCGAAACGCTCGTCCATATGCGCGCCTACGACGCCATCCCGCGCCTCAAGCTGCTCATGGAAGACAAGAAGGCCCCGGAAGCGCTCAAGGAGGTCGCCGAGAACGCCGTTGACAATTTGGAACTGCTGAAGGGACGCGAGAAGAAAGACAAGTCCGACAAGAAAACCCCGTAGGGGGCTTTGCAACGCATTTGAACCACAGAGGCACAGAGACACAGAGAAGAGAAAATGGGGAAGTGAGACGCGGGATTTTTCTTACCTATCCTGCCTTTCTCTGTGCCTCTGTGTCTCTGTGGTTCAGTTGCGTTGCAAAGCCCCCGTAGGGACAAGCGGCTCGCTTGTCCCGGTTCGGCAAAGCGACAAGCGAGCCGCTTGTCGCTACGATCGTTCATCAAATCTCACGCTGGACATACCATCATGATCCGCCACCTCCTCCTCGCATCGTGCGCCGTTATCATCCCGGTAGGTTCAGTCCACGCCCAGGACAAGACCTTCCTCGGCAAAAACGCCGGCGACTGGGTGACGCAGCTTCAAAACCAAGGCGACGCCGGCAGCCGGCGCAGCGCCGCGTTCGCCCTGGGCAAATTGGGTTATCGCGGCGCTCCTGCGTTGCCCGCAATGAAGATCGCGTACGCCCGGGAGAAGGACGCCAGGGTGAAAGAGGCGCTCGTCCATGCGATGGGCGAGATTTGCCGCGAATACGCGAATGCGAAAAAAGACGGCGACCTGGAACCGCTTTTCATCGGCGCCCTGGCGGACGCCGACACGCAGGTGCGCCGCAGCGCCGTGTTCGCGCTGGGCTGTTTGAAGAAGGAATCCCCCGCGACGCTCAAGGCGCTCGAGACCGCGCTTGGCGATTCCGAGGCCGTGGTGCGGCAAAACGCGGCCTGGGCGATGGGCCGGCACGGGCTCGACGCGTTGCCTCTTTTGAAACGCGCACTGCACGATAACGATTCGTTCGTCAAGCGCGACGCGGCCAGCGCCTTGTTGATGATGGAGGACGCGGATCGAGTGCGGGAATTGCTCAAGGACCTGCTCCCCTTGTGCCGCGACAACAACTCCGAAGCGCGCCGCGCCGTGTTGAGCGTGCTGGTGCAGATCGTCGATCCGAGCGACAAGGACGCGATTCCATCCCTTTTGACTGCGATGGAAGACCGCGACCTGGAGAATCGCCGCAACGCCGCGCTGGCGCTCAGCAATATCGGCGGCGAGGAAGCGTCCAAGGCGTTGCCGGTGCTGCTGGAAGCGATCAAGAACGGCGACGAAGACGTGCGTTGGCAATCGGTCGTGGCCATCCATAGCCTCGGCCCCAACGCGGCAAAGGCGGTGCCGCACCTGATCGCGGTCCTGCGCGACGATCCGGCCGCGAAGATGCGCGAATCCGCCGCCCTCGCGCTGGGCGGCATGAAGGGCGCGGCGGAATCGGCCGTGCCGCTCCTGGTCAAGAAACTGCAGGACGGCAGCGAGGCGATCCCGGTGCGCATCGTCAGCGCCACGGCGCTGGCGAAGATCGGCGACGTCCCCGCGGCCACCGCCGCCGCGCCGGCGCTCGTCGCGGTCGTCGGCGATCCGCGCCAAGAAGTCCGGGTTCGCGAACGCGTCATGTGGGCGCTGCGCGTGCATGGCGAAAATCTTCGAAAGATGAAAGGCCCGAAAGAGACCTTTACGCGCATCCTGACCGAACCGCTCGCGAAGGAAGAACAAATGTTGCGCTATGATGCCGCGTACATGCTCGGCATGGTGTGGCAATCCCAGGCGCCCGACGCCACGCTCGATGTGCTCGCGGCCTTTCTCAAGGACGATTCCATCAAGCTCTTCGAACGCACGGTCAGCGGCGTCGGCGGCGTCGGCAGCGAAATCAAGGGGGGCAAAACCGGCGTCGAGGACCGCGGCAAAGGCGACGGCCGCATGATGGCCGCCGACGCCCTCGAACGCATCGGCCCCGAACGCTATGCCCGGCGCGGCGACATCATGAAATCGCTGCGAGCGCTGGCGGCCGACAAGGCGACCTACGAGCCCTTGCGCAAAAAAGCTGCGGCCCTCCTCAAGGCCGCAATGTAGTCATCACGCTCCGCGTGATGATGTTTGGCTTCATTCAGCAGTTCCAAGCGGTGTGAAAACGCAATGCATTTGCCCCGAAGGGGCAGCATCCCAA
>DAIOGM010000366.1:0-7629 GCA_036745215.1 Gemmataceae bacterium
GTTGCCGACCCCGGTCGCCACCGTTTCGTTGACGCCGCGCGAGACGCTTCGGCCGTCGGTGTTGAACCAGTTGCCGCGGAAAATGAGGCCAGGCTTGCCGATGGTGTCCATCTGCTCGGCGTAGGTGCCTTCGGCGACGTTGATGACGTTACCGGGGCCGGCGGCGGCGAGGGCGGCGCCGATGGTCGTGAAGAGATTTGTTCCGAGCTCCAGACCGCCGGTGGTGGTCTGATTGCCGCCGGTGGGGGTGAAGCTGTCGTCGTTGGCCCCCGGCCCGAGGACGGGGCTCTGATCCACGTAGAGCATCGCCGCCGACACGAATTCGAACGTGCCTGCGGCATAGCGGTTGGCCGGGCCGCCGTCTGGAGTGGCCGGGAACACGCCGGCGCTGCCATCGAACCGGGCGGAGCCGACGAAGCTCAGGAAGCCGCCGCCGCTGTCGGTGGTCCAAGGTGGAGTCGTCGAATTGCCGTTTAAGTCGTTGCCGTTGAAGCCGTCCGCAACGATGGTGCCCGTGAAGCCCGCGGGGAGATTGATGGGCGCACCCAGTGGCTTGAAGCGGCTGCCGCCGACCAGCGTGCCCGGGCTGGCGTTGTCGAAGGTGATCGTCGTCCCAACCTGCAACGTGGTCGTCGTGTCGTAGAGCCGTACCGACAGGATGGTGCCGGCGACGATCCCGTCGGAATCGTCATCGAACACGCCAAATTGACTGATCGACACCGGCGCGTTGGTGACAAAATCCATGCCGAGCGCACCGCCCCAGGCCTGGTTGCCAGCAGTCGCGGGCGGCACGACATACGCGATGGCCGGCGCCAGCCGGTCTTCCAGCCGCTCCAGCGCCAGCTTGACCTGAGTGCGTTCAGACCTTTTCGGATTTTGAATCGGACGCTGGCGACGACGGGAAAACCACTTGCGGAAGCTTTTGGCCCACATGGAAGTATCCTCATGAAGAATTCAGAGCGAAGCACGGCGCGCAGCTGCAACCTCAGGCGCGCGGACTCGTAACCGGGCGTTTAAACTTGGGAGTTTTGCCTAACTCTTAGGCATTGACTGCCAAAAAAGGCGGAAGCGTCAGGCTGACCGTCCTGTCGTGAATCAGGCCGCTTGAGATTGCCCCCTCATTAATGCGACCCGAAGGGATGTTCCAAACCCTGCTCCACATCCGTCCATCCAGAACAATCGCTATCGGATGGAATCTGGGCAAAACGAGTAAAGAGGAAAATAAGGATACTGAATCGACTTGTCAAGAAAAATGTTAAAACCATTTGACTTTTTGTTATTTGTCAGATTTGCCGATTATGCACGATATTCGGATTGTAACGTTTCCACTCCGACTCGTAACTGCGCTCTCCATGGACAATCCAGCTGGGTTCCAGCTGCATGCAGCTGACCGTTTTTCCTTGCGTATCTTGCGCAGAACGCGGCGGCATCGGCGCGTCGCGCCAAACCGGACCTGGTGGTATGCCTTAGATTAAAACAATTAAGGAATTGACCTGAGTTGGCCTTCCGAAATTCGGGCTTCTGACTTCGCAAAATAATTCGCGCTGGAGCAAAAAAAACGCCCTCGTTCCCAGGCTCAGAGCCTGGGACGCAGGGAATTGAGAGACACGCTCAGGCGGCGCCAGGGAAATGAGAAAACAAAAAGGACGGACAAGAATGTCCGTCCTACGTGATTCCAGCTAGCTGAACATTCCTGTCCGCCAACTCTTAATAACGGAGTTCGAAGCGGAGCACGAGGCCGTCGAACGTCATGGTGTCGCGGAAATTGTCACTATTGGTAGTGAAGTTCGTGCCGCCGATGCCGTTGGAGAGCGAGGTCATCGTCATCGTGTTGAACCACGCGCCGACGTAGTAGCCGCCGGAGACGCGGAAGGCGCCGCCCGGACTCTGCCAGCCGGCGCCGATTTCCAACTCCAGGATCGGCACAACCCGATTGGCGGTGATGCCCGTGGAGCCGATCAGGCCGGTGAACACGTTCTGCTGCTCGGCATTGGCGCGGAACTGGCCGAACAGGACGTTGACGACGCTCTGACCGTAACCATAAAAGCCGCCGCAGATTTGATACTGGCCGTCGAGGCCGAAGCGGGGGCCGAAGCCGTCGAATTCGATGTCCGAGGTCACCGTGGTGGTGCCGGTGATAAGATAGGTCGCTTCCAGGTTTTGATCGAGGTGAGCGAATCGGCCGCCGGCGAGCATGTTCAGGATCAAGCGTTCGCGATTGACGAGGGCGGCCTTGAAATCGATGTCGGCCATCATGAGCAGGATGCGGTAATCAATGCTGGCGGTCAGGCTGTCCACGGCCGCGGTCGCGGTATTGGGGAACGCCAGGAAGTTTTGCAGAACGAACGGATCGGGAGCGGTGGTTTGATCGCTGCGGTCGGTGCGGAAGTAGGTAAAGGTGCCGTAGAGGCCGCAGTCATTGTCGCCGGAGACAAAGCCGCCGCCGACGCGGAAACCGCTATTGTACTTGGGGCTCGCCACGGCGACTTGACCGCGCGGAGCGGCCAGGACCGGAATGACGCCGTCGAACGCCTGAGCGTACGGAACGTCAACGCCGTGCACATTCCAATAAAGGTAATCGATGAAACCCACCATCCGCCCACGCCGGCCGTGCCCGTCACAGTTCGGCCCGACGCAGGTTTCGGCGCTGCTCGAAGTCGAAGACGCCGGTTCTGACTGGGTCGCCTCGGAGCCGTTCGTGGACAGGTAGGCGCCGAGGACGGATCGTTTGTTGTTGACGGGCACGGCTTCCTTTTCCGGCGTTACTTTCGCCGGCGGAAGTTCCAATCGTTCCGTCGTCTTGGTGACGGGCAATGAATCCGGCGTCGTGGTCGTGATGACCGGAGCGGTTTTGGGCGTCGCGGGGACCGTGGTGGTGTTGCTCGGCTTCGCGGTCGCTTGGGTCAGGATAATGTTCGTCGAGGTAAGCGGCGGCGCCGTAGGCGCCACCGGCCGCGGACTGGCGACGACGACCGGCGCTTGCTCGGGACGCCGCTTCGTCGATTGCGGCGTCTCAATGATTACATCGGGATAAAGCCCGTAAGTGGCCGGGCTCTTCGAATAGGTCGGAACCGGTTGATACACCGGCGGTTGCGTCGGATAATAACCAGGCGGATACTGGGCCCAAACCGAAGTCGGCACAGCCGCCAAACCTAACACGACGACGCGTGTAATCCAGGTCCTCATCGCATTCTCCTCCGTGAGTCTGATGATGCCCAGCGCAGGCGCTCGAATTCATCCGTCGCCCGTAACGTCCATGTTGGGCGGTCTTGCAAGTTCAGATCGGCAATATCCTCATTCCTGTCGGAATCCAAAGCTCCGACCCGGCCAAGAAAAATTCGCCCCTGCATGCAACGTCGATTCAAACCGGAGAACCCGCAAATTCGGCAAAGTCGTTGTAAATTGACGCATTTCATTCTCCGCCTCGTCGGCGCCTCCCGTTTCAAGCCGTTTGGTAACGGCGAGGCGCAGAAGACGCGGAGAAGCCTCGCCGACGTTTATACCATGCACGGATGTTACACTGGGGATTGAGGTTGCGCTCATTTAGTCAGCAAATACGCAGAAACCAACACGTGAAATGCATGCAGAAAAGGCGCGAAATCCAAGCGATTTTTGTGAGAAGAACGCACCTAAAAATGAAAAGAATGGGGTCCGCACTGAAAACAACGCCTTCCCAAATGAAAAGAATGGGGTGGTTTTTGAAAAGAACGGGGTCCAATTTGAAAAGAACCTGTCCAAAAGTGAAATGAATGGGGCGCGTTTTGATAAGAATGCCCTCATTTTTTAAACGAATGACTTGAATAGCAAGCTAGCCTCGCTCAACCCTGGCTTTCGAACCTCCATCTGGTAAGATGTCCGGCTGGGAAAGCAAATCCCACACCCCACGCGCCCATCCTTTATGAATGACTCATCGCAACTGGCTGCATCAGCCGGGCATGGCCATCACAAAAGCTTTTGGCTTTGGGTCATGTGCTTGACCGGCGTCGATTACTTCAGCACGCTCGGCTACCAACCGTCGATCGCATTTGAAGCGACCGGACTGTTGACGCCGTTCGCGACCGTTATCCTGGTGGCGGTCACGTTGTTCGGCGCGCTGCCGGTCTATTCATATGTCGCGTCCCAATCGCCGCACGGTCAGGGTTCGATCGCGATGCTGGAAAAGCTCCTGCACGGCTGGGGCGGCAAGTTCCTCGTGCTGGTGCTGCTGGGCTTCGCTGCCACGGATTTCGTCATCACGAAGACCCTGTCCGCCGCCGACGCGGCCGCTCACATCATCAAGAATCCACTATTAGGAGATCAACTCAAGGACGGCCGAATTCAGATGGCCATCACCATGTTCCTGCTGGTGATGCTCGGCGCGATGTTCATGCGCGGCTTCAAAGAGGTCATCGGTCTGGCGGTCGGCATCGTCGGCGTCTATCTGGTGCTGAATCTGTTCGTCATCGGCAGCAGTGTCGCGTATCTGTGGCAGCATCAAGAATACGTCGATCGCTGGCTCGAGCAGGTGTATGCGGGACATTGGCATTTCGAATACGAAACGACGTCGCCGCCGACGCCGCTGTACATCGCGTTCGTTTGTGCCCTGTTTTTTCCCAAACTCGCCCTCGGCCTCTCCGGCTTCGAGACGGGCGTCGCGGTCATGCCGCTCATCAAGGGAAACGCGGACGATACGCACGACAACCCGCATGGCCGAATCGTCAACGCTCGCAAGCTGCTCATCACGGCGGCCGTGATCATGTCGCTGTTCTTGCTCGGCTCGTCGCTGGTGACGAGCACGCTGATCAACCCGGCCACCTTGGCGAAGGGCGGGGCGGCACACGATCGCGCCCTGGCGTATCTGGCGCATGGCGAGAAGCTCATCGATCTCAAGGAAGGCAACGTCATCAATCCGCTCTTCGGAGGCGTCTTCGGCACGATTTACGACATCAGCACGGTCGTCATTCTCTGGTTCGCCGGCGCCAGCGCCATGGCCGGCTTGCTCAATCTCGTGCCGCAGTATTTGCCGCGCTACGGCATGGCCCCCGATTGGGCGCGGGCGATTCGGCCGCTCGTCTTTCTTTTCACCGCTGTCAATCTCTTCGTCACGTGGTGGTTCAACGCATCGGTCGAAGCCCAAGGCGCCGCCTACGCGACCGGCGTGCTCGTTTTGATGTCGAGCGCCTGCATCGCCACGCTCGTCGATCGCTGGCGTGCGCGCAGCTTTCTCGTCGCGCCGTTTGCGTTGATCACGGCCGTGTTCATTTACACGACGCTGGCGAACATCATTGAAAAGCCGGACGGCTTGCTGATCGCGATTTGGTTCATCGTGGCGATTGTGATTTCGTCGATCGTTTCGCGTTTCATGCGCAGCAAGGAAAAGCGCTCGCAAGGTCTCGATTTCGTCGATACGCAATCGCGCTTTCTCTGGGACAGCATGAAGATGCTCGAATTCCCCGTGCTCGTACCGCACCGCCCCGGCGGCCGAAGCTTGCGCGAGAAGGAAGAGTCGATCCGTAAGGAGCATCGCCTCGGCCCGGAGGTCCCGGTCGTATTTATCGAAGCGCATCTGGGAGACGCCAGCGAGTTTTATCAGACGCCGCTCATGGAAGTGAAACAGGAGGAAGGCGTCTTCATCTTGAAGATTCGCCGTTGCGCTTCCATTGCGCACACGATCGCGGCCATCGCCCTGGAATTATCGAATGTCGGCAGGCCGCCGGAGATTCATTTCGGCTGGTCCGACCAGAGCCCGATGGCGGCGAACTTGAGCTTCCTGCTCTTCGGCGAGGGCAACGTGCCGTGGATGGTGCGCGAGTTGATCCTCGACGCGGAGCCGGACCCGGCGAAGCAGCCGCGCGTGATCATCGGGTAAGCGAAACTGCTCTCGATTTCAATTCGCCTTTCGAGCTATAATTTTCAAAGCGTTGGTTTGTCCATTAGAATGCAGAGGAAGCAGTCATGTCACGCTGGAATCTTTCTTGGCTCATCGGCATCACCGGGGCCGCGGTGCTCGGCATCTCGATCACCTATAGCGCTCCGACCAATCCAACCGCCCTGCAGAAAAAACACGAGAACATGAGGCTCCTCGTCGATGTGCTCGACGAGGTGCAAAAGAAATACGTTAAAGAGCTCGACCAGGACAAGATGCGCGAGCTGGTCGAGCACATGATCAATGGCGGCCTCGAAAAGCTCGATCCGCACTCCGGCTTCATCGGCGCCGATGAATACAAGCAATTTCGCCAGGCGAGCCGCGGCAAGTTCGGCGGCGTCGGCATTCGCCTGGGCATCGATCCGCGCTCCGGCAATTTCCTCGTCGAAAGCCCCATCGCCGGCACGCCCGCGTATGAAGCCGGCGTCATGGCCGGCGACGTAATCGTCAAAGTGGACGGCAAATCGATGGAGACGTGGAACCTCAAAAAAGTCGTCGAGTCCATTCAAGGCGACCCCGGCACCGACGTCACGTTGACCGTCGTCCACGAAGGCGCCAAGCAGCCGAGCGACATCAAGATGACGCGCGCCGAGATCAAGGTCGAAAGCGTCATGGGCGACACGCGCGACAAGATTAACCTCAAGGAATGGCATTTCTGGGTCGATCCCGATTCAAAAATCGCGTACATCCGCGTCAACGCGTTTACGGAAACCACCGTCCAGGAACTGACGCGCGTCGTCGATGGCTTGCAGAAAGCCGGCATGAAAGGGCTCGTCGTCGATCTGCGCAACAACCCCGGCGGCCTGTTGCGAGCGGCTGTCGAAGTCTCGTCCATGTTCCTTCCGGGCGGCAAAAACGTCGTCACCACCAAGGGACGCGGCAACCAGGTCGAAGAAGTCTTCAACGCCCGCCTTAAAGGCGACATGAAGCCCGGCACCTTTTACCCCATGGCCATCCTCATCAATCGCTACAGCGCGTCCGCCAGTGAAATCGTCGCCGCCGCGTTGCAGGATCACGCTCGCGCCATCATCGTCGGCGAACGCAGCTTCGGCAAAGGCAGCGTGCAGAATCTCATCGAGATGGAGGAAGGCAACACCGCCCTCAAGATAACGACCGCCAGCTACTGGCGACCGAGCGGCCGAAACATTCACCGCTTCCCCGACGCGAAGGAAGAGGACGAATGGGGCGTCAAGCCGAGCAAGGGTTATGAGGTCAAGCTGAGCGATGAAGAGCGCATCGAGTACTTTAAATGGCGGCGTGATCGCGACATCCTCAGACGCAACGGCGAGAAGGCGCCGGACGGCGAGAAGAAAGAGAAGAAGGAATTCCGCGACAAGGTGCTCGACACCGCAGTTGAGTACATTCGCGATGAATTGAAAAAGCAGGACGCCAAGGGCCACGCGCCCGAAGCGAATCCCGCCGTCCCGGTCGAGGAACGCGCGGTGACGACGACGCGACGCAACGAGGTCGCGGAGGTCGCGGATCGGGCGTATCGCAATACTGTTCGGTAGATGTTTGGCGCTTGCGGCTTCGCGCTCGCGCGGCGCCCCGTGTGCGCGAAACCGCAAGCGGTCGTACAACCTCGGTCCCAGGCTCTGCCTGGGACCGCACTGCTTGCGAGGCTCTGCCTCGCGTCTTTGCGGCAGGCACAACTCGGTAGCGCGGGACGGCGAGGCAGAGCCTCGCGGCAGTTGCGTCCCAGGCAGAGCCCTATCTATTACCAA
>DAIOGM010000367.1:0-5082 GCA_036745215.1 Gemmataceae bacterium
TCACGGGTAAAACAGCTAAAATCCAAACTAATGGCAGCTGAAAGTACTGTTACGGAGCTCGGCTCGCCGGGGCTCGTTGGTCTAATTTAGGGCCGACGCTGCACCGGAAAGCCTTTGCGAACCACTTCCACCGAGGGGCGCGCTTCACCCGTTGCCGTGAAGAAGCCGACGTATTGCTGGCCGGGCGACCACTCCGCGGGATGGTCGTCAAAGCTCATCCAGGGCAAATCGAAACCGTTGTAGTACGAGAGAAACACGCCCGGCGGCAAATAGAGATCGCGTGCCACCCACGTGTAGAAATCGGCCTGACCCTTCGGCGTGAAACGTGGCTCCGGAGCGGCGGGACAACTGATCATTTTCAATAATACGGGCCGATCGCTGGGCAACGTTGTCACATCGCGAACGGCCTGATGTAATTCCTCGATGAGCTCTTCGGGCGGCGCTCCGTAGACCCATGAGCCTCGGACGTCTGGAAAATACCAATCGCCGATTTCTCTGAGCGGTCGTCCGCGTTCACCCAAATAGCTGACCAGCGGCGCCGTCGTCGTGACCGGTTTCCCGGTGGCCTGCCGCAGCTCTGCCATCCATTGCCGCAGGTGCTCGATGTCGAGCCGCGTTGTCGTGTTGTGGCCCAGGCAATAACCGTCAACCCACGGGCTCGCGGCAATGGCGGCCTGCATTTGCTCGATCGGCTTTTGCGGATTCCCGTCCTTGTCGGAGTTTACGTAGACGCCCATTATTACTTTCTTGAAGCCGACCTCTTTTTTCTTGGCCAGGCGCGGGATTTCGGCAAATGTGCCGTTGGCCTTGAAGGTGATCAAAGCATCGAAGCCGGCGCCGCTTTTCTCATCGCGCAAGAGTCGCAGGTCGTTTTCAAGTTCCTCGACGGTTGGCATGCGTTCCTTGCCCGGGTACGGATTGAACTGTCTCGGATCAAACGCCACCCACCGATGATCCAGGAACATTTCATTCAGCCCCTCGCGAATGTGTTCGCGCTGCATCCGCGCGAACCCCAGGGAGGAGCCAAGCGACACGACCACCGCGCACGTCAACAGCACGCTGCGCCAGGACTTGACGGTGGCACGTTGCCACTGGACGACGACGAAACAAACGAGGACGCAGCCGCCGGTCACCAGGAGGACCTGCGACAGCGAGGCCCACCAATCGAGCCGCGCCAAAGCCGCTCGGGCCGGCAACGACAAGATTAGCCACGAGACGATCCATTGAATCAGCACCGCGGCGACGACGGTGGCAACCGAACGCGAGTAGTAGCGCCGGCGCGCAACCGCGGCTTCCTCCTCATGACGCCGCAACCACGCGGCATTCGCTTTGGTGAAAATCCGCTCGGACATGGCGGCCGGAATTGGCTGCGCAACCGCGGTGGGTCCTTCGTCCGCGAAGAAACCGGCCAAGCCGAGCACGCTCTTGAGCTTTTCGACGTTCCCCTGGCACGTCGGGCATGCGTCGATGTGCGCACGCACGTCCACGGGGACTTCGTGTTCAGCCACGAAGGCAATCAACGCGTCTTGATCAGGGCATGTGCCCATCATGATTAAGTCCTGGACCCCGCCGGGAGTTCTTATGACTAAGTACGTTCGATTCGAGTTAGCGCTCGCCAAATTTCCGCCATTATCTCATACCCAGGCACTTTAACACGCTGGATTTGGCTCTGACGCCCATGCCCCGTATCTGAGGCTCCGTCTTTCCCAGACGCTGCGCAATGGATTCATACGTGAGTTCGTCGCGGACATGCAAGCGGAAGACCTCCTTCTGCTCGTCCGGGAGTTGGTTCACGCATCGATCGAGGCGCTCCGCTAGTTCCGCCGTCTCGGCCCCATTGTCTGAAGGCGAAGCGTGACGAGACCAAGTTTTCAAAATTTCAAACGCCCGGTCAAATTGCCGTTGCGCCCGAAGCCAGTCAAACAGCACGTGGTTGAGAATGACCATGGCGAATGGAAGAAACGGTCTAGCGGAGTCGTAGTTCGGCAGAATGCGCACCCACATCTCCTGAATCAAATCCTCGGCAACGGCAGTCGTCGCCCCGCGATGACGAAGTTTGGAAAAGAAAATAGCGGTCGTCGTTTCATGTAGCTGACGCCACGCGATTGGATCTTGCTCACCAAAAGCCTTCTTAGCCAATTCGTCGATGGTGGGCGTGGACATGTTCGAAAAAATCCGGATGCCGCGCGTGCGCCGACTCGGCGCCACAGTACTTGAAAGAGACTAGCCGCTTCTTGCGCGAAACGCAAGGAGCAACTCGGCACGCGAGCAAGGAGTTTGCTATGTCCCGCATTCTGTTGCGTCGGCTGTTGAAATGGTCGCTCAGCGCGGCTTTGTTGATTGTCATCGGCGCTCGGCTCGTCCCTCCACTGATCGTGCCCGTGGCGCGGGACGCAGTCGTCGATAGCCAGATCATTCGCGTGCAGTCACCCAGCAACGGCATTGTCGTTGTCGCGGCGCCTGTGGCGACAAAGGTGCAGGCCGGTCAGGTCCTTGCGACGGTGGAAGATCCGCTGGCCGATGACCAGCGCCTACGCGATCTGGAACTTCGCGATGCCGAAAGCGCCGCTCTGCTGGCTCGCCTCCGCCGCGAATTGCAAGTTTGCGAGGCCCTTGTCGCCGAAAAGGATCGCGCGCTCGCGGATTACCTGGCTCACGTCAAGCGGAAACTCGGCGCCGAGCTGGAAACCTCCGAGCTCAAGCTCGCCAACGCCCATGTCCTGGTCGAGGCGAACCAGGTCCGCGCTCGTATGGCGACGTCGCTGCAGTCCGCCCGTGCCATTTCCAAAATGGACGCTCTAAACGATAAGGCAAACGAATCCCTTGCGCGCCACGAAGTTTCTGCCAGCAAGCTTCACGTGGACACCACGCGTGAACTGGCAGGCAATCCCGTCTGGCATGTGTTGTCGCATCGTCCGGAACTGATTTGGCGTTCGGAAGAATTGCGCTTGCAAATTGCAGTTCTCAAGATGCGCATCGACGAAGCCGAAACCATCGGCCCTGCACTCAATCGTCTTCGCGACGAGGAGAAAGCGGTGGCCGCGGGCCGCGCCCGGGCGAAGCTGACGGCTCCTTGCGATTGTGTGGTGAATCGAGTCAACCGCCAATCCCGCGAATATGTTCGCGCGGGCGAAACGATCGTCGAAGTTCGCGACGCACAAATTCATGTCGCCGCGTTGTTCACGCGGCGGTATGCCGCCGTACCGATCGGCAGCCGGGCCGAAGTGACAACCCGGGACGGCGTGCACGAGGGGACCGTCGTCCAGTGCCGACCTTACCGTCCCGATCAACGTGAAACGCCGTTCCTGTTGCCGGAAGCGGAGGACCTCATCGAGGTCAAGATCGCTCTGGCAAATCCGCACGATCGGCTGGCCGTTGGGTTGCCTGTTGACGTTGTGATTGTCGAGCAATCCCCGGCAATGCAAATGCTGCTTTCGCTACGTCGCTGGACGTTGTCGTTGACCCCCTGATCGATGTGACGCCGCAACACGAGCCTCGTACGTGAAGGAGAATTCCATGGACTCCGCAATCCTGGCCACCATTGGCGTGGCCTTGCTCGCAGTAATGACTCTCGTTCCGTGGCGGACGCCGCTGGTGCGGGCCACGGTCTTTGGCGCGTTCGCGTTGACAACGATTGCCTACCTGATCTGGCGCCTGGACGCCTGGCGCTACCATGCGACTTCAATCGCTGCCTTCAGCTTCCAGGTCGT
Source organism: Gemmataceae bacterium (assembly GCA_036745215.1). Taxonomy (GTDB): domain Bacteria; phylum Planctomycetota; class Planctomycetia; order Gemmatales; family Gemmataceae; genus SIAQ01. The sequence continues at coordinate 3,711 of DAIOGM010000367.1, forward strand.
CTTCATCGCGTTCGAGCTGCTCGGACTCGGGTACGATCTGTTGAGCACCGGATACTTGATCTGCCGGACGGATCGTAGCGCGGAAGCCAATGATTGCGTTCGGCGCCTGAGCGACAGGGACGACCGGCCATTGGTGGCGGTGCTGATCCCGACGGCTTCCGAGCCGGGCGCCGTCGTCGCCGCCACGCTGGACGCCGTCTTTGCCCTGTCACAATCGTGCCTGCGCCTCATCGTCATCCTGTGCGATGACGGGAAATACAAACCGGGTGACGACGCGGAGACCAGAGCCGAGAAGCGAATGCGGCGCTCGGCCTTGGTTCTCAAATGTCGGCGCCTTCGAGCCCTTGGCCTGGATATCCGCTATCGACGCCGAAAGGACTCCAAGGATGCCAAGGCCGGCAATCTCAACTCGGCCTTGAAACGCCTGCCGCATGGGGTCCGGTACCTTGGCGTTCTCGATGCCGATCATCAGCCATGCGAGACCTGGCTCACCACTGCGGTTGCGTACCTGGAGTGCCATGACGAAGTCGGAGTGCTTCAGACGCCTCAGACGTTCCGCTCGCCGGACATCCTGGGCATCAATCTTTTTGCGCCCTGGGCGATCCCCGAGAATCAGAACGCCTTCATGCGCGTGGTTCAATCGAGCCGCGACTCTTACGGCGCCGCGTTCTGTATCGGCTCCGGCTTCGTCGTTCGGTTCTCGTTGATCGAGGAACTCAACGGCTTCCCCGGCGACACGCTCGCGGAAGACGTGACGCTGACGCTCGCCGGCCTGTCGCGCGGCTACGCAACCCATTTCCTCAATGAAAAGCTGTCCCACGGTCTGGCGCCGCGCGGTGTTTCCGAGTTTATCGCTCAGCAACGCCGCTGGGCCATCGGCTCAATTCAACACTTATTCCATCGCTATGGCCCCTTGCGCAATCCCCGCATGACCTGGTTGCAACGGGTTCTCTTCATGGAGTTGATCGCATTCTGGATGACGTTCATCACCATGGCGCTCATGCTGCTCGCGCCCGCGGTGTACTGGCTCACCGGCGTGTCAGCCGTGCCGAACCGCCACGCATCCGGCATGATGCTGATCATGTTTGCGCGGTGGTTGGCTCGCGAGCTGGCCGGCTATGTTCTGACGGATGGTCGTTCGGCGCCGGTGATCGGCATGTTCGGACGGGTGATTGCGTGCTTCCCCGTCGCGGAGGTCGTTTTGCTGGCGCTCGCGTTCCCGCGCGTGGCGTGGCCCTGGCACGTCACTGGAAAGCCTGACGAAATACGGACCTCCGCAGTCGTAAACTGGGTGGCGCTGTTGCCGCTCTTGGGTCTGGCTGCCGTGACGGCGCTCGGGTTGCTGGCGAACGGGTCCGGCGCGGTCGGTTAA